>NZ_JAUPWM010000253.1:0-346 GCF_032436795.1 Streptomyces sp. P9(2023)
CCCCAAGAAGCCACCTCTAAATTTCCAGTCCAAAAATATAGGATTGTTTCTGGCATGCATATAATCATAACAGCAATAGGAAGAATTGTCACTGAGACTAAACTCGTAGCTTTTATAAATAATTCTACCATTTGGTTTCTGTTATCGCTGTTATAAAGTGCAGTTAATCTAGGTAAAATAGCGGTCGAAACCGGACCTGACAACATCATAATACCGGAAGATATTGTAACAACTAAAGAAAAATAACCAAACTCTTCTAAGGTTAAATATTTTGACATTAACAACCGGTCAAACTGAGTAAGAAAAACCCATAATATAGCACCAACTGCCGTGATACCAGCAAATG
>NZ_JAUPWM010000254.1:0-345 GCF_032436795.1 Streptomyces sp. P9(2023)
GACGGGGTGGTGGTGTAAGGGCTGCTCCAGCTGAATGAGCTTCTGGCGGGTCGGCATGCCCTCCATGTCGCCAAACACTTTCAACGCCAGAGCACCGATCAGGTTGCCGCGCTGCAGTGCCTTTAGGTGGGGCAGACCATCCAGCAGCGCACTGATCACACCGACGGCAAAGCCGTCACCGGCGCCGACCGTATCGACCACGGTGGCAACCGGCTGGCCGGGCACGCTAAAGCTTTCCAGCTGGCCGCCCAGCACTCCTCGATAATAACTGCCTTCTGGGCCCAGCTTGATGATGACCGCCTTGACGCCTCGTTCCAGGTAGAAGTCGGCGATGGCCTCGGGCGA
>NZ_JAUPWM010000255.1:0-345 GCF_032436795.1 Streptomyces sp. P9(2023)
GATGGATCAGCTCCTGATGGATCGGGCGGCCGTTCATCTCGACGGACGCGATATGGCCCTCAATCAGATCGGTCAGAACGAAGGTCACATGTTCGACATTGATGATCTCGACCGCCTGGGGAGCATGAGAGGCGCTGATGTGGATGGTGTCGCCAACCAGAACCGGGGCGGCAACACCGGGCCGCCAGATCATCGTCATATCGCCGCCTGTAAGGCCCCGTTCAAATGTCGTGGGAATGACAAACAAATTTTCCATCACCACCACATCAACAAGATTATCCCGGCCATGAACACCACCGAGAGAAAAAGCGCCGGCAGGATCCACAAGCCATGCGGAAATTCTCG
>NZ_JAUPWM010000256.1:0-344 GCF_032436795.1 Streptomyces sp. P9(2023)
GTTCTGGGTGCCCTTGGCGTCGCTACACCTACGGAGACATCAACATGACCATAGAAGAGCAGTTGGTGCATCAGATGTCCAGCGCCTCACGGGGGCTTTGGGGCGCTATCAACGCGATGGTGCCCGAAGCACCCCCGCAACTCCAGGAGGCGTGCGCAGCCATGCAGGGGGTTACGCACCACATGTCAGCAGTCTCGTTCGCGGTGCCGTGGGCGATGGTCGGCATCGCCATTGGCATCGTGGTTGCGGGTGTCGTCGCTGCCGTGTCGATCCGGGTGTTCCGTATCGGTGTGAGTGTCCTGAGTGGAGGTGGTGGCGCATGAGCGCCGAGTTCATTGCGTGGC
>NZ_JAUPWM010000257.1:0-344 GCF_032436795.1 Streptomyces sp. P9(2023)
GGCCAATGAATGGGCTCAGCACAACGTAAATGTCAACGCGATTGCTCCAGGTTACATGGCTACCAACAATACTGCAGCTCTTCGCTCTGATGAAGAACGCAGTAAAGAAATTCTTGACCGCATTCCAGCCGGTCGCTGGGGAACACCGAATGACTTAGCTGGCCCGGTTATCTTTTTAGCCTCTTCAGCCTCTGATTATATCAATGGTTACACGATTGCCGTTGATGGTGGTTGGTTAGCACGTTAATCACACATAAGTATTCGAGAAGATGATGGTAGATTTATCACTGGCTCAAGCTTTAGGGTTGGTTAGTTTTGCTTTAGGGATCTCCACTTTTTACCAA
>NZ_JAUPWM010000104.1:0-854 GCF_032436795.1 Streptomyces sp. P9(2023)
ATTTTTTGACCAAAGGGGTTGCGTCACCGTTCCCTGTGTCATAGGGTGACCATATGGACACCAAACCACCCCGAACGGTCACCGAGATGACCGCAGTCGTGGTCTCGGAGGCGATGACCGACGCCGGTCTCACCGTACTGGGCGTCGCTGACAGGACCGGGATACCGCGAACCACGCTCACTCGCCGTCTCTCCGGAGGCTCACCTTTCACGGTGGCCGAACTAGACACGCTGGCGGCCGTCGTGGGCGTCCCCGTGTCGGTGATCATCGCCCGCGCTGAGGATCGGCTCGTGGGAGCAGCGGCATGACCACCCCCGACCAGCACCGGGTCCAGCGCATCGCGCAACTCGCTGAGTCAATCCACAGGATCGGGAGTGCCACCGCAATGCTGGACGGCTCAGCCGCCCTCGACGTCCTCAGTGAGGAGCAGGTGGCCATCGTTGACACCGCCGTGGACGCGCTCAATGACCTGCGCGAGAACCTCCAGGACTCCCTCCGCGCCGAGGGGATCAACCTATGACCAATCGCCGCTGGCTGACCCGCGCCGACGTCGCGGACCTCATGGGCGTATCAACGTGGACCGTCGACAAGCTGGCCCGCGACGGGAAGCTGCGCCGCCACAAGCCGACCGGCAAACCACAGGGGCGCGTCGTCTTCTCCGCCGATCAGGTAGAGCGCCTCATCAGCAGGTCAGCCACCCGCTGACCACAAATAATCGGCCCCCGCCGCTGTCACGACGAGGGCCACGCAATCCCGAAAGGAAGCTCAACATGACAGACTCTACCACCACCCCCGCCGACTACCACGACCGCGCCGACGCGTGGTGGGCGTCGACGGTCGATGTCGCGATCCGC
>NZ_JAUPWM010000258.1:0-342 GCF_032436795.1 Streptomyces sp. P9(2023)
TATGGCTTATCAATAGTTATGAGGATTTTCTCACTTTACGCAGAGCAAAAAACCAACTGGTTGGCCTAAATATCGTCAAATTTCACGGACACTCACAGATATATTACGATTTTTTATGCATCATAAAAGCAACAACAAATCAATTAGGATAACCGAATGACCTCGTTAAAGAGCAGAACCAAATTGCTATTACTGACGCTGATTCCATTGGTGCTGATCACTGGCTTAATGACCATGGTGAATTATTGGAGTAATGCGCGTGCACTTGAGCAAGAATTAACCCAATATCGCGAGCAATTGGTCGAGACTCGTAAAGCTGAGCTGCAAGCGTATTTAATGATG
>NZ_JAUPWM010000259.1:0-342 GCF_032436795.1 Streptomyces sp. P9(2023)
CGGCGGGGTTGTTGGTAGGTGACCCAGCGGCAGTAGTCGTCGTTTTCGGCGCGCTGTATGTGGATGTTCTCGGCGTTGTTGTAGGGGAAGTGCCGGTGTCGGCCTCAACGAAGAAGGTAGCCACGGGGTTGTCTACGCAACGGGTGACACCCTGGTCGTGGATCGCAGCAAGACGCCACGACACGGTGATATCGCGATGGTGCTGTGGGAGGGCGGGTTCACGGTGAAGCAGTTGCGCCGCGTGCGTGGCCGCTTTGAACTTCACTCTGGCAATCCGGAGAACGCTCCAATTATGGTTCCAGAGGATGTGGAACTTGATGTGTGGGGCGTAGTGACGTGGAG
>NZ_JAUPWM010000260.1:0-341 GCF_032436795.1 Streptomyces sp. P9(2023)
GCCATGCCCGATAGTGGAAGCATACTGAATTGCTGTAGCGCGTACCTGCATATCTTCAGACAGTTCTGCAAGAAGGCCATGAGCGAAGTCTACGAGCATTTCACGCTCTGCTTCAGACGGTGTGTAAACACCGTTGTCGCCGTAATAGACGTACTCGCTTGTGTATTCGTTGATCTTGTCCATTAGTGAACCATTCCAAGAAAACGCATGGCTTCCATGTAGGTCATGCCATGATGAAACTGAAGGATACGGATTGCTTCTCCTGATGAGATGTTCCGTAAGTGATAGTCAGACCTGACTTGCTGCTTCGTCAAAAGAGTGTTCCTTGATCGGAACCATCG
>NZ_JAUPWM010000261.1:0-341 GCF_032436795.1 Streptomyces sp. P9(2023)
TAATCACCCGCTCAAAAATATTTAAGGTATCAATACCTGGCAAGGCATTTTGGAAGTCAAACAATTGCTTACGCTTCACATACATAAATACACCGCCAGCCAGTGCTACCGCACTCATTAACAACGGCAAATTAAAGCCATGCCAGATAGCTAGACTATATTCTGGTAATGGACCAGCCAACACCGCTGACGACGCGGCTTGCAATAAACCGCCAACGACTAGCGCAGGGGCTATACCGACAATCAGGCAAAGTGCGACTAAAACTTCCACAGGTAAACGCATCAAGTGCGGTGGTTCATGCGGCGTTTTGGTTAAGCCTTTAGGCTGACCATTAAAAAAC
>NZ_JAUPWM010000262.1:0-339 GCF_032436795.1 Streptomyces sp. P9(2023)
GCTGTGGCCGGTGAGGTGGTGTCCACATCCCCGGCACTACTGGTGTCGGTGCTGGGGTCTGAGGTGTCGCCGCTGTCGTGGCTACCGACCCCGCTGGTGGTGGGGGATCGGGTGCTGCTGCTCCGCTCAGAGGGTGTGTGGCATGTGGTCGGTCTCCGGTCTCCGCGTCCCGGTGAGGGCATCGTGTCCTCGACAGGTGCGGGTGTGGTGACGGTGACCACCTCTGCGGGTCGCGTGACGGTGCCGCATGTCGGTGGTGTGCCGGTCGTCGGTGACCGTGTGGGGCTGGTGTGGGGTGCGTCGGGGGGGATGGTGGTGGGCCGGATCGGTGCCGCCGCA
>NZ_JAUPWM010000263.1:0-339 GCF_032436795.1 Streptomyces sp. P9(2023)
GAGGGTGCCGATGTGGCAGCGGTTGCATCGGGCGTGTCGGGGTGGGTCGTCGTCGCGGACTCCTCGGGTGGCGGCACGGGTGTTGCGCCAGCAGCGGTCGATGCCCCACACCAGCTCGTCCCACTGGGGCAGGGTCTGGGCGAAGTTGAGCCAGGTGGTGAGCCATGCGCAGCAGCCTGCGACGGTGTCGGGCAGGTCGTCGGGGTGGTGGCCGGCGTCGAGGGCGTCGGCCTCGATGTCTCGGCACCAGGTCCACAGGTAGGGCAGGAGGCCTGCTCGGTCGGGGTCCACCCATTCGGCGCGTCCGGCTGCCACGTCCTGCGCGAGCGTGGTGTTGAG
>NZ_JAUPWM010000105.1:0-879 GCF_032436795.1 Streptomyces sp. P9(2023)
GCCCAGCATTGGAAGGGATCAAAACTCATGAATACTGCACGTACAACCAACCGAACAACGGTAGTGATCACACGGACCCCTATCCATATTTAGCTAAATGGGGCATTAGCCGTGCGCAATTTAAAAATGATGTAGAGCAGGGTTTTACGATTGAAACGAACAAAACTAAAAAGAGAGAAGGAAATGTGATGTTATTATTTAAAGAAGGCGGCAAGTGGGGAATCAGTATACACATGTCAGTAATCCTAAAGAACTAGATGCGATCAAGATGATGATGGACAAAGCGGGTTATGACACTTGGGAACATACAAATGCTGATCAAATCAAATATATTAAAAAAATCGCCGAGCTTGTCAAATAAAAATAGCCCCGGACTTCCGGGGCAGTACATAGATCAATTCAAAAAAATAGCCCTCGGGATTATCCCGGGGGCATCTATTTCTTTTTGTTGCCAAACTCTAAATCGTAAAAAACGAATGCGTATAAAATGATAAATGGCAGCACTCCTTTGATGATAAAGGCTTTGTTGTCATCATAGGTACTGACATAAATCAGCAGTATGATGACCAGCGCCAACAATACAGCCTGTATAAAATTTTTATTCATTGGCTCTCCTTTCCGAGATGTTGTTGCTCCAACAAAACACGGCCCTGGTAGTAAGCATCGCTGGCGGTCAAAAAGCCGCTCTTGTAATACCGCTTGCCACCTACGGTAATCCACGCCCGATAGCGCTCCTGCTTAGTTTTGCGGGTATAATACCGGCTAACTCCACGATAGCCTGTGGAAGAGTCTTTGCGAGGTTCCTTGCCTAAAAATAGGGAGGATGGGTCATATCGTCCCCGCAATGCGTGTTTAGTCAACAGAAAAGACACGCAATGC
>NZ_JAUPWM010000264.1:0-289 GCF_032436795.1 Streptomyces sp. P9(2023)
ACTTTTTCTTTTTGACCAACTTCCATAAAGAAGCATATGTGTGAGTTGAGATTTTTTTCATAGCTCGGTTGTTATGTAAGAAACGGAAAGGGGCCCCGTTTCGGCGGGGAAAGGATCCGTTTCTTATATGACGACCGAGAGACAAGCGGAAAGAAAGTTTTGTGATCTACTAAATTTAAATCCGCGCGTCAGTTGCCACTAAATTATTCGTATGGTATTAATAGGCGTATTCAAAAGAGGTTGTTTATATGAAACTCGAAGATAGAAATAAGGTTAGTCGGTCTTTCCG
>NZ_JAUPWM010000265.1:0-337 GCF_032436795.1 Streptomyces sp. P9(2023)
CTTTCAATAACATGAGTACCAACGAAGGGAAGCCCACCGTCAGGATGATCTTGTTGTATGAATAGCTGATCAATGAAGTACACAAAAACCCTGTCAATAGTCCTGAAGGATGAATTTAGATAGCCCTACAGGAGCAATCGGAATCAAAATAGAAATATATAGGGTTATAATTCATTCTACAAGATGAATAAGAGGCTTTTTTGATGTCTATAGGTGAAAATTTAAAGCGTATAAGAAGAGATAAAGGATGGACTCAAAGTGAACTTGCAAACAACTGTGGAATTAGACTTGGGCAAATATCAAAAATTGAAAGAAATGAAACAGACCCTAAATTAAG
>NZ_JAUPWM010000266.1:0-337 GCF_032436795.1 Streptomyces sp. P9(2023)
AGCATGAAAAAAGGCCCCGATTGGGGCCTTTCCCTTCTGCGTTACCTCCCGGTAAGTAAGAAGCTGCAGTCGTTTCGTTTCGCTGCGACGAGATAGTGGGCCAGGTACAGCCCGATCACCTCCTTAGTTGGAATCTACAATTACCCAATCTTCTGAAAGCATATCTGTCTGAGAAGCGAGCCAACCAGGCAGCCACGCACGTCGACCCTCACTATTGGTTGTCCATATTGCTATGTAGGGAAGTGTTTCGAGTGGCGTATCCTTGCCTATCCACTTTGCAGTACGGTCATTAACCTTTCGCTCGGTGCCTTGGGTGTTGTAAGGCGGTAACGACATG
>NZ_JAUPWM010000267.1:0-337 GCF_032436795.1 Streptomyces sp. P9(2023)
GAAGATCCAGAACGTGACGCCGGAAATGGCCGAGGCGCTGGGCATTGCCTCGGAGCAGGGCGCGATGGTCAGCGATGTGCCCGAGGGGCCGGCTGCGGATGCCGGGATGCGCGCCGGGGATGTGATCGTGAAATTCGCCGGCGGTGAGGTGAAGGACACGCGCGAACTGGTGCGGCGCGTGGCGGATGCGCCGGTGGGCAAGGCGGTGGATGTGACCGTCCTGCGCGAGGGCAAAGAGGTCGAGCTTCAGGTGACGCTGGGCCGGCGCGAGATTGCCGAGGGCACCTCGGGCGGCGTTTCCTCGGGGACCGGGGCGGATGGTGGCGAAAGCGGAATG
>NZ_JAUPWM010000268.1:0-337 GCF_032436795.1 Streptomyces sp. P9(2023)
GGTGGTTGAGGCTACGGGCGATCTGCTCGGACAGGCGGTCACTCATCACTGTCCTCGATGGTGGCGAGCTGCCGTATGCGCGATTCTGCGGGCCTATCTCGGTCTGGGGGTCCACAGGTACCACCCCGGCCCTGTTCGTCGCTCTCCGTGGCGCGTGGCGTGAATGGCGCGGCGTTTCGGACATGCGCCCCGTCTCGCAGTGCCACGAATCCGGCGAGTTCGTCGCACATGCCTGCCCCGGCGCTGCTGAGGTGGGCGGCGACGGTGTGCAGCGGGACGCTGTCGGCGATGATCGCGAGGTGGTTGATGGCGTCGGCGATGCGCTCGGTCAGTGTGT
>NZ_JAUPWM010000269.1:0-336 GCF_032436795.1 Streptomyces sp. P9(2023)
ATCGATGTTATGAAATGACAGGCATTCCGCGCCCATTGTAAGTACAAAAAAAAGCATTTGTAAACACAATACCTGTTAATGATAATTTAGTTGATAAAATAACCATTCATGAGCTTGATGATTGCTTTTAGTGTGAGGTTTGTCACGTTTTGTTGGTTGGGAAGTGTTTGCTTATCAACGCCAGTTTGTGATGTAATCCTGCGCTGAATTAATTGTTCCAACCTAATGCTTTAATTAGCAGCAGTAAATTTGGCTTTCATTTTCTGTTTAAGGTTGGCAACAAGGTTTTCAAACTAATTACAATGATTGCCCGGAATGCGTGTGACAGCGTAGGGC
>NZ_JAUPWM010000270.1:0-336 GCF_032436795.1 Streptomyces sp. P9(2023)
TTCGAAGAATCGGTTAAGTCACCGTAGTGAAGATGGATATTACTAGAGTTGGCAATCGCAGAGTCGATACGCTCGGTATTAAAAGAAGAGGCACGGCGGATAATACCGTGGACTTCATAGCCTTTTTCTAATAAAAACTCTGCTAGGTATGAACCATCTTGGCCGGTGATGCCGGTGATGAGGGCTACTTTCATTGATTAAATTCCTCTATTAAAAAAACCATTGATTCTATTTTTTAGTATATTAAATGAGTTTGGCCTGAGTAATAAGCAGCGAAAAATTGCATTACCAAAAAAAAGGAGCAAATCTCTATATAGAACAAAATTAGGGTAACGC
>NZ_JAUPWM010000106.1:0-843 GCF_032436795.1 Streptomyces sp. P9(2023)
GGCCATCTAATCGCTTGTCATGCTCTTTAAGCTCGATGTGAAGGATAAGAAAAATTCAAATAAAAAATATATTGACGATGACGATAAGAAACTTAGAAATAATGTCTACCACGCAGGGAAAATTATCACGAAGAAAGAATGTGCAGATATGGGCTATCGAATTTACGACTATATCCGCACAATTTATCAGGATTTTAAAGAAATACCTAGTTCGCCGGAAGATGACCCTGCGCTTTTATTTCCTGCAATCTGGATTTTTAATGCTAGTAAAGTAAGGCTGTTACAAGAAAAATATCCAAGCGCACTAGTAATCTCATCTGATGTATATACTAGTCTATCTTTGAATACTGATTTTTCGGATGATAATCTGCCTTCCTTTGATGATTTGTTAGCTATAAACAATAGGTTGAACAAGAGAAAAGACATTACAGAACTCATTGTAAATTCTGAATACTTTAGAGAACAATAGTATATCCGTCTTCAGTACCGTCTATAGTTTCGCTTTTTGTAGGAGTTAAATTGTATACGTCGCGCACTTCATTGCCATCGTATGAAACCTTTAGAAAGTAAAGTTTTTTGTTAGGATCGAGTTTTACTAAGAGATTAATTAAATCTTGTACTGTATCGCCCTCAATCTCGTATTGAGGGAACTCATTGATTGAAATCATGTAATACACCTCCAATTGGTTGTTTCCATATACAACCAATTATATCACAAGAAACGGCTTCGGCCTTTTCTTTTTACTCACAAAACGAACACCAGTTTGTATATTTTTAGGCTTGAATGATACAAAACGAAGAAAGGAAAGATAATTATGGAAGGACACGTAAGAAAAAGAGGCT
>NZ_JAUPWM010000013.1:0-160306 GCF_032436795.1 Streptomyces sp. P9(2023)
ACCAGTCTACGTGCTCTTTCCGGCCGGTTCCTTCGGACGCTTCTCGACCGGGCCGCGTCGCACCGATCCCGGCGCGTTCCAGTCCTGCCGCTTCCTGGCCCGCTTCCGCGCGGCCTCGGAGGACTGGAGCTGGTACGGGACCGAGGTGACCATCACGCCCGGGGTGAAGAGCAGCCGGCCCTTGAGCCGCAGGGCGCTCTGGTTGTGCAGCAGGTGCTCGTACCAGTGGCCGACGACGTACTCGGGGATGTAGACCGAGACGGCGTCCCGCGGGCTCTCGCGGCGGATGTTCTTCACGTACTCGATGACCGGCCGGGTGATCTCGCGGTACGGCGAGTCGAGGATCTTGAGCGGTACGTTGATCCCGCGCCGGTCCCACTCCTCCCGCAGCGCCTTGGTCTCGGCCGGGTCGACGTTGACGCTCAGCGCCTCCAGCTCGCTGGCGTGCAGCAGCTTGGCGTATGCGAGGGCGCGCAGCGTCGGCTTGTGCAGCTTGGAGACGAGGACGACGGAACGGACGCGGGAGGGGCGGACGTACTCGTCCGGGCGCTCCTCGGCCGCGGCGATCTCCTCCGCCACCGAGTCGTAGTGCCGCCGGATCGCGGTCATGGTCCCGTAGAAGATCACCATGCCGAGCAGGGCCACCCAGGCGCCGTGCATGAACTTCGTCGCGAGGACGACGACGAGGACGAGGCCGGTGAAGAAGGCGCCGAAGGCGTTGATCGCGCGGGAGCGGATCATGCGGCGGCGCTTGGCCGGGTCCCGTTCGGTCTTCAGGTGCCGGTTCCAGTGCCGGACCATGCCGGTCTGGCTGAGGGTGAAGGAGACGAAGACGCCGACGATGTACAGCTGGATCAGCTTCGTCGAGTCGGCCCCGTAGACCCACACAAGGAGCATGGCGGCGCCGGCGAGGAGCACGATGCCGTTGGAGAAGGTGAGCCGGTCGCCGCGGGTGTGCAGCTGGCGCGGCAGGTACCGGTCCTGCGCGAGGATCGAGCCGAGGAGCGGGAAGCCGTTGTACGCCGTGTTGGCGGCCAGGAAGAGGACGAGCGCCGTGGCCGCGGCGAGGAGTACGAAGAAGAACGTTCCGTCGCCGAAGACGGCCGCGGCGACCTGGGAGATGACCGGGTTCTGAACGTAGCTCTCGCCGACCGGCACGCCGTTCAGCAGCAGGTCCTGGGCGGGCTTCTCGGCCATCCGTACGTCGGTGGCCATCGCCAGGAAGATGATGCCGCAGAACATGGTGACGGCCAGGACGCCCATGAGGAGCAGCGTGGTCGCCGCGTTCTTCGACTTCGGCTTGCGGAAGGCGGGTACGCCGTTGGAGATCGCCTCGACGCCGGTGAGGGCCGCACAGCCGGAGGAGAAGGCCCGCAGCAGCAGGAAGAGCAGCGCGAAGCCGGCCAGGCCCTCCTGCTCGGGCTTGATCTCGAAGTCGGCGGTGGGGGCCTTCATGGTCTCGTCGAGGACGATCCCCTTGTACGCGCCCCAGGCAATCATGATGAAGACGCCGACGACGAAGACATACGTCGGGATGGCGAAGAGGCTGCCCGACTCCTTCATCCCGCGCAGGTTCATCAGCGTCAGCAGCAGGATGACGGCGACCGCGCAGAGGACCTTGTTCTCGACGACGAACGGGATGGCCGAGCCGAGGTTCTCGATTCCGGAGGAGATCGAGACGGCGACGGTCAGGACGTAGTCGACGAGCAGCGTGCTGGCAACGGTCAGTCCGGCCTTCGGGCCGAGGTTGGTGTTGGCGACCTCGTAGTCGCCGCCGCCGCTCGGATAGGCGTGCACGTTCTGCCGGTAGGAGGCGACGACCGTGAACATCAGCACGACGACGGCCAGCGCGATCCACGGGCTGAAGTGGTAGGCCGACAGACCCGCGATCGACAGAACGAGCAGCACCTCACCGGGTGCGTACGCCACCGAGGACAGCGGGTCGGAGGCGAAGACGGGGAGGGCGATGCGCTTCGGGAGCAGGGTCTCCCCGAGCTTGTCGCTGCGCAGAGCCCGTCCGATCAAGATCCGTTTGGGCAGGTCGGTCAGTTTGGACACGGAGAGGATCGTAAGCGTTCGAAAAGCGCCATGCTCACCGCGACCCCCAATCCGCACCGAATCTCCCTGGCGGTACCTCGGATGCGGTCCCGTCAGGCGTTGCCGCATAAGCTCGGATCGGGCAGCTCGGCAGGGCGCTGCCCGCCACGGCCCGGGCCAGTCGGGTGAGGAAAGTTGTGAGCAGGGTGTTTTCGCAGGTCAGTAAGGCGATCAGGAGTGCGGGGTAAGGGGACGTGCACATCGTCATCATGGGCTGCGGGCGAGTGGGAGCCGCTCTCGCGCAGACCCTGGAGCAGCAGGGGCACACCGTCGCGGTCGTCGACCAGGACCCGACGGCTTTCCGCCGCCTGGGCTCCGGTTTCGGCGGGCGCCGTGTCACCGGCGTCGGATTCGACCAGGACACCCTGCGTGAGGCGGGGATCGAGGAGGCCGGCGCCTTCGCGGCCGTGAGCAGCGGCGACAACTCGAACATCATCGCGGCGCGGGTCGCGCGCGAGATGTTCGGCATCGAGAACGTGGCGGCCCGGATCTACGACCCCCGGCGCGCCGAGGTCTACCAGCGGCTCGGCATCCCGACGGTCGCGACGGTCCGCTGGACCGCCGACCAGATGCTGCGGCGGCTGCTGCCGTCCGGCGCGGAGCCGCTGTGGAGCGACCCCAGCGGTGGCGTGCAGCTGGCGGAGGTGCACACCTCCGCGGCGTGGATCGGCCACAAGATCAGCAAGCTGCAGGACGAGACGGGGGTGCGCGTGGCGTTCCTCACCCGGCTGGGCGAGGCGGTCATCCCGTCCTCGCAGACGGTGCTGCAGGAGGGCGACCTCGTGCACGTGATGATGCGTATCGACGAGATCGGCAAGGTCGAGGCGGCCTTCGCCGAGGGTCCTGAGGAGGGCGGTCACTGATGCGTGTCGCTATCGCGGGCGCGGGCGCGGTGGGCCGGTCCATCGCGGGTGAGCTCCTGGAGAACGGTCACGAGATCCTGCTGATCGACAAGGCACCCACCGCCATCTCGGTGGAGCGGGTGCCGCAGGCGGAGTGGCTGCTGGCCGACGCCTGCGAGATCACCTCGCTGGACGAGGCGGCGCTGCAGCGCTGCAACGTGGTCATCGCGGCCACCGGCGACGACAAGGTGAACCTCGTCGTCTCGCTGCTCGCGAAGACCGAGTACGGCGTGCCGCGTGTCGTCGCCCGGGTGAACAACCCGAAGAACGAGTGGCTGTTCAACGAGTCGTGGGGCGTGGACGTCGCCGTCTCGACGCCGCGACTGATGTCGGCCCTGGTGGAGGAGGCGGTGAGCGTCGGCGACCTGGTCCGGTTGCTCCGCTTCAGCCACGGCGACGCGAACCTGGTGGAGCTGACGCTGCCGCCGGAGTCGGCGATCGCGGGCACGGCCGTGGGCGATGTGGCCTGGCCGCAGGACACCTCGCTGGTGACCATCATCCGCGGCTCTCGGGTCCTGACCCCGAGCCCGGAGGAGACCCTGGAGGCCGGCGACGAGCTCCTCTTCGTGGCCGCGCAGGCCCGCGAGGAACAGCTGGAGGACCTCCTGTCGGTCCGCCGCGACGAGGGCGCACCGACGAGCTGACGCAGGTCGTTGTGGGCAGTCGTTCCGCATGCCCCCAGGGCGAAGCCCTAGGGGGAGGAACGGGTGGGCACAACGACCACGCGCGCGCCTTGTCCTGACCGGGACGCGCAGAAGGGCCCAGGACCTTGCTAGGTCCCGGGCCCTTCTCCGTTTCAGGACGGCTTACGCCTCCGGCTGCCGCGCGGCGGCCTTGCGGGCCTTCTCGGCCTCCTCCTCCGCCTCCATCTCGGCGAAGACGTCGATCGGCGGCGGGGCCTTCGCCAGGAAGACCCACGTCAGGTACACCGCGAGCAGGAACGGCGGGATCTTCAGCGCGACCAGGACCCAGCCGAGCTGCGTCGTGTCCGCCCACCAGTACAGCGGGAAGAGGATCGCGCACTTGCCGAGCAGGATCAGGCCCCACGCCCAGCTCGCCTTGGCGTACGCCTTCTTGCGGCCGGGGTTACGGGTCCGCCAGGAGAGGTTCTCCTTGAAGACCGGGCCCAGGATGAGGCCGATCAGCGGCACACCGGCGATCGTGGTGATGATGTACGCGAGGGCCAGGCCCAGCGTGTACAGCATGCCCGGCAGGTAGAAGTCCTTGGCGTTGCCGGTCATCATCGCGAAGACCACACCGAACGCCACGCCGAAGACGCCGCTGAAGGCGTGCTTGACGGTGTCCCGGCGGATCAGCCGGACGGCGACCAGGAGCAGGGAGACCGCCAGCGCCGCGATCGCCGAGATGCGCAGGTCCTTGTTGATCGTGAAGATCGTGACGAAGAGCAGGCCGGGCAGGACCGTCTCGATCATGCCCCGCAGGCCGCCGAAGGCCTCGAAGAGGGCGGCCTCCGTGACCTCCTTCGACGCCTGGTCCTGCTGGGCGCCCAAGCCGTCCCGGGCGTCCCGGGAGTCCTGTGCGTCCTGATCCGTCGGATCCGTCTGATCCGTCGTCGGCTTGTCGAACGACGTCACCGGCTACTCCTGTCCGAGCGGTCGGAGCTCGTATTTGGGGTTGAAGAGGACCCGTCGGCCGTGGCTCATGGAGATCCGGCCGGAGGCGATCAGCTTGCGGCCCGGCTCGATGCCCACGATGGACCGCCGACCGAGCCACACCACGTCCAGCGGGGCCGAGCCGTCGAACAGCTCGGCCTCGAGGGCGGGCACGCCCGCCCGAGGACGCAGCGTGACCGTGCGCAAGGTACCAGTCACCTTGACTATCTGGCGGTCGGAGCAGTCGCAGATGCGCGTGCAGCCCGACGCCTCGGCGTCCTCCCGGAGCTCTTCGGACTCCAGTTCCTCCTGCGAGGTGGACAACCGGTCGAGCATCCGGCGGAAGCGTCCGGCCGGCTTCTCTGTACGGGGTGCGGCACTCATACAGAAAGCGTACCGGCCCCCGCCGACAGCGGAACCGGCCCGGATATGTCCGGCGAGACCGGGGTCGGGATCAGCGCATCAAAGCATCAGTGCATCGGTGCATCAGTGCTCGAAGCGGTAGCCCATGCCCGGCTCGGTCACGAAGTGCCTCGGGTGCGAGGGGTCGGCCTCCAGCTTGCGCCGCAGCTGCGCCATGTACACCCGCAGATAGTTGGTCTCGGTGCCGTACGACGGGCCCCAGACCTCCTGCAGGAGCTGCTTCTGGCTCACCAGGCGCCCGGCGTTGCGGACGAGTACTTCGAGCAGGTGCCACTCGGTGGGGGTGAGGCGGACGTCCCGCCCGTCCCGGTGGACCTTCTTCGCCGCCAGGTCGACCGTGAAGTCCTCCGTCTCGACCGTCACCACGCCGTCGTCCCCGCCGCCGACCGGCTCGGCCCTCCGCACGGCGGCGCGCAGCCGGGCCAGGAGCTCGTCCATCCCGAAGGGCTTGGTGACGTAGTCGTCGGCACCCGCGTCGAGCGCCTCGACCTTCTCGTCGGAGGTCTGGCGTGCCGAGAGCACCAGGATCGGCACGCGGGTCCAGCCGCGCAGCCCCTTGATGACCTCGACACCGTCGAGGTCCGGCAGGCCGAGGTCGAGGACGACCACATCGGGGTGGCGCTCGGCGGCGAGCCGAAGGGCGGTGGCGCCGTCGGGCGCCGCGTCCACCTCGTACTTCCGCGCCTTGAGGTTGATCACCAGCGCGCGGACGATCTGCGGCTCGTCGTCGACGACGAGAACCCGGGTCATCGAAGGCTTCCTTCTCTCTCTGCTGCGTACGGCTTCGTACGTCCGGAAGTACGGGGCATCGGTGGGAACGGCGGCGGATACGGGGAGGACCGTGCGGTCACGACGTGACCCGCGCGGGCAGGTCTGCGGCGGCCGACGACGACGGCGGGTGCCTCGTCACGGCCTTGAGGGTGAGCGTCATCGTCAGTCCGCCGCCGGGGGTGTCCTCCGCGGTGATGGTGCCCCCCATGGCCTCGACGAAGCCCCGGGCGACCGCGAGGCCGAGGCCCACACCGGAGCCGCGCGGGGCGTCCCCGTACCGCTGGAACGGTTCAAAGATCCGCTCCTTGGTCTCGTCCGGTACGCCGGGCCCCCGGTCGACGACCCGGAGCTCGACCCGGTCGCCGAGGGCGCTGGCGGAGACGTTCACCGGCATCCCGTCGGGGCTGTACTTCACGGCGTTCTCGACGATGTTGGCGACGACCCGTTCCAGGAGCCCCTTGTCGACCGACACCATCGGCAGGGTCTCCGGAATGTCCAGCTCCGCGCTCCCGTCGGGCACGCCGCCGAGCGCCATGGGGACGACCTCGTCCAGGTCGATGGGGCGGATCAGCGGGGTGACCGTACCGGTCTGGAGCCGGGACATGTCGAGGAGGTTACCGACCAGGTGGTCGAGCCGGTCGGCGCCGTCCTCGATGCCCGCGAGGAGTTCCGCGCGGTCCTCCTCGGACCAGTCGACGTCGTCGGCGCGCAGGGAGGAGACGGCGGCCTTGATGCCGGCGAGCGGGGTACGCAGGTCATGGCTGACGGCCGCGAGGAGGGAGGTGCGGATCTTGTTGCCCTCGGCCAGCTTGCGGGCCTGCTCCGCCTCGCCGACGAGCCGCTGCCGGTCCAGGGCTACGGCGGCCTGGGCGGCGAAGGCGCCGAGCACGCGCCGGTCCTCGGCGGGCAGGACGCGGCCGGTCAGGGCGAGCGCCAGGTGCTCGCCGACGGGCATGTCCACGTCGGCGTCCTCGGGGCGGGCGGCGGGGTGCTGGCCGACGCTCGCCGCGCGGGTCCACGGCTCGACGTCATTTTCGCGTTCGAGGAGGGCGACCGACTCCATGGAGAAGGTCTCCCGGACCCGTTCGAGCAGGGCCTCCAGGCTGGACTCGCCGCGCAGCACGCTCCCGGCCAGATAGGAGAGCACCTCGGACTCGGCGCGGAGCCGGGCGGCCTGATGGGTGCGCCGGGCGGCGAGGTCGACCACCGAGGCCACGGCCACGGCGACGCCGAAGAAGACGGCGATGGCGACGATGTTCTTGGGGTCGGCGATGGTCACCCGGTGCAGCGGCGGGGTGAAGAACCAGTTGAGCAGGAACGATCCGAAGGCGGCCGACGCCAGCGCCGGCCGGAGCCCGCCGAGCAGCGCCGAGGCCACGGTCAGCGCCAGGAACAGCAGCATGTCGTTGGCAAGGCCCAGATCGGCGTCGATGTGGGTGAGGATGAAGGTGAGCAGGGCCGGGCCGCCGATGCCGACCAGCCAGCCCCAGATGATCCGGGAGCGGCCGAGCCGGGCGCCCCGGGCGACGGGCAGGCCGCGGCCCTTGGCGACCTCCTCGTGGGTGACGATGTGGACGTCGAGGTCGGGGCCGGACTCGCGGGCGACGGTCTGGCCGACGCCCGGCCCGAACATGTACTGCCAGGTCTTGCGCCGGCTGGAGCCGAGGATGATCTGGGTGGCGTTGACGCCCCGCGCGAACTCCAGCAGGCCGGAGGGGATGTCGTCGCCTATGACGTGGTGGAACGTTCCGCCGAGGTCTTCGACCAGGGTCCGCTGGACCGCGAGCTCCTTCGGCGAGGCGGCGGTGAGGCCGTCGCTGCGGGCGATGTAGACGGCGAGCACCTCGCCGCCCGCGCCCTTCTCGGCCAGGCGTGCCGCGCGCCGGATGAGCGTACGGCCCTCGGGGCCGCCGGTCAGGCCGACGACGATCCGCTCGCGGGCCTGCCAGGTGGAGCGGATGCCGTGCTCGCCCCGGTACTGCTGGAGGTACTCGTCGACCCGGTCGGCGGTCCACAGCAGGGCAAGCTCGCGCAGGGCGGTGAGGTTGCCGGGGCGGAAGTAGTTGGCGAGGGAGGCGTCGATCCGGTCCGGTTTGTAGATGTTGCCGTGGGCCATGCGGCGGCGCAGCGCCTGGGGCGACATGTCGACCAGCTCGATCTGGTCCGCCCGGCGCACGACCTCGTCCGGGACGGTCTCCTGCTGGCGCACACCGGTGATCGACTCGACCACGTCGCCCAGCGATTCGAGGTGCTGGATGTTGACGGTGGATATGACGTCGATCCCGGCGGCGAGCAGCTCCTCGACGTCCTGCCAGCGCTTGGAGTTCCGGGAACCCGGCACGTTGGTGTGGGCCAGCTCGTCCACCAGCGCGACGGCGGGCCGGCGGGCCAGGACGGCATCGACGTCCATCTCGGTGAAGGTGGCGCCGCGGTGTTCGAGCGTCCGGCGCGGAACCTGCTCCAGGCCGTGCAGCATCACTTCGGTACGCAGCCGGTCGTGGTGCTCCACGAGGGCGACGACGCAGTCCGTACCGCGCTCGACCCGGCGGTGTCCCTCGGAGAGCATCGCGTACGTCTTGCCGACGCCCGGTGCCGCGCCGAGGTAGATCCGTAGCTTGCCGCGTCCCATGGCATGACCTTACGTCCAGAGAATCGGACATTCCGCACCAGGGGCAGGCCCGACCAGCTGTATTGACGTGATCCTGATGGGCCGGGGTCGCCCGGCCGGCGACGCGGCCGAGGGGATTGGATATTGGATATCGGACGGTGGATATCGGATCCAATATCCACCGTCCGATATCCAATATCCACGGCTTTGCCCCGTCAGTGCTCGATGATCTCGCCGTCGTTCAGTTCCAGCACGCGGTCCGCGAGGCCCAGAAGCTGGGCGTCGTGGGTGGCGACCAGGGCCGTGACGCCCTCGCTGCGGACCACCGCGCGCAGCAGGTGCATCACCGCGAGGCCGGTCTCCGCGTCGAGCTGACCGGTCGGCTCGTCGGCGATCAGCAGGGCCGGCTTGTTGGCGAGGGCCCGGGCGATGGCGACGCGCTGCTGCTGGCCGCCCGAGAGTTCGCCGGGCCGCTGGGCCGCGTGGTCGGCGAGGCCGACCAGGGCGAGGAGGAGGGCGACCCGCTCCTCGCGCTCCTTGGGGTCGGCCTTGCGCAGCCGCAGCGGTACGCCCACGTTCTCCGCGGCGGTCAGGATCGGGATCAGTCCGAAGGACTGGAAGATGAAGCCGACGCGGTCGCGGCGCAGCTCCAGGAGCCCGTTCTCGCCGAGCTCGGCGAGATCGGTCCCGTCGATGGTGATCCGGCCGCCGTCCGGGCTGTCCAGGCCGCCGACCAGGTTGAGCAGGGTGGTCTTGCCGGAACCCGAGCGGCCCTTGAGCGCGACGAGCTCACCGCGGGGGATGTCGAAGGAGACCCCGCGCAGCGCGTGGACGGCCGCCTCCCCCGTACCGTACGAGCGGCGCAGGTCCTCGACGCGGACCATGGGTCCGCCGGCCGGGTCCGCGGCCACCGCCGTGCCGGATCCGGCGGCGCTGCTCTCACTCATGCTCTGCTCCCCCTCTTCGAACGTGTGCGCCCGTCAGTATGTGCCGCTGGGGGCCCGTCCGGCCAGGGTCCGGAACGCACCGATGGGCCGTATTCCGGACAAGAAGTTCGGAATACGGCCCATCGGCCTCGATCAAGAAGCGGAACGGAGCCGGGTCAGCGGACCTCGGTGATCTCCGGTCCGCGCTGGAGCTGGCCCATGCCTCCGGAGAAGCGGGAGCCCTCCTGCTCCTCCTGCTGCACGCCGTCCGGCACCATCTGCGCGTCGTTGGGCAGCTTGAGGACGATCGGGTCGCGCGGCGCCATCGGGGCGTCGCCCCGGAGCACCACGGTGTCCCGGACGATCTGCTCCAGCAGACCGGCGGTCTCGGGCTGCACCGCGCCCTGCCCGGAGATGACTCCGCGCAGGAACCAGCGGGGCCCGTCGACGCCCACGAAACGCACCAGCTGCACACCGCCGGTGCCGTCCGGCAGCTGCACCGGGACCTGCGCCCGCAGCTCCCAGCCCAGCGGCCCCTCGACCTCGTCGATGACACCGCCCTGCTGGGTGATGCCCGAGGCGATCTCCTCGCGGACCTCGCCCCAGATGCCTTCCTTCTTCGGCGCGGCGAAGGCCTGCAGCTGTACGGCGCTGTTCTGCAGCACCACGGTGGCCGCGACGATCGCGTCGCCCGCCACCTCGACCCGCAGCTCCATGCCCTCGACTCCGGGCACGAAGATGCCCCCGAGGTCCACGCGGCCGTCCTCCGGCTTGGAGACCTCGGAGATGTCCCACGGTCCGTCGGGCCGGGGCGCCGGCGGAAGGTTCACCCGACGCGGCGTACCAGCCGTGTCGTCGGTGTCGACCTCGTCGACGACCTGCTCGGCCTCGCCCGCCGCGTCCTCAGCGGTACCGCTCTTCTTGCGACGTCCGAACACGTCACTGTCCTTCCCGGTCGGATACGACCGAAGCGTATCGATTCCCACCCGTTGCGCCGTCCACGGCGGCATGACCGCCGGTGGACCCGAAGCCCCCCTCGGCCCGCGCCGAGCCGGGAAGCTCCGCCACCTCGTGGAAGCGCACCTTCTCGACCTGCTGGACGACCAGTTGGGCAATCCGGTCGAACCGTTCGAACCGCACGCTCTCGCGCGGGTCCAGGTTGACCACGATCACCTTGATCTCTCCACGGTACCCGGCATCCACGGTCCCTGGGGCATTCACAAGGGCGACTCCGCACCGTGCGGCCAGGCCGGAGCGGGGGTGCACGAACGCGGCGTAGCCGTCCGGGAGCGCGATGGAGACGCCGGTGGGCAGCACGGCCCGCTCCCCGGGGGCCAGGACGGCCGCCTCGGTGGTCACGAGATCGGCCCCGGCGTCGCCGGGGTGCTCGTATGCGGGGATCGGTACGTCCGGGTCGAGAAGCCGGATCAGGACGTCGAGAGGGGGGTTGCTCATCAGGGGTTCACCTCGAAGGCGCGGGCGCGCCGGACCTGGTCGGGGTCGGACATGGCGGCCTGGATCTCCTCCGGGCGGCCGTTGTCGATGAAGTGGTCGACCTTGACCTCGATGAAGAGGGCGTCGGCACGGACGGCGACGGGGCCTTCGGGCCCGCCGATCCGGCCGACGGCGGTCGAGTAGATCTTGCGCCCGTGCACGGCGGTGACCTCGGCCTCCAGGTGCAGGACGGTGCCGACGGGGACGGGCCGGGCGAAGTCGGTCTCCAGGCGTCCGGTGACGGCGATGACGCGCAGCAGCCAGTTCAGCGAGCCGAGGGTCTCGTCGAGCGCGGTGGCGAGGACGCCGCCGTGCGCGAGGCCGGGGGCGCCCTGGTGGTCGGAGGTCACGGTGAACTCGGCGGTGACGCTCACGCCCTCGCCGGCCCGTGCCTCCAGGTGCAGCCCGTGGGGCTGCCCGCCGCCGCACCCGAAGCAGTACGCGTAGTGCGCGCCGAGCAGCTCGCCCGGGGCGGGCGCGTCGGGGTGGCGTTCCGGCGGTATGGCGTCGGCCGGCGGGGTGAGGGCGGGAGATGTTGCGGTCACAGGCGCAGACCTTACCCGCGAGGCCAGGGGCGGGTCGCGCCGTGCCAAGCTTGGACGCATGCAGCCTTCCGCCTCCTCCCCCGTTCCGGCAGCCGCACCGGCCGCCGCGCCGCGCTTCGACGAGCGGCTGACGGCTCCCGGCTCCTGGTGGGTCATCACGGCTCTGCTGGGTCTCAGCGGCGGCCTGGTCCTGTTCCCGCTGGGTACGGTCCCGATGCTGGGCGGCGTGATCGCCGCGGGTGCGCTGGCGGCGGTGGCCGTGTCCTCGTACGGCTCGGTGCGGATCCGGGTGGTGGCCGGTTCGCTGGTCGCGGGTGACGCGCGGATCCCGGTCGCGGCGCTGGGGACGCCGGAGGTGCTGGACGCGGAGGAGGCGCGTGCCTGGCGCTCGTACAAGGCCGATCCGCGCGCCTTCATGCTGCTGCGCAGCTATGTGCCGCTCGCGGTCAGGATCGAGGTCGCGGACCCCGGGGACCCGACGCCGTACGTGTACCTGTCCAGCCGTGACCCGGAGGGTCTGGTCGAGGCCGTCGAGGCGGCCCGCGCCGAAGGCCGGTAGCCCCGCGGGGCTACGGTCCTCGCAGCCTAGAAGCCGATCTCCTTGGGGTTCTCGGGCTGCTCCAGCGGGGGCAGCCCTTCCAGGGCGGCCCAGGGCACCTGGCGCGCGCGGAGGTCCTTGCGGACGTGCTCGGCGACCTTCCTGGTGTCGCGGCGGTTCATCAGGGCGCCGACGGCGGCTCCGACCATGAACGGCATCAGGTTGGGCAGGTTGCGCACCATGCGCTTCATGATCTGCTGGCGCAGCTCGCGCTTGAGCTGTCCGCCGAGCGCCGCGTTGACGGTGGTCGGCCTGCCGGGGTCGATGCCCCGCTCCTCCGTCCAGGAGGTCAGATAGGCCGTGGACCGCTGGGTGAGCGTGCCGGGCGGCCTGACGCCGTACACCTCGTGCAGCTCGGCGATGAGCTTGAGCTCGATCGCGGCGACTCCGGTGATCTCCGCCGCGAGTTCGGCGGGCATCGCCGGGGGTACGGGCAGCATCGCCGCGGCTCCGACGCCGGCGCCGACGGTCGAGCTGGCGTTGCAGGCGCCCGCGACGAGTTTGTCGGCGATCTGCTCGGGGCCGAGCCCGGGGAAGTGCTTGCGCAGGGTCGCCAGGTCCCGGACGGGGACGCGCGGGGCGATCTCGATGATCCGGTCGGCGAGAAAGCCGATGCCCGCTCTGGCGCTCTCGCCGCCACGCTTCACGCCGCGTTTGACGGCGTCGATCCGCGCGCGGTCGAGCTTCATACGGTCCAGCTGGACGCGCGCCGGTTCGGCGACGCGTTTGACGACGTTCGCACGGCGCCCGTCACGTGAAGCGCCCTGCTCCTCCGGATCCGGCTTGGCAGCTTCGAGCGAGGCCGAGGGGCCCCGCTCGTCGTCACGTGCGCCGAGGGAGGGCAGGAAGGTGCTCTGCTCGGCATCCGTGGCCTCCTGGGCCACCTCCACCGGGTTCGAGCCGCCCTGATCCGCCTCCGGCCTCCCAGGAAGCCGGAAGCGTCGCTTCCGAGACGGTGTGTCGCCTGCCACGTCGACCGATCTCAGTCGCAGTCGCGGCAGATCGGCTGACCGTTCTTCTCCCGGGCCAGCTGGCTGCGGTGGTGCACGAGGAAGCAGCTCATGCAGGTGAACTCGTCGGCCTGCTTGGGCAGGACTCGAACGGCGAGCTCCTCGTTCGACAGATCGGCGCCGGGCAGCTCCAGGCCTTCTGCGGCCTCGAACTCGTCGACGTCGACCGTCGAGGTCGACTTGTCGTTCCGGCGGGCCTTCAGTTCCTCAAGGCTGTCCGAATCGACGTCGTCGTCGGTCTTGCGTGGGGTGTCGTAATCCGTTGCCATGTCGCTCTCCCCCTCTGGGTGGTTGCGGTGTCTCCAGCGCACGTAACGCGTGAGAGGCCGGACTTGTGCCCGACCCGAGGCGGAGATTTTGCCTCACATCAAGGTCTGTTACTCAATCGACACCCAACCGGCCCTCTCACGAGTGATCGGCTTTGGGTGGCGAACCGGACCGTACACGGTCCTCCTACCGCCCTTCACGGGTGCCACCCCGTGTACTTCCCGTCATCCAGGGCCCCGGAAACCCGGACTTTTCCGGGTTTTCCCATGGATTTCTCGATCACGGAGAGTAGAGCGCCGGATGCACACTCCTGTGATCGATCACACATGAGCGTCTCAGGAACGGGATCCGGAAATTCCGCGCAAAGCGAACGGAACCGGTTGGTACTCGAAGTGTGTCAGATCGGCAGAGTGACACGCATCACGAGACCGCCGCCTTCGCGGGGCTCCGCGATGATACGGCCGCCGTGGGCGCGCGCGACGGAACGGGCGATCGACAGGCCGAGACCGACTCCCTTGTCGCTGCCGGTTCGCTCCGTACGCAGCCGTCTGAACGGCTCGAAGAGGTTGTCGATCTCGTACGCGGGAACCATGGGACCCGTGTTCGAGACGACCAGGACCGCCTGACCGTTCTCGATCTCGGTGGTGACCTCGACCCAGCCTTCCTCGGCCACGTTGTACCGCACGGCGTTCTGGACCAGGTTCAGGGCGATCCGCTCCAGGAGCACGCCGTTGCCCTGGACGACGGCCGGGGCCCGCTCACCGCGGATCTCCACGCCTTTGGCCTCGGCCTCGGCGTGTACCTGGTCGATGGCGCGCGAGGCGACCTCGGCGAGGTCCACGGGCTTGCGCTCGACGATCTGGTTGTCGCTGCGGGCGAGCAGCAGCAGGCCCTCGACCAGCTGCTCGCTGCGCTCGTTGGTGGCGAGCAACGTCTTGCCGAGCTGCTGGAGCTCGACGGGCGCGCCCGGGTCGGAGAGGTGGACCTCCAGGAGCGTGCGGTTGATCGCCAGCGGGGTCCGCAGCTCGTGCGAGGCGTTGGCGACGAACCGCTGCTGGGCGGTGAAGGCGCGCTCCAGGCGCTCGAGCATCTCGTCGAAGGTGTCCGCGAGCTCCTTGAGCTCGTCGTCCGGGCCGTCCAGCTCGATCCGGCGCGCCAGGTCGGATCCGGCCACCTGGCGGGCGGTCCGGGTGATCCGGCCCAGCGGGGAGAGCACCCGGCCGGCCATGGCGTAGCCGAAGGCGAAGGCGATGATGCTCAGGCCGAGCAGGGCGAACAGGGAGCGGCGCAGCAGGTCGTCGAGCGCCCGGTCCCGCTGGTACTGGAGACAGGCGGAGACGGCCTCGTTGAGCTGCTCCCCGGTACCAGTAGCGGGGAGCTGGCACCAGGAGGTGGTCGGCTGGACCTCACCCTTGACGACCTTGAAGGGCAGGTCGGAGCCGCTGTCGCCGAGCGCCTGCGCGGTGAAGAGGTAGATGATCGACAGCAGCAGGACGCCGGCGATCAGGAACATCCCGCCGTACAGCAGCGTGAGCCGTATGCGGATGGTGGGGCGGAGCAGGGGCCTGACCGGGTCGCGGGGGTCCCAGGTCGGCTTCGGGGGCGCCTGTGGGTGCGCCGGGGTCGCTGCCACCGGGTCAGATCCGGTAGCCGGAGCCGGGCACGGTGACGATCACCGGCGGCTCGCCCAGCTTGCGGCGCAGGGTCATCACCGTGACCCGTACGACGTTGGTGAACGGGTCGGTGTTCTCGTCCCAGGCCTTCTCCAGGAGCTGCTCGGCCGAGACGACGGCGCCCTCGCTGCGCATGAGGACCTCCAGGACGGCGAACTCCTTCGGCGCGAGCTGGACCTCCTTGCCCTCGCGGAAGACCTCGCGGCGGTTCGGGTCGAGCTTGATACCGGCGCGCTCCAGGACGGGCGGCAGCGGCACGGTCGTACGGCGGCCCAGCGCACGCACGCGTGCGGTGAGCTCCGTGAAGGCGAAGGGCTTCGGCAGATAGTCGTCGGCGCCCAGCTCCAGGCCCTCGACGCGGTCGCTGACGTCACCTGCGGCGGTGAGCATCAGGACGCGGGTGGGCATGCCGAGCTCCACGATCTTGCGGCAGACGTCGTCGCCGTGGACCAGGGGGAGGTCGCGGTCGAGGACGACCACGTCGTAGTCGTTCACCCCGACCCGCTCCAGGGCGGCGGCGCCGTCGTACACGACGTCGACGGCCATGGCCTCCCGGCGCAGTCCGGTGGCCACCGCATCGGCGAGCAGCTGCTCGTCCTCGACGACGAGTACGCGCACGTCGGTCATTCCTTCCTCTGGGCCCCTGCCCTCAACGCGGACCGGGCGATTCTCAGCACTGACTGTGCGTGTCCATCCTGCCCCGTACGCGCGTAAACCGGCTGTAAGGCGGCCTACGGCAGGGGAGAGCGGGGCGTCGCGAGGGGGTTGGGGGGCGTGTGGAAGCACAGGTGGGGGCAGAGGGGGCGTGCGAAGAATTCACCTGATTCCCGGGCCAGTTGAGGTTTCTTTGAGGAATCCGCTGGGGAGGACGTCTGCACACCCCGTGATCACGCCCTGCTTGTGGCACGTACGTGGCACGCCACATGCCGCTCTGTCCCCCAGAGGTTGCAGCGTGTGATCCACCCACCCTCGGCACACCCCCGTGCCACCGACCCATGACGAGGGGGCGCACCATGGACGCTTTCACCGCAGGACTGCTGCAGCGCATAAGGACCGCGCAGACCGACCTCACACGGGCACGCGAGACGGGCGACGACTTCCTCGCGGAGGTCGAGCAGGCCGAGCTCGACGACCTGCACCGCCTGGCCGCCGAGCACGGCGTGGAGGTCGGCGCCGCCAGCGCCTGACCCCTTGGACGGCGAGAGGCCCCGGTGTCGGCGACACCGGGGCCTCTCCCTGTCCGGGCCCGCTCGGTCGGGCCAGGCGGCTCAGTCGTGCCAGGCCCCGAGCTGCTCCAGCAGCGCCTGGAGGGGCTCGAAGACGCCCGGCGGGGCCGCGATGGCCAGCTCTCCGGAAGGGCGCTCGCCGGGCCGTCCGCCGGTCAGGGCGCCCGCCTCGCGGGCGATCAGGTCCCCGGCGGCGAGGTCCCAGGGGTTGAGGCCGCGCTCGTAGTAGCCGTCGAGCCGGCCGGCGGCGACGTCGCAGAGGTCGATGGCGGCCGATCCGCCGCGCCGGATGTCGCGCAGCCGGGGGATCATCCGCTGGGCCACGTCGGCCTGGTGGGCGCGGCGGGTCTGGACGTAGGCGAAGCCGGTGGAGATCAGCGCCTGGTCCAGCGGGGGCGCGGGGCGGACCGCGAGGCGGCGCTCACCGGCCGCCGTGTCGACGTACGCGCCGCCACCGAGGGCCGCCCGGTACGTCTCGTTCCGCATCGGTGCCTCGACGACGCCGACGACGGTCTCGCCGTCGCGTTCGGCGGCGATGGAGACGGACCAGGTCGGCAGCCCGTAGAGGTAGTTCACCGTCCCGTCGAGCGGGTCGATGACCCAGCGGACGCCGCTGGTGCCGGGGCTCGCGGCGCCCTCCTCGCCGAGGAAGCCGTCGTCCGGGCGGTGCTCGGCGAGGAAGCCGGTGATCAGCTTCTCCGCCGCGATGTCCATCTCGGTGACGACGTCGATGGGGCTGGACTTGGTCTTCGCCACCGTCAGGTCGTCCGGCCGGCCGTCGCGCAGCAGCGCACCGGCCCGGCGCCCGGCCTCCAGGGCGAGGCCGAGCAGTTCGGCGAGCAGCGGGTCGTTCTGTGCGGGGTTCACGGAATCGGTCACCAGGGCTCCTCAGGCGTACGGACTGTCGGCGCCGGCCGCCGCGGGGCGCTCCGCCCGCGCGGGGCAGCAGCCGATCGGGCAGAGGTCGTGGGAGGCACCGAGGGTGCCGAGGGCGCAGCGTTCGACCCGGACGCCGCGCTCGCCCGCCGCGCGCTCCAGGACGAGGTCCCGTACGGCCGCGGCGAACCGGGGGTCGGCCCCGACGGTCGCCGAGCGCCGCACCGGGAGGCCGAGCTCGGCGGCCTTGGCGGTGGCCTCGGTGTCGAGGTCGTACAGGACCTCCATGTGGTCCGAGACGAAGCCGATCGGGACCATCACCGCGGCCGGGACCCCGGCGCCGTGCAGTTCCTCCAGGTGATCGCAGATGTCCGGTTCCAGCCACGGGATGTGCGGGGCGCCGCTGCGGGACTGGTAGACGAGCTTCCAGGGGTGCGCGACGCCGGTCTCCTCGCGGACGGCGTCGACGATCACCCGGGCCACGTCCAGGTGCTGCCGCACATAGGCGCCGCCGTCGCCGTGGTCACCGACGGGCCCGGAGGAGTCGGCGGCCGAGTCCGGGATGGAGTGGGTGGTGAAGGCGAGGTGGGCCTCGGACCGGACGGACCCGTCGAGCTCGGCCAGCGAGGCGAGGACACCCTCGACCATCGGGCGGACGAAGCCGGGGTGGTTGAAGTAGTGCCGGAGCTTGTCGACGCGCGGCAGCGGCAGCCCTTCCGCTTCCAGCTCCGAGAGCGCGTCGGCGAGGTTCTCGCGGTACTGCCGGCAACCGGAGTAGGAGGCGTACGCGCTGGTGGTGAGGACGGCGATGTGGCGCCGGCCGTCGGTGACCATCTCCCGCAGGGTGTCGGTGAGGTACGGCGCCCAGTTCCGGTTTCCCCAGTAGACCGGCAGGTCGAGGCCGGCCCGCGCGAAGTCCTCGCGCAGCGCGCCGAGCAGCGCGCGGTTCTGGTCGTTGATCGGGCTGACGCCGCCGAACAGGAAGTAGTGCTGCCCCACCTCCTTCAGCCGCTCCTTGGGGATGCCTCGGCCGCGCGTCACGTTCTCCAGGAACGGGACCACGTCGTCCGGGCCCTCGGGGCCGCCGAAGGAGAGCAGCAGAAGGGCGTCGTACGGGGCGGGATCGTGCTGATCGGACATGGCACCGATCCTGCCACCAGCCACTGACGGCCGATGGCCCGGCCCGACCGAAAAACTGGCTGCGCCATCCAGTTCAACACCGTAGGCTTTAGATATTAATTACACGTGTTGAGCAGATGCCCGGAGATCCCCTTGCCCAGTCCCTACCGCGCGATCTTCGCGGCACCCGGCACCCGATCCTTCTCGGTCGCCGGGTTCATCGGCCGGATGCCGCTGTCCATGATGGGCATCGGCATCGTCACGATGATCTCCCAGGTCACGGGGCGGTACGGGCTCGCGGGCGCGCTCTCCGCGACCATGGCCATGTCGGCGGCCGTCCTCGGCCCGCAGGTCTCCCGGATGGTCGACCGGTACGGCCAGCGCCGGGTGCTGCGCCCGGTCACCCTCGTCGCGCTCGTCGCGGCGGCCGGACTGCTGCTCTGCGTCCAGCAGAAGGCGCCGGACTGGACGCTCTTCGTCTTCACCGCCGTGATCGGCGTCGTGCCGAGCCTCGGCGCGATGACCCGGGCCCGCTGGGCGGACATCTACCGGGGGGAGGCGCGCCGGCTGCACACCGCGTACTCCTGGGAGTCGATCGTCGACGAGGTCTGCTTCATCTTCGGTCCGATCATCTCGATCGGTCTGTCGACGATCTGGTTCCCCGAGGCGGGGCCGCTGTTCGCCGCCGTCTTCCTGGCGATCGGCGTCTTCTGGCTGACCTCGCTGCGCGCCACCGAGCCCGCACCGCATCCGCACGACGGCCACTCGGGCGGCTCGGCGCTCCGCTCCCCCGGGCTCCAGATCCTCGCGCTCGCCTTCGTCGCCACCGGCGCGATCTTCGGCTCGGTGGACGTGGTGACGGTGGCCTTCGCCGAGGAGCAGGGCCACAAGGCCGCCGCGAGCCTGGTCCTCGCGGTCTACGCGCTTGGCTCCTGCCTGGCCGGCGCCGTGTTCGGGCTGCTCCACCTCAAGGGTGATCCGTCGCGACGGTGGCTGCTGGGTACCTGCGCGATGGCCGTGAGTATGATCCCCCTCCTACTGGCCGGGAACCTGCCGTTGCTGGCCGTGGCGCTCTTTGTCGCGGGCCTCTCCATCGCACCGACGATGGTGACCACGATGGCCCTCGTCGAAGCGCACGTACCGCGCACCAAGCTGACCGAGGGCATGACCTGGACGTCCACCGGGCTCGCCGTCGGTGTGGCGCTGGGCTCCTCGGCCGCCGGCTGGGTGGTCGACGCGTCGGGTGCGGAGGCGGGGTACGTGGTGCCCGTCGTCTCGGGCGCGGTCGCGGTGGCGGTGGGTCTCCTGGGGTATCGCCGGCTGCGCATGCCGGTGCCGACACGGGAGGGGCAGCGTGAGCGGGACCATGAGAGTGAGCACGAGGGAGACGGGCAGCCCGTGGCGTAACTGGGCCGGGAACGTCACCTCCCGTCCCGCGCGGGAGGTGCGCCCCGCCACGGCCGAGGAGCTGGCCGACGCCGTCAGGACGGCGGCCGAGGACGGGCTGCGCGTGAAGACGGTCGGCACCGGGCACTCCTTCACCTCGATCGCCGCCACGGACGGCGTCCTGATCCGCCCGGACCTGCTGACGGGCATCCGGCGGATCGACCGCGAGGCGATGACCGTGACCGTGGAGTCCGGCACTCCGCTCAAGCGGGTCAACGTGGCGCTGGCCCGGGAGGGTCTGTCGCTCACGAACATGGGCGACATCATGGAGCAGACGGTCGCCGGGGCCACCTCCACCGGAACGCACGGCACCGGCCGCGACTCCGCCTCGATCGCCGCGCAGATCCGCGAGCTGGAGCTGGTCACGGCGGACGGGGGGCTGCTGGTCTGCTCGGAGAAGGAGAATCCCGAGGTCTTCGCGGCCGCCCGGATCGGGCTCGGCGCCCTGGGCATCGTCACGGCCATCACCTTCGCCGTGGAGCCGGTCTTCCTGCTCACCGCGCGCGAGGAGCCGATGACCTTCGACCGGGTCACCTCGGAGTTCGACGAACTGCACGCGGAGAACGAACACTTCGAGTTCTACTGGTTCCCCCACACGGACAACTGCAACACCAAGCGCAACAACCGCAGCGCGGGCCCCGCCGCCCCGCCCGGACGGATCGGCGCCTGGGTCGAGGACGAGCTGCTGTCGAACGGCCTCTTCCAGCTGGCCTGTTCCGTCGGCCGCGCGGTGCCGCCGGCCATTCCGTCGATCGCCAAGGTCTCCAGCCGCGCCCTGTCGGCCCGTACGTACACCGACATCCCGTACAAGGTCTTCACCTCGCCGCGCCGGGTGCGCTTCCTGGAGATGGAGTACGCCCTGCCGCGCGAGGCGGCCATCGGGGCCCTGCGCGAGCTGAAGGCGATGGTCGAGCGCTCGCCGCTGAAGGTGAGCTTCCCGGTGGAGGTGCGCACAGCGCCCGCCGACGACATCGCGCTCTCCACGGCATCGGGGCGGGAGACGGCGTACATCGCGGTGCACCTCTACAAGGGGACGCCGCACCGCGCGTACTTCACCGCGGTGGAGCGCATCATGACCGCGCACGGCGGCCGGCCGCACTGGGGCAAGGTGCACACCCGGGACGCGGCGTACTTCTCCGAGGTCTACCCGCGCTTCGCCGAGTTCACGGAGCTGCGCGACCGGCTGGACCCCGACCGGCTCTTCGCCAACGACTATCTGCGGCGGGTGCTGGGCGCCTGACCGTCACTCGGCGGGCGTTTCGGCCTCCGGGGCGCCCGCGCCGCTGGACGGGGTGGCCGTCGGGGGCGGCGTGGGCGTCGGGGTGGTGGGCGTCGGGGTCCCGGTGGGAGGCGGCGTCGGGGTCGGCGTGGGCGTCGGGTCGCCGCCGGTGGAACCGGAGGGCGTGGGGGTGGGATCGGGGGTGGCCCGGCCGGTGCCGGGCGTCGCGCTGTCGGCGGGGGTGGCGCCGCCGTCCCGCTCCTCCTGCTGCCGCTCCCGCGGGGGCGACTCCTCGGTCGGCTGCTCGTTCTTCGCCTCGCCGCCATCCCCCCGGACGACCGAGCCGAAGGTCGTGGTCCCCTTGGTGCCGCTGAAGTCCTGATCGGAGATCAGTTCGTAGCTGGTGATGCCTCCCATGGCGACCAGGAAGACGAGGGCCGCGCCGACGGCGGAGCGCTTCCAGCCCCGGACGCGCGTGCCGTGCGTGGTCGCGTCCCCGAACTCCTCGTCGTACGGGGGCACAGCGGGCCCGCCGACCGTGGTGAGCACCATGGTGCGGTCGGGCGTCTCCTGGCGCGCCGGGGCCTTCGACGGCGGCTCGGCGTGGACGGCGACCTCCCGGATCTGCTCGCCCGTGCGCTTGAAGACGTGCTGGAAGACCGAGCCGCCACAGGTGGCGATGACGCTGATCACGCCGGCGCCCAGGATCGTGCCGTACACGCCGAGGGTGGAGGCGAGTTTGGCCGCCACGACCGCGGCGATCGCGGAGCCCGAGACCTGAGCGATGCTCAGGTCGAGCTTCTTCTTCTCACCGTTCTTCTCCTGCTCCATACCCACAAGGGACAAATGGGCGAAGTGAATAGTTCCGTTTCTGCGGTTTCTGTGAAGAGCGACACGTGCGGCGGGAGTCACGGAGACTCAACTCCCGTACCCCCGGAGAAGTTGGGCGGCGCGCCGGTCCACCCAGGTGGCCCGAATGGAGTACTGTGGCGATCCCTGGGTCCGGGCTCCCTCATGGGTGCCAGGTCACGGGGAGGGGGCCGAAAGTGGCACTCGAACCGGCGGCGCCGCGGCACCGCACGGCGATCCGTTGCGGAGCGTGACAGTCGGTCACTCTGCGTCGCAGATGGGTAACCGTGCCATAACGGCGATCCAGGGTCCAGGCCCGACACGCCGGGTAACTCGGCAATGTTGTGGCAGGCTGCACCCGGGCAGGCCACACTCGACTAGCGGAAGCAGCGACGCACGTGACGTCGGCAGGCACCACCCGGGAGGTCCCCATGCCCGAACTGCGTGTCGTGGCCGTCTCCAACGACGGCACACGACTGGTGCTGAAGGCTGCTGACAGCACGGAGTACACCCTTCCGATCGACGAGCGGCTGCGCGCCGCCGTGCGCAACGACCGCGCGCGGCTCGGTCAGATCGAGATCGAGGTGGAGAGCCACCTCCGCCCCCGCGACATCCAGGCGCGGATACGTGCCGGTGCCTCCGCCGAGGAGGTCGCCCAGCTCGCCGGGATCCCCGTCGACCGCGTACGGCGCTTCGAGGGCCCCGTGCTGGCGGAGCGGGCGTTCATGGCGGAGCGGGCCCGCAAGACGCCGGTGCGCCGGCCCGGCGAGAACACCGGACCGCAGCTCGGCGAGGCGGTGCAGGAGCGGCTGCTGCTGCGCGGCGCCGAGAAGGACACCGTGCAGTGGGACTCCTGGCGCCGCGACGACGGCACGTGGGAAGTCCTGCTCGTCTACCGGGTGGCGGGCGAGGTACACACGGCGAGCTGGACGTACGACCCGCCCCGGCGGCTCGTCCAGGCCGTGGACGACGAGGCGCGCGCGCTGATCGGCGAGACGGACGACACGCTCGCGGCCGCGCCGGAGCCGAGCTTCCCGTTCGTGCCCCGGATCGCCCGGCTGCCGCGCGACCGGCCGCTGGACCGTGCGCTCGACCGTCAGATGGAGCGTCCGGCTCCGGTTCCAGAACCGGAGGACGAACGGGACTCGCTCACCAGCCTGTTGGAGGCGGTGCCGAGCTTCCGCGGCGACATGGTCGTCCCGGACCGGAACACCGAACCGCCCTCGACCGCGCCCGCCGAGGAGCCCGAGGCGGAGGAGCCCCCGGCCCCGGCGGCCTCGGCCGGCGCGGGCTCGGCCTACGCCGACGTCCTGATGCCCCGTGCGGTCTCGGGCCACCGCGACCGCCTGACGGGCACGACGGACCGTCAGGCCGAGGCCGACGGGGTCCGCCCGGGGCGCCGCGCGGCGGTTCCGAGTTGGGACGAGATCGTGTTCGGCACCCGCCGGAAGAAGCAGGACTGACAACACCCTTACGGCGTACGGCATTCGGCATTCGGCATTCGGCATTCGGCATACGAGGAAGGGCCCGCACCCGATGGGTGCGGGCCCTTGCTCGTGCGGGGGCGTGCAGGGCCGGGCCGTTGCGCGGAGCTTGAGCGCCGGCGCTACTCCGGGTCCGGGCCCTTGGCTACCGGGCGGGTGGGGTCGTTGGACCATTCCGACCAGGAGCCAGCGTAGAGGGCGGCCGGGATGCCCGCGATCGCCAGGGCCAGGACCTCGTGGGCACCCGAGACGCCCGACCCGCAGTAGACGCCGACCACGCCCTCTTCCGGGGCGCCGAGCGCGGTGAAGCGGGTCGCCAGCGTCCGCGCCGGGAGGAAGAGGCCGTCCTCGTCCACGTTCTCCGTCGTCGGGGCCGACACCGCGCCCGGGATGTGGCCGCCGACCGGGTCGATCGGCTCCACGTCGCCCCGGTAGCGCTCCGCCGCCCGCGCGTCGAGCAGCAGCCCCGAGCGGGCCAGGGCCGCCGCCCCGTCCGCGTCGAGCAGGCCGACCTCCCCCGCGCGCGGCGCGAAGTCGCCCGGCTCCGGGCTCGGGGTCTCCTCCGACAGCTCGTACCCCGCCGCCGTCCACGCCGCCAGGCCCCCGTCGAGCACCCGTACGTCCGTGTGCCCGGTCCAGCGCAGCAGCCACCAGGCCCGGGCGGCCCCCCAGCCGAGCCCGCCGTCGTAGACGACGACCGGCGTGTCCGCCGAGACACCCGCCCCGCGCATCGCCGCGCCGAAGACCGCCAGGTCCGGCAGCGGGTGCCGGCCGCCCGGGCCGGGCGGAGCGGCCAGTTCCGCGTCCAGGTCGACGTAGACCGCGCCGGGCAGGTGCCCGGCCTCGTACGCGGGCCGTCCGGGCGGGCCGCCGAGCTGCCAACGGACGTCGAGGAGGACCGGGCGCGCCGCCCCGGCCAAGTCGCTCGCGAGATCGCTTGCGGAGATGATGGGCTTCATGGGTGCCATCCTCGCGCAGGTCGCGCCCTACCGGACCACGCCCTGGCGACGGAACGTCGGCGCGGCCGTGGCGCGTACGAAGCCCGTCGGTGCGAGCATCGTGCACGGGGTCGCGCCCGAGACGCGTGTACGGCGGGCGGACGGCGGGCAGTAACCCGCTGCGGTACCCGAGAGCCCCGCTCCCACCCGCCCGTACGGCTTCGTGCGCCCGGGTCCCCCCGCACGGCCACGACGATGGTCCGAGGAGAGAGTGACGATGACCGAGGCGACTCGGCGCACACCCGGTACACCCTGTTGGGTGAGCTTGATGGTGCATGGACTTGACGCGACGCGGGAGTTCTACGGCGCGCTGTTCGGCTGGGAGTTCGTCCCCGGTCCGCAGCAGCTCGGGCCGTACGACCGTGCCCTGCTCGACGGCAAGGAAGTGGCGGGCATCGGCCAGCTGCCGCCCGACCGGCATCTGCCGGTCGCCTGGACCACCTATCTCGCCAGCGACGACGCCGACGAGACCGCGGAGACCATCCGCTGCTGCGGCGGCACGGTCGCCGTCGGCCCGCTCGACGCGGGCGAGGCGGGCCGCATGGTGATCTGCTCGGACCCGGTCGGCGCCGTCTTCGGCGTCTGGCAGGCGGGTCAGCACCTCGGCACGGCGACGGCCGGCGCGCCCGGCACGCCGGTCTGGAACGAGCTCGAGACGTACGAGACCTCGGCGGTCGCCAAGTTCTACCAGACGGTTTTCCGGTACGAGGCCGAGCCGGTCGTCTCCGCCGACTTCGACTACCTGACCCTGCACCTGGACGGCCGCCCCGTCGCGGCCCTGCACGGTGTCGGCAGCGCGCTCCCCCGCGACCAGGGCGCGCACTGGATGACGTACTTCGAGGTCGCCGACACCGACGCGGCCGCACGGCTGGTCACCGAGCTGGGCGGACACGTCCTGCGGCCGCCCAGGGAGGGCACGACGGGCCGGATCGCGCTGGTGGCCGACCCGGAGGGGGCGGTCTTCACCCTCGTCCACTCGGCGACGGCCTGAAAACGACCTCCGAGAGGCCCCCGCCCCCGTCAGCCCCGGTGAGCCACCCCGTCCGCCGCCCCGATCAGTCCCGGCCGCTCCGTGCCAGCGTCCGGCGCAGCCGTGATGCCGTCCCCCGGGTCGCGTCGCCGCCCGGCAGGGCGAGCTTCGTCAGCCGCTCCCGGTCGAAGTACCGCGCGATGGCGCCGTCCGCCCGGTGCTCCTCGATGAACGCGGCGGTCTCGTCGCGCAGCAGCGGGTGGAGCCTGGCCTGCATGCAGAAGCCCACGGCGCGGACGAGCGGGGTCAGCGTCGCCGGACCCGCGCCCGGCACGGCCGGGCCGGAGCCGGTCTCCAGGTCGGGCACGATGTGGTCCACGACGGTGAGCGGCACCCGGTTGCTGTTCTCGTACGGCGTGAGCCGCTCCAGAACCGTGTCCGTGCCCACCCGGGCGATCGGCACGCCGTAGTAGACGGATGCGGTGACCATCGCGGTCGAGAAGCAGCCGACGACAAGGCGCGGCCGGCACCGCTCGTAGAAGGTCTCGGCGAGCAGCGGGCCGTCCAGGACGGTCAGCCGTACGCCGGCCTCATCGGCCGCCTCGTTCAGCGCCGTCGAGTAGCTGGCGGGGGCCGTCGGGTGCGGCTTGAAGATCACCGACGTGTGTCCTGCGGCGGCGGCTCCGCGCAACATCCTGACGTGCAGTTCCTCCTCCTCCTCGGCGCTGAGGATGCCCAGCGCGGCGAGGTACTGGCCCAGGAGAAGGGCGGTGGGCTCGGCCGCGACCGCCTCGGTCAGCATCGGGTCGCCCTCGGCGGCCTCGGCGATCTCCGCGAGGATCCCGCGGAAGGCGTCGTCGGGGACGAGCTCGGGCTCGACGCCGTACTCGGAGAGCAGCAGGGGGCGCAGTCCGGGCACCAGGTCGAGGTGGAGCAGGCGCCTGACCCGGCAGGCGATCGACTGCGGCAGCTCTTCGCGGGTCGGGCCGTAGCTCATCAGGCCGTCGGCGTAGACCTCGACGCCGCTCTCGGCGAAGACGGCGGCGAGCGCCTTGGCGGGGTTGACCTGGATGGACTCGACGATCAGCTCGACGGGGCCGGTGCCCAGCTCCCACGCCGTGCGGAACACCCGCTGCCAGAGCGGGGCCTCCTCCGGGCGCGGTGCCCAGGTGGCGGGGTGGTGCGGGTGGATGGCCTCGTTCCAGTCGATCACCTCGTCGAAGCGGGTGGCGATCCGGTCGTAGCCGGTCATCGTCTCCAGCCGCAGCGCGGTCTCCGGGATCGCGGCGTTGTTCGAGATCAACAGGATCCGCCGGGCGTCGTCGGGGGCGCCGAACTGACCGGCGTCGATCGCCGCCGCGAGGGTGGACGCGCCGTAGAGCGTGGACACCTCGAAGATCTGGGTACGCGGGCCGGCCGTAGGCGTAGGCGCGTTCGCGGTCGTCTCGGTCATGGTCAGGCGGTCCTTCCGGTGGCGCGCAGGCTGCGGAGCAGGGTGCTGCGCGCGGTGTCCATCGTCGCCAGCGTCTCGTCGAGCACCTGCTGCGGCATCCGACGGAGGGCGTCCGTCACGTTCTCCTTGAGTCGCCTGGTCACGGCCGGTTCGTACTGGTCGGCCTTGGCCATGTGGAAGGCGATCATGGCGCAGTACGTACGGACCGCCTTGGGCAGGAAGCGGTCGGCGTCGCGGTCCACGGACACCTCGTCGAGCAGCAGGTCGTACGACGGGATGAAGTCGAGCTGGCGGTTGTCGGTGATCTGGGTGAGCGAGGTGGTGACGCCGCGCCGGTAGAAGACCCCGTGCAGGCTCAGGGCCGCGTACGTGGTGGCCTTCAGGTGGAGGCGCCAGATCCAGAGCCGGTCCTCGGCGGTGCGCAGCTTCGTCTCGAAGCGCGAGCCGCCGTTCTCGAAGAGCCGGCTGCTGTAGATGCCGAAGGGGACGAAGGGGTAGTCCACCATCGTCACCATGCTCGACGGCGCGATGCCGTCGCGCGGGTCCATCGCCGTGTCGCGCTGCTTGGCGGGGGCGTACCGGATGGCGCGCTTCGTGCCGGTCGACAGCACGTGGTCGGTGCGGGCGAAGTCGACGCCGAGGGAGTCCATGCGGTCGACCATGGCGCGCAGGTGGCCGGGGGCGTACCAGTCGTCACCGTCGAGGAAGGTGACGTGGTCGCCGGTGGCCGCGTCCAGTCCGGTGTTGCGCGCCTGGGCCACGCCGAGGTTCGTCTCGTGGCGGATGACGGTGGCGTTCGGGATCCGGCTCTGCCAGCGCTCCAGGACGTACGGCGTCTCGTCCGTCGAGCAGTCGTCGATCAGCAGGAACTCGAAGTCGTCGTCCGCGTTGTTCGCGAGGCTGCGCATGGTGTCGGGGGCGTAGATCCCGACATTGTGGAGCGGGACGATGACGGACAGTTTCGGCACACGGAATCCCAACACTCTGAACAGACATACAGACACACAGACAAGCGAGCGCGCCACGGCTCGGGACAGGGAGCGCGCGGCGCGTTCATATGGACGAACGACGGCCAGACGGGCAGCGTAACCAGCGTCATTTCCCGTCGGACGATCCCGATGTGCACTCCAGGTGAACTCTTGTCGCACTGAGCGGAAACCGGGACCGGAATCCGAGCGCGAGGAGCGCGAGGAACGCCAGGGCGGCGATCGCCGCGCCCGCGCGCAGCCCCGGCGGCCGGAACGTACAGGTGACCGTGGGCGTCGTGGGGTCGATCGGGACGGCCAGGAGGCCGAGGTGGCGCCGGGCCGGGGCCGGGGCCGCGTCGCCGGCCGCGCAGCGCCAGCCCGGGACGCGCGGGACGGCGATGACGGCGGTGCCCGTGCTGCCGGCCGGGAGCCGGGCGCTGAGCGAGTGGCCGGTGACCCGCACGGCCGTGGCACCGGTCTCCGTCAGCCGCCGTACGACGGCGTCGAGTCGGGCCCGGTCGAGGCAGCCGACAGGCCTCGGCGGCAGGGTCGGCCGTGCGGAGCCGCGCAGTTCGATCCGTACCTCACCGGACGCCGGGACGGTGCCGAGCGTGCGCAACGCGCCCTGTACGGCGGGCAGTCGACCGGAGAAGGAGACCGGCGGCTGTCCGTTCAGAGCGGCGGTGCCGGTGAGTTCGGGAGCCCAGAGGCTGAGCCGGGTGTGCGGACGGCAGGTCGCCGTCAGCGTCGTGACCTGCCCTGGCCCGTCGGTGCGGCGGAGCCGCTTCGGCACGTCGTACACCGTGGAGCCGAGCAGCGACTCCTGGTTGGCGAAGACGGATGCGCCGAAGACGGGTTCCGGGGAGGCGGGTTGGCCGGAGGCCGGTGCGCCGCCGGAGGCCTCTGCGCTGCGCGGGCGGACGGTGACGAGCGGTGGGACGGGGGTGCGGGTGGCGGTGATCGTGGCTTCGGGCGGGGTGTCCGTCCTCGGGGGCGCCGCCGGCGTGGAGCGCATGCGCGTACCGACCGAGAAGATCGCGTCGGTCACCGGGTGGTCCAGGGTGACCGGGTGGCGGCCCTTGGCGTAGAAGCCGAAGCCGAGCGCGGAGAGGGTTCGCGCGTACGTCTCCGAGGTGAGGCTGGAGTAGAGCTCGGCGCTCTGGCCGCCGACCAGCAGGGCGTCGTTGCCGCCCGGCACCTCTCCCGGATCCGTACGGTGGTGCGGCCAGGCGTCCTGTTCCGCGACGGCCCGCGCCATGTCCCGCTGCCACGGCCCCACGCGCGGGCTCCAGTGGACCGCGTCGAGCCGCCGCTCCTCGATCCTGGCGCCCGTGATCGCGGCCTCGCCGGCCTGGGCCAGGACCAGCAGGACGACCGCACCAGCCGCCAGGGCCCTGCAGCCGACCGCGCCACGCCGCGCGAGGAGGGCCGCGACGGCGGCGAGCGCCGAGAGGGCCAGAGCGGCGGCGAAGACCGGGTAGGTCCAGTGGTCGAGGACGGCGCTGCGCCGGGCCCCGAAGGCCACGGCGGTGAGGAGGGCGGCGGAGCCGAGGAGGGCGGGCAGCGGGGGCAGTCCGCGGGCGGTGGAGAGCCAGCCGGCGATCACCAGGAGGCCGCAGAGTACGAAGGTCTGGCGGTACGGAATGCCGTTGGGCGAGGTGCCCGCGTGCCAGAGCAGATGGGTGGGCGCCCATTGCAGCGAGAGCGCCACCAGGCAGATCGCGGCCGTCCAGACGGTACGGAGCCGGGGGCGCAGGGTGCTGTTGAACGGGAGCGTCAGGGCGAGCGCGAGCGCCGGGGTACCGATGAAGAGGGCGGGGCTCGCGACCCCCTGGGCGGCCGGCAGCAGCCGCCCGAGCACGTCGGTCCAGGCCACGGCCGAGAACGCCACCTCGGGGGTCGGGTCGGCGACGCGGGTGGCCAGGAAGACCACCAGGACGAGGGGGGCCGCGAGGGAGACACCGAGGAGGACGGCGCGGGAGGCGCGCAGCAGCCCGGCGAGCCGTCGCCCGGCAAGCTGCCGCCTGCCCGTCGACGCGTTCTTCGACGCGTTCTTCGGTGTGTCCTTCGGTGTGTCCGTGAGCAGACGGACCGCCAGGACGACGGCCGCGCCGAGGGTCGCCATGTACGCGGTGTAGAAGTTGGCGTACCAGGCCAGACCGACGACGACGGGCCCGAGGACCGGGTGCCGCCCGGTGCGCGCCCACTCCCCCACCAGACAGAGCAGCGGGAAGGCGACCAGTCCGTCGAGCCACATCGGGACGGTGGCGCCGTAGTCGAGGGTCCAGCCGCAGAGCGCGTAGGCGGCGCCGAGGACGGCGGCCACCTGCCAGGGGCCGCGGCGCAGCCGCAGGAGCAGCACCGCCATGGCGGCCCCGGCGGTGGCGATCTTGGCGGCGGTGACGACGTAGAGGGCGAGTTCGATCCGGTCCGCCGGGAAGACCACGACCAGCAGGGCGAACGGACTGCTCAGGTACGTGCCGTAGTCACCGAGGAAGTTCGATCCGAAGCCCGCGTTCCAGTTGAGGAAGAGGTCGCCGTCGGCGCCGCCGAGCAGGAATTTCCGCCAGTACGCGTGGTACGGCAGGTACTGCTGGCCGAGGTCGACGGTGTTGCGGGTCGTGGGCCCGAACGGATGGCTGCCGGCGAGCAGTCCGCCGAGGCAGAAGACGAGGGAGGTCAGCAGGGCGGCGGCGGCCGCGGCCCGCCCTCTGATGCTGCGCCGGACCCGGGTACGGATCCGTGGGGGGCGGGGCTGAGGGCCCGTCGCGTGCACCGCACCCGGCCGCTCTCCCCTGGTGCGCGCACCCGCGCCCTGGTCGGACACGGTCTCGGCGGCAGGGGGCACGCGTCCTCCAGGTATGTCGCGCGGTGCCCACGCGCGCGTGGACCGACGCTCACCTCACGTTACGTCATCACTCGGTGACGTCATGTCACGAGTGAGGGCCCCATGAGAGCGGGGCAAGGCGTCTCGAATCCGATCAACAGGCGGCGACCCGGCACCTCGTGGATGAACACCACGTGCCGCCGCCACCCCGCCCCGGGGTCGCCACTTCAGCAAGGCCGATCGATGCACACGGCAGTAGTCGCGCTGCGCAATACCATCCGCTTGCACTTATCCAGCGCCTGCAACTATTGTCGAAGCACGCAAAACCCCCCTGCAAACATTCTGGAAGGTGCTTCGCCATGCCCCTCGCGCTCCTGGCCCTCGCCATCGGGGCCTTCGGGATCGGGACCACCGAGTTCGTGATCATGGGTGTGCTGCCCCAGGTCGCCGGCGACTTCGGTGTCTCCATCCCCACGGCCGGCTGGCTGGTGACCGGCTACGCCCTCGGTGTCGTCCTCGGCGCCCCGCTCCTGACGGTGCTCGGTACCAAGGTGTCCCGGAAGAAGATGCTCCTCTTCCTGATGGGCCTCTTCATCGTCGGCAACCTGCTCTCCGCCGTCGCCCCGACCTTCGGGATGATGCTGGTCGGCCGGATCGTGGCCTCCCTCGCCCACGGCGCGTTCTTCGGCATCGGCTCGGTCGTGGCGGCGGACCTGGTCGCCCCGGAGAAGAAGGCATCGGCGATCTCGCTCATGTTCATGGGCCTGACCGTGGCCAACATCGTCGGCGTCCCGCTCGGCACCTACATCGGCCAGGCGGCCGGCTGGCGCGTCACCTTCGCCATCGTCGCCGCGCTGGGCGTGGTCGGCTTCCTCGGCGTGGCCAAGCTCATCCCGGAGATGGGGCGGCCCGAGACGGAGAACGTCCGCACCGAGTTCGCCGCCTTCAAGAACGTCCAGGTCTGGCTGGCCATGGCGATGACCGTCCTCGGGTACGGAGGCGTCTTCGCGGCCATCACGTACATCACCCCGATGATGATCGAGGTCACCGGCTACACCGAAGGCGCCGTGACCTGGCTGCTGGTCCTCTTCGGCCTCGGCATGTTCTTCGGCAACCTGCTCGGCGGAAAGTTCGCGGACCGCCACCTGATGCCCATGCTGTTCGTGTCGCTCGGCGCGCTCTCGCTCGCCCTGCTTGCCTTCACGGCCACCGCGCACAACAAGATCCTCGCCGCGGTCACCCTCACCCTGATCGGCGCGCTCGGCTTCGCGACGGTGCCCCCGCTGCAGAAGTGGGTCCTGGACCAGGCCAAGGAGGCCCCGACCCTCGCCTCGGCCGCCAACATCGGCGCCTTCAACCTCGGCAACGCGCTGGCGGCCTGGCTCGGCGGTGTCGTCATCGCCGCGGGCCTCGGCTTCACCGCCCCCAACTGGGTCGGCGCGCTCCTGTCCGGCACCGCCCTGCTGCTCGCCTTCCTGGCCGCCTTCCTGGACAGGCGCACCCGGGCCGCCGCCCCGTCGGCCGAGGCCGGCCAGATCCCGGCCGCCGCGCCGGTACCGGCCGGGCTGCACTGACCCCCTCGTACTCCCATCCCTCCCCAACCCCCGAAGGACGACAGCACCATGAGCACCACCACCGCCCCGGCCGCCGTCACCCCGCTGAGCACTCAGGACGCCGAGACCCTGCTCTCCGCCGCCCGCCGCGCCGCCGAGCAGGCCGGGGTCACCGTCAGCGTCACCGTCCTGGACGCGGGCGGCCGCCTGCTCGCCTTCCGCCGCGACGACCGCGCCGTCCTGATCTCCGGGGAGACCAGCACCCGCAAGGCGTACACGGCCCTCCAGCTGAACGCTCCCACCGCCGACCTGGTCGACCTGGTGAAGCCGGACGGCCCGTTCCACAGCCTCACCACGGCCCTCGACCGGCCGCTGCTCTTCATCGCCGGCGGCCTGCCGGTGCACCGGGACGGCCGGCTCATCGGCGCCATAGGCGTCGGCGGCGGCGCCCCCGAGCAGGACCACGGCTTCGCCACCGAGGCGGTCGAGGCCCTGGCCGTACAGACGCCCGCCGCCCAGCCCCTCAGGGCGAGCTGACCGGCAGTACGTCCGGGGAGAGAGCCGCCGCCCGAGCCGTCGCCGCCGTCATCCGACGGCGGTGATGGCGTCGGCACAGCACCTCGTAGCCGATCTCGTCCCCGGCGTCCACGTCGCCGACCACCACCTGCGCACCCTCGACGACCATCGCGCCGCCGACGGTGCGCGCGTTGTGCGTCGCCCGGGCCCCGCACCAGCACAGCGCCTCGACCTGGAGCACCTCGACCCGGTCGGCCAGCTCCACGAGCCGCTGGGAGCCGGGGAACAGCTTGGAGCGGAAGTCGGTGGTGATGCCGAAGGCGAAGACGTCGAGTTCGAGGTCGTCCACGACCCGGGCGAGCTGGTCGATCTGATCGGGCGACAGGAACTGCGCCTCGTCCGCGATCACATAGTCGCAGCGGCCGCCCTTGGAGAGATGGGCGACGAGGTACGCGTAGAAGTCGAAGCCCTCCGCCGCCTCCACGGCGTCCGTGACCAGGCCGAGCCGCGAGGAGAGCTTGCCCTCCCCCGCCCGGTCGTCCCGCGTGAAGATCATGCCCTGGAGCCCGCGCGCGGACCGGTTGTGCTCGATCTGAAGAGCGAGGGTGCTCTTTCCGCAGTCCATCGTTCCGGAGAAGAACACCAGCTCGGGCATGGGAGGTCGGGGACCTTTCAGGTCGTGGGTGGGTGAGTCGGTCGTACGGGGGTTCAGGAACGGACTTCGAGGAGCGGCACCAGCTGCTCCGCGGGCGTCATCGACCCGTGCACGGCGACCATCGCCGACTCGTGCGGCTCGTTGACGGAGGCGGTGACGATGACATCGTCGTGGGCCGCGGCGACGACGTCGCCGATCCTCCCGTACACCCGCTCGTCGACCTCGTCGCCGAACCAGCCGAGCCCGATGGCCTCGTCCCGGCTCGCCACCCAGAACTGCTCGCCGAGCACCTCGCGCCAGCAGGTGAGGACATCGGCTTCGGCCCCCGGCACCGCGTAGACGTGCCGGGCGCGGCCCTCGCCGCCGAGCAGGGCGACGCCGGCCCGCAGCTCCCAGTCCTCGTCGAAGTCGATCCGGTGCTGGTCGTCGAAGGGGATGTCGACCATGCCGTGGTCGGCCGTGACGTACAGCGCCGAGCGGGGCGGCAGTTGCTCCGCGAGGCGCTGGACGAGCCGGTCGACGAACATCAGCTGACCGCGCCAGGCGTCGGAGTCGATGCCGAAGCGGTGTCCGGCCCCGTCGAGTTCGCTGTAGTACGTGTAGACCAGCGAGCGGTCGCCGCCGGCGAGCTGCTCGGCGGCGAAGTCCATCCGCTCCTCGCCCGAGAGCCGGCCGTGAAACGTTCCGCCGCTCAGCGCGATCTTGGTGAGCGGGGTGTCCTGGAAGATCGGCGAGGAGACCTGGGCGGTGTGGATGCCGGCCTCGTGGGCGAGCTGGAAGACGGTGGGGTACGGCTGCCAGACCTGCGGCGAGGTCCACGGCTTCCAGCGGAGCTGGTTCATCAGCTGGCCGGTCGCGGGGTTGCGGACGGTGTAGCCGGGCAGCCCGTGCGCGCCGGGGACCCGTCCCGTGCCGACCGAGGCGAGCGAGGTCGCGGTGGTGGCGGGGAAGCCGGCGGTGATCGGGCGGCCGGTGCCGCCGCGGGAGCTGCCGAGCAGGGAGGTGAGGTACGGAGCCTCGTCCGGGTGGGCCTTGATCTGCTCCCAGCCGAGTCCGTCGATCAGGAAGACGCAGTTCCGGTCGGCGGGAGTGAGCTCGGCGATCCGGGCGTCGCATCCGGGGACGCCCTGTCCGGCGACGAGCGTCGGAAGGAGGTCGGCCAGCGAGCCGGTGACGTACTCGGGCACGGGCGCCGTGGCGAGATCGAGCAGGGCGGGATCGTCGGGCCAGCCGGAGGCGACGGCGGTGGGCTGGACCATCAGCGGGTCGCCGCGGTGGCTTCGGAGAGCGACTGGGCGAAGGCGAGGGTCTGGCGCACGGTGTCCGGGCCGTCGCCGGCGTCGCTGACGCGCAGGCTGAGGTCGTCGGCGGTGGCGTTGCCGGTGTAGCCGTGGTCGGCGTCGCAGTTGGGGTCACCGCAGGCGGCGGGCTCCAGGTCGATCCGCGAGACGGCGCCCCAGCCGATGGTGAGGACGACCTCGCGGGGCAGGGTGCCGGGCTTGTACGACTCCGGGTTGGCGACGACCCGGCTGACGACGACGGACGAGATCCGGTCGAGCTTGACCGACTCCGTGGACGTCGTGGCGTACGGGGTCGGCGAGCTGCTGTCGGCGGCCTGCTCGTCGGTGTGGCTGACGATGAAACGGTTGGCCGTCAGGACGAGGACCGTGACGTGGCGACGGACCTCGTTGGAGTCGAACGTGGTCTCCTGGTGCACCAGGTACGACGCGATCGGCTCGCCGCCGACGGCGGCCTCCACCGCCTCGGCCACGAGTGCCGGGTAGTAGCCGCTGCGCTCGATCGCCGCGCGCAGCCCCTGGGTCGTCGTACCGGTCTTCGCCATGGACTCCATCCTAATCCGTCGGAAGGGGCACTCCGGGACGGTCCGGCTGCCCCGTCTAGTAGCTCGGAAGGCTGCGGGGACCGAGGTCCGTGCGCGGCGGGGGCGGGGCGAGGCGGACCGTCGCACCGAGAACCGAGAGGCCGTGCGGGGCGACGACGACGGGCTCCAGGGCGATCGCGACGACCTCGGGATGATCGTCGACGAGCCGGGAGACGCGCAGCAGCAGCTCCTCCAGGGCGGGTGTGTCGACGGGGGCGGAGCCGCGCCAGCCGAAGAGGAGGGGGGCGGTGCGGATGGAACGGACCAGCTCGGCGGCGTCCCGGTCGGTGGCCGGGACGAGCCGGTGGGACATGTCGCCGAGCAGCTCGGAGGCGGCGCCGGCGAGCCCGAAGGAGAGGACGGCGCCGACGCCCGGGTCGATGGCGGAACGGACGACGGTGTCGACGCCGCGCGGCACCATGGCCTGGACGACCGGCTGGAGCTCGACGGGCTTGCCGAGGGTCTCGGTCAGTTCGGCGTAGGCGGTACGGAGTTGTTCCTCGCCCGCGAGATCGAGCCGTACGCCTCCGAGGTCGGGGCGGTGGCGCAGGTGCGGGGCGGTGGTCTTGAGGGCGACGGGGTAGCCGAGCCGGGCGGCGGCCTGGACGGCGGCGTCGGGGGTGGGCGCGGGCAGGGTGGGGAGCACGTCGATCCCGTACCGCCCGAGGAGCTCGCGCGCCGCGACGACGTCGAGGCTCACACCCCGGGCGCCGGCGTCGCCGTCCGCGTCCGTGTCCGTGTCCGTGTCCTTGTCCGCGTTCACGTCGAGCGCGCGCTCGATCTGCGCGGCGGCCCCGCCCTCGTCGATGTCCTCGAACTCGGGCACCCGCCCCGGCTCGGCCACCTGCCGCCGCCACTGCCCGTACCGCACAGCCTCGGCCAACGCCCTGACGGCCCGCTCGGCGGCGGGGTACGCGGGAATGCTGCCGGGGGGCGGGGCGGTGGGGGTGGCGGGTGCGGGCGGGGCGCCAGGCGTGGGTGTGCCGGATGCGGCCGCGTCGGGAGACGCGTCGGGAGACGCGTCGGGAGACGCGTCGGGAGACGCGTCGGTCGTGGGCGTGCGGTTCGCCCCGGAGTCCGGCGATCGGCGGGCGGGCGAGTCCGACGCCGACGGCGTGCGGCCGCCGGCGGCAGCCTCGTCGCCGGCGACGGCTTCCGTCGCGCCGCCTCCGGGTGCGAGTCCCGTGGCGGCCGGGAGGTCGGAGCCGACCGGCGCCCCGCCGCGTACGGGCGTGGGTGCCCCGGCCGCCGGTCCGTGGCCGGTCGTCGGCTCGGCGGCGGCGCTCGCCGCGGCGCCCGAGGTCCCGGCCGCGGCGCCCGCCCCGTCCCGCGGCGGGCGGCGCGACGGCGGTCTCGTGCTTGTGGCCGCCGAGAGGGCCTCCGCCAGGCCGCCCATCTCCACATGGACGACGACCACCGGCTTCGCCGGGAGCGGGGCGGCGGCGACCGCTTCGCGGAGGTGGGCCGCGAGGACCTCGCCGTCGCCGGACTCCACCGCTCCGTTCTCGCCGACCCAGGGGATCGCGGTCACGACGACCGCGTCGCACGCGTCGTTTGCGAGGGCCGCGGCCAGCGCGGCGCGGAAGTCCGCGGGGCTCGCGCCCGTCGTCAGGTCCAGCGGGCGCAGCGGGCGGAGCCCCTCGGTCAGGCAGGAGTCGTACGCGAGCAGCCCGAGCGACTCGGAGTTGCCGAGGATCGCGACGCGCGGCCCGGCCGGCAGCGGCTGGCCCGCGAGGAGCAGCCCGGCGTCGACGAGTTCGGTGACCGTGTCGACGCGGATGACGCCGGCCTGCCGTAGCAGCGCGGAGACCGTGGTGTGCGGGATCCGGGTGACCGGCACCCGGTGCCCCGGCGGCGCGCTCCCGCTGTGCCGCGCGCCCTTGACCACCACGACCGGCTTGACCGCCGCCGTACGCCGGGCAAGGCGGGTGAACTTCCGCGGGTTGCCGATGGACTCCAGGTAAAGCAGGACGACGTCCGTCTCCGGGTCGTCGTACCAGTGCTGGAGGAAGTCGTTGCCCGAGACGTCCGCCCGGTTGCCGGCCGAGATGAAGGAGGAGATACCGGCGCCGTGCCGGTGCAGCCCGGCGAGGAGCGCGATCCCGATCGCGCCGGACTGGGTGAAGAGCCCGATCCGCCCGGCGGCCGGCAGCTGCGGCGCGAGCGAGGCGTTCAGCCGGACCCCGGCCGAGGTGTTGATGATCCCGAACGCGTTGGGCCCGATGATCCGCATCCCGTACGAGCGGGCTTGCCGCACCAGCTCCCGCTGCCGGTCCCGGCCCTCCCCCGAACCCGTCTCCGCGTACCCGGCCGAGAGGACGACGAGCCCGCGCACCCCGTGTTCCCCGCAGTCGGCGACCGCCTCCGGCACCCGCTCGGCGGGGACGGCAAGGATCGCGAGGTCCACCGGTTCGCCGATGTCCCCGAGCGAGCGGAAGGCCGGCACCCCGTCGAGTGTGTCGCCCGGCTCGGGGAGCGCGCGGTTCACCGCGTACGTACGTCCGCTGAAGCCGCCGTCCAGGAGGTTGCGCAGGACCGTGCGGCCGACGCCGCCCGGGGTGCGGCCGGCGCCGACGACGGCGACCGAGCCGGGGGTGAGCAGCCGCTGCACCGAGCGCGCCTCCGCCCGCTGCTCCCGGGCGCGCTGCACGGCGAGCGAGCGGTCGGTGGGCTCCAGGTCGAGGTGGAGCCGTACCGAACCGTCCTCGAAGCTCCGCTTCTGGGTGTATCCGGCGTCCGTGAACACCTTGATCATCTTGGTGTTGGCGGGCAGCACCTCCGCCGCGAACCGCCGGATGTCCCGCTCGCGCGCCACCGCCGCGATGTGTTCGAGCAGCGCGGAGGCCACGCCGCGCCCCTGGTGCGCGTCCTGGACGAGGAAGGCCACCTCGGCCTCGTCGGCGGGCGCGGGGGCGGGCATCCCCCGCTCGTCGATCCGGTCGTAGCGGACGGTGGCGATGAACTCGTCGCCGATCGTCGCCGCGAGGCCCACCCGGTCGACGAAGTCGTGGTGGGTGAAGCGGTGCACGTCCTTGGCGGAGAGCCGCGGGTACGGCGCGAAGAAGCGGTAGTACTTCGACTCGTCGGAGACCTGCTCGTAGAAGCTGACCAGCCGGTCGGCGTCGTCGGCGGTGATGGGGCGGATGCGCGCGGTACCGCCGTCGCGGAGGACCACGTCCGCTTCCCAGTGGTCCGGGTAGTCGTGTTCCGGTTGCTCAGGCCGTTCCGACGCGCTCTGCATGGGGCAAGCGTACGGCCGGGATACGACACGGGCACCGGTCGCGCGGGGCGTGTGCACCATGCAAGGTAAGGAGGACCGATCGGCCCTGCGGAAGGGGCCGAAGGTCGGCACCGAGCACCCTGCGACCCGTGAGAGACTGGTCTAGACAACCCGCTTGAGACTTGAAGGGCAACACCATGGCTGAGCGCCGCGTCAACGTCGGTTGGGCCGAGGGCCTGCACGCCCGCCCCGCCTCCATCTTCGTCCGTGCCGCCACGGCCTCCGGCGTCCCCGTGACGATCGCGAAGGCCGATGGCAACCCGGTGAACGCCGCGTCGATGCTCGCGGTGCTCGGTCTGGGCGCGCAGGGCGGCGAGGAGATCGTGCTCGCTTCGGACGCCGACGGCGCGGAGGCCGCGCTCGACCGTCTGGCGAAGCTGGTTGCCGAGGGGCTCGAGGAGCTCCCCGAGACCGTCTGACGGAATTACGGATTTCCGAAGAAGCCGCACACGCCGACATCACGGCGGGTGCGGCTTCTTCGTTTCACCCGGCCGATTTCACCAGAATTCCGCGCGGCGCAAATCCGCGCAGCACAAAGAAAGCCCGACGAATTCCCGCTCTTTGTATACGGTCCGCTTGTTAATTCCGGCCGCTCGCCGTGTTGACGACGCGTTGCGAAACCCTCACACGTCCCCGCTCCGGGCGCTTCAGCCGGTGCAGCGACAGGGAGCGTTCGGCGTGCAGCGCGGTCAGGGTGCGGGCCCGCTCGGCGTCGCCGCGCGCCACCGCGTCGACGATCGCCCCGTGTTCCGCCCAAGCCTCGACGGGCTGGGCGGGGGCCTCGACCGTGTACGTCCAGGCGATCTTGTGCCGCAGCTGGGTGAGCATGGCGGTGAGCGCCGGGCTGCCCGAGGCCTGCGCCAGGGTCTCGTGGAACCAGCAGCCGAGCGAGCGCAGATCGTCGCCCTGGCCGCGCCTGGCCCGCTCCTGCCCCAGTCTGACCAGGCCGCGCAGCACCTTGAGGTGCGCCTGGGTGCGGCGCTGGGCCGCGCGCGCGGCGCCGAGCGGTTCAAGGAGCGACCGTACGTCGAGGAGGTCGGCCGCCTCCTGTTCGGTGGGCTCGGCCACGTGCGCGCCCGCGTGCCGGCGGGTGATCACGAAGCCCTCGGACTCGAGGGTGCGCAGGGCCTCGCGGACCGGGACGCGGGAGACTCCGTAGCGGCGGGCCAACTGCTCCTCGGTCAGTCGGCTGCCGCGCTCGAAGACCCCCGTGACGATGTCGTCCCGGATCGCCGTGCATACCGCGTGCGCGGGAATGCGCATGGTCGACCTCCGCCTTCATATGCGCGAAACCGGTTCTGCGGCGACTCTATTGCAGCGAGGCGGTATTTCCGACGGCTCCCCCGGAACCATGGATATCTTTTGGCCAGCGAAAAGCCCCGGCTCAGTACGAGCCGGGGCTTTTCTGACGTGCGGTGGGAGACCTCGTCGGTCAGACGTTCACGCCGCGGGCGCGCAGGTAGGCGACCGGGTCGATGTCGGAGCCGTACTCGGCGGTGGTGCGGGCCTCGAAGTGGAGGTGCGGGCCGGTCGAGTTGCCGCTCGAGCCCGAGATGCCTATCTGCTGGCCCGGGGTGACGGACTGGCCGACCGAGACACTGATGGCCGAGAGGTGCGCGAACTGGGTGTACGTGCCGTCGTTCATCCGGATGACGATGTTGTTGCCGTACGCGCCACCCCAGCCGGCCTCGACGACGGTGCCGGAGCCGACGGAGACGACCTTGGTGCCGTAGGAGGCCTGGAAGTCGGCGCCGGAGTGACTGCCGGAGGACCAGAGGGAGCCACCGGCCTTGTAGGCGGTGGTGAGGTGCGAGCCGGCCGCGGGGAGCTGGAAGGAGTTGAGGCGCTTGCGCTCGGCCTCACGGGCGGCGCGCTCCTTGGCCTCGCGGATCTCCTTGGCGCGGGCCTCCGCCTTGCGCTTGGCCTCCGCCTTGGCGCGGGCCTCGGCGATGCGCTTGGCCTCGGCCTCTGCGGCCTCGCGCTCCTGCGCGGCGGCCTGGGCGTCGATCGTCTCGGCGAGGGCGTTGTCGGCGACGACCACCTGGGTCAGGCCGGTGTCCTCCAGGGAGGGAGCCTCGGTGTCGGCGGCGAGCGCCGGGGAGGCGAGGGTGCCGATGACGCCGGTGGTGGCGAGGGTCGCGACGCCGGCGATGCCGGCGATGCCGGCGCTGCGGCGCGCCAGACGGCTCGGACCACGATGCTTCCCGGTGGCACGGGTGAACGCCATGTAGAGGCTGATCCTTTCCTTCCTTCTCGCCTACCGGGTTAGCTGACGGGTTCGGAGCAGGAAGGTCTCCTACGGGCCCCTCCGCACGGATGCGAAGGCGTCCGATTAACCCCAGGGACTTCGTGTGGGTCCCCGGCTCCCCAGGCTCGCGCCTGACGGGGACTCGGCGATGACTGTCCGATGCCGCGGGTGCGGCGGGTGCAACTGGCGAACAGCCGGACCGACGCTATGCGGATCGTCCGTCAATCACCAAAGAGACACGCCCGTTTGTAAGACTTGCCACAGGCCATACACCCGCCCTTCGCTTCAATTCGGACAAACGGAAGGACCCCGACGTATCGCCACGTCGGGGTCCTTCGGCAGAGCGAAACCCAATCAGCCGGTGACGACCGTCACTTCGCCGATGCCGAGGGCGCGCACCGGCTCCAGGATCTCCGAGGCGTCGCCGACGAGGATGGTGACGAGCCGGTCCACGGGGAAGGCGTTGACGACGGCCGCCGTCGCCTCCACCGTGCCGGTCTCGGCGAGCCGCGCGTACAACTGCGCCTGGAAATCGTCCGGGAGGTGCTGCTCGACCTGGTCTGCGAGGGTCCCCGCGACGGAGGCGGCGGTCTCGTACTTGAGCGGTGCCACGCCCACCAGGTTCTGCACGGCCACGTCGCGCTCGGCGTCGGTCAGGCCCCCGGCGGCGAGGGTGCGCAGCACCTTCCACAGGTCGTCAAGTGCCGGGCCGGTGTTGGGGGTGTCGACGGATCCGCTGATGGCGAGCATGGAGGCGCCGTGCCCCGCACCGTCGGAGCGCAGCACCTGGCCGAAGGCCCGGACACCGTAGGTGTAGCCCTTCTCCTCGCGCAGGACGCGGTCCAGGCGGGAGGTGAGCGTGCCGCCGAGGCAGTACGTGCCGAGGACCTGGGCGGGCCAGACGCGGTCGTGCCGGTCGGCGCCGACGCGGCCGATCAGCAGCTGGGTCTGGACGGCGCCCGGGCGGTCCACGATGACCACACGGCCGGTGTCGTCGGCGGTGATCGGCGGTACGGGACGGGGCTCGGCGGTGTCGCCCGTCCAGGCGCCCAGCGTCTCGGCGAGGATCTTGTCCAGGTCCACGTCGGTCAGGTCGCCGACGACCACCGCGGTGGCCGTGGACGGCCGGAGGTGCGCCTGGAAGAAGGCGCGGACGGCGGCGGCGTCGATGGCCTCCACCGTCTCCTCGGTGCCCTGGCGCGGCCGGGACATGCGGGAGTCGGCCGGGAAGAGCTCCTTGGAGAGCTGCTTGGCTGCCCGGCGGGCCGGGTTGGCCATCTCGTGCGGGATCTCGTCGAGCCGGTTGCGCACCAGCCGCTCGACCTCGGTGTCGAGGAACGCCGGCGCGATCAGGGCCTCGGAGAGCAGCCCGAGCGCCTTGGGCAGCCGGGAGACGGGGACCTCGAGGGAGACCCGTACGCCCGGGTGGTCGGCGTGCGCGTCGAGCGTGGCGCCGCAGCGCTCAAGCTCGGCGGCGAACTCCTCGGCGGTGTGCTGGTCGGTGCCCTCGGAGAGGGCACGGGACATGATCGTGGCGACCCCTTCGAGGCCCGCGGGCTCGGCCTCCAACGGTGCGTCGAAGAACAGCTCGACGGCCACGACCTGCTGGCCGGGACGGTGGCAGCGCAGCACGGTCAGGCCGTTGTCCAGGGCTCCGCGGTCCGGGGCGGGGAACGCCCAGGGCTTCGCGGCGCCCGCCTCCGGCTGCGGGTGGAAGGTCATGCTCGTCAAAGACGCGGCAGCGTCGGTCACTGGTCCGCTCCCTCTTCCTCGTCGCTGTCGCTCTGCTCGGTACCGATGGGCTCGTAGACCAGCACCGCGCGGTTGTCCGGACGGAGCCGCTCCGCGGCGACCGCCCGCACCTCCTCGGCGGTGACGTCCAGGACCCGGTTGACGGCGGTCAGGGCGAGCTGCGGGTCGCCGAACAGGACCGCGAAGCGGCACAGTTCGTCGGCACGGCCCGCGACCGTACCGAGCCGGTCCAGCCACTCGCGCTCCAACTGGGCCTGGGCGCGCTCCATCTCCTCGGGCGTCGGGCCCTCGGCCGCGAACCGGGCCAGCTCCTCGTCGACGGCGGTCTCGATCTCGGGCACCTCGACCCCGCCGGAGGTCTTGACGTCCAGCCAGCCCAGCGAGGGCGCGCCGGCGAGCCGCAGCAGCCCGAAACCGGCGGCCACGGCCGTGCGGTCGCGGCGGACCAGGCGGTTGTGGAGCCGGGAGGACTCGCCACCGCCGAGGACGGTCAGGGCGAGGTCGGCGGCGTCGCACGCGCGCGTGCCGTCGTGCGGGAGCCGGTAGGCGGCCATCAGCGCACGGGCCGGGACCTCCTCCTCGACGACCTCGCGCAGCTGCTCCCCGATGGTGTCGGGCAGCGTGCCGTCGCGCGGCGGCAGCTTGCCGTCGTGGGACGGGATGGAGCCGAAGTACTTCTCGATCCAGGCCAGCGTCTGCGCGGAGTCGATGTCGCCGACGACCGAGAGGACCACGTTGTTCGGCGCGTAGTACGTACGGAAGAAGGCCCGCGCGTCCTCCAGCGTCGCCGCGTCCAGGTCGGCCATGGAGCCGATCGGCGTGTGGTGGTACGGGTGGCCCTCCGGGTACGCGAGGGCGGTCAGCTTCTCGAAGGCCGTGCCGTACGGCACGTTGTCGTACCGCTGGCGGCGCTCGTTCTTGACGACGTCCCGCTGGTTCTCCATGGACTCGTCGTCCAGGGCGGCCAGCAGGGAGCCCATGCGGTCCGCCTCCAGCCAGAGCGCGAGCTCCAGCTGGTGGGTGGGCATGGTCTCGAAGTAGTTGGTGCGCTCGAAGCTCGTCGTGCCGTTGAGCGAGCCGCCCGCCCCCTGCACCAGCTCGAAGTGGCCGTTGCCGTGGACCTGCTTCGAGCCCTGGAACATCAGGTGCTCGAAGAGGTGGGCGAGGCCCGTACGGCCGGCGACCTCGTGGCGGGAGCCGACGTCGTACCAGAGGCACACCGCCGCGACCGGGGTCAGGTGGTCCTCGGAGAGCACCACACGCAGGCCGTTGGCCAGCCGGTGCTCGGTCGCTGTCAGGCCGCCTGAGCCGGCCTCTGCCGTGGCCGTGTGACCCATGGGCATGTACGTCCCTTCGATCGCGATATGGAAAAGTCCTGCCACCCTATGCAAGCGCACCGACACCTCGCGAAGTTCCCACAGGATCGCGGCTTCCCTCTTCCGGGTCGCGCGGGCCTCACGGACCGCTCGGACACCGCTCTCGGGGGCCCGTACCCGGGTCGCGGTCGGCGTTGTCGGTGGGACGGTCCACAATGGTCCGCGTCAGATCAACCTTGTTGGTGAAGGAGCCGCAGCCGCGATGGCCCGCCGCAGCACGAAGACACCGCCGCCGGACGACGCGTTCGAGGAGAGGATCCTCGACATCGACGTCGTCGACGAGATGCAGGGCTCCTTCCTCGAGTACGCGTACTCGGTGATCTACTCCCGCGCGCTGCCGGACGCCCGCGACGGCATGAAGCCCGTCCAGCGCCGCATCGTGTACCAGATGAACGAGATGGGGCTGCGCCCCGACCGCGGCTACGTGAAGTGCGCCCGTGTCGTCGGCGAGGTCATGGGCAAGCTGCACCCGCACGGTGACGCGTCGATCTACGACGCCATGGTGCGCATGGCCCAGCCGTTCTCCATGCGGCTCCCGCTGGTCGACGGCCACGGCAACTTCGGTTCGCTCGGCAACGACGACCCGCCGGCCGCCATGCGGTACACCGAGTCCAAGATGGCCGCCGCCGCGCTGATGATGACGGAGTCCATCGACGAGGACACCGTCGACTTCACGCCGAACTACGACGGCCAGGAGCGGGAGCCGGTCGCGCTGCCCGCCGCGTACCCGAACCTGCTGGTCAACGGCGCGTCGGGGATCGCGGTCGGCATGGCGACGAACATGCCCCCGCACAACCTGGGCGAGGTCATCGCGGCCGCCCGGCACCTGATCCGCCACCCGAACGCGGACCTTGAGGCGCTGATGCGCTTCGTGCCCGGCCCCGACCTGCCCACCGGCGGCCGGATCGTCGGCCTGTCCGGCATCAAGGACGCGTACGAGAACGGCCGCGGCACGTTCAAGATCCGCGCCACGACGACGATCGAGAACGTGACGGCCCGCCGCAAGGGCATCGTCGTCACCGAGCTGCCCTTCACGGTCGGCCCCGAGAAGGTCATCTCCAAGATCAAGGACCTGGTCGGCTCCAAGAAGCTCCAGGGCATCGCGGACGTCAAGGACCTGACCGACCGCAACCACGGCCTGCGCCTGGTCATCGAGGTCAAGAACGGCTTCGTGCCGGAGGCGGTCCTGGAGCAGCTCTACAAGCTGACGCCGATGGAGGAGTCCTTCGGCATCAACAACGTGGCGCTGGTCGACGGCCAGCCGCTCACGCTGGGCCTCAAGGAGCTCCTGGAGGTCTACCTCGACCACCGCTTCGACGTGGTGCGCCGGCGCTCGGAGTTCCGCCGGGGCAAGAAGCGCGACCGGCTGCACCTGGTCGAGGGCCTGCTCGTGGCGCTGCTCGACATCGACGAGGTCATCCGGCTCATCCGCTCCAGCGAGAACTCGGCGCAGGCCAAGGAGCGACTGATCGAGCGCTTCTCGCTGAGCGAGGTCCAGACGCAGTACATCCTGGACACCCCGCTGCGCCGGCTCACCAAGTTCGACCGGATCGAGCTGGAGACCGAGCGCGACCGGCTCAACGGCGAGATCGACGAGCTGACCGGGATCCTGGATTCCGACAGCGAGCTGCGCAAGCTGGTCTCGGCGGAACTGGCGGCGGTGGCGAAGAAGTTCGGCACCGACCGGCGCACGGTCCTGCTGGAGTCGGCCGGCGCCCCGGTCGCCGCCGTGTCCCTGGAGGTCGCGGACGACCCGTGCCGGGTGCTGCTGTCCTCGACGGGCCTGCTGGCCCGTACGGTGACGGAGGCGCTCCCGGCCGCCCGGGAGGGCAGGCGGGCGAAGCACGACGCGATCGTCTCGGCGGTCCCGGCGACCCAGCGCGGCGATGTCGGCGCGGTCACCTCGACGGGACGGCTGCTGCGGATCGCGGTGATCGACCTGCCCCAGCTGCCGGACACGGCCGCCGCGCCGAACCTGGCCGGCGGGGCGCCGCTGGCGGAGTTCCTCACCCTGGAGGACGACGAGACGGTGGTCTGCCTGACCACGCTCGACGAGTCCTCGCCGGGTCTGGCGCTCGGCACGCTCCAGGGCGTGGTGAAGCGCGTGGTGCCGGACTATCCGGCGAACAAGGACGAGTTGGAGGTCATCACCCTCAAGGAGGGTGACCGGATCGTCGGCGCGACCGAGCTGCGGACGGGCGAGGAGGACCTGGTCTTCATCACCTCCGACGCCCAGCTGCTGCGCTACCAGGCCGCGCAGGTGCGGCCCCAGGGCCGTCCGGCGGGCGGCATGGCGGGCATCAAGCTGACGGACGGCGCCGAGGTGATCTCGTTCACGGCGGTGGACCCGGCGGCGGACGCGGTGGTCTTCACGGTCGCGGGCTCCACGGGCACGCTGGACGACTCGGCCGCCACGTCGGCGAAGCTGACGCCGTTCGACCAGTACCCGCGCAAGGGGCGGGCGACCGGTGGCGTGCGCTGTCAGCGCTTCCTGAAGGGCGAGGACACGCTGATCCTGGCCTGGGCGGGCGCGACCCCGGCCTACGCCGCACAGCAGAACGGCACGCCTGCGGACCTGCCCGAGGTCGACCCGCGCCGCGACGGCTCCGGCACGCCGCTGCCGAAGCCTGTCGAGGTGGTGGCCGGCCCGGCGAGCTAGCCCTCGTCGGCCTCCGGATCCGACTGCTGTACGTACCGCAGGACGCCCCACATGCTGTGCTCGTCGGGGGCGTCCTGCGGGCCGTTCACCCGGCAGTCGTCCAGCTCCTTGCGCAGCGCTCCGGCGTCGACGCCGGAGCCGATCAGGACGAGCTGGGTGAGCCGGTCCTGCCCGGCCGCCCATGGCTCGGGGTAGAAGCGCAGGAACCTGCCGACGGCATGGACCGTGTAGCGGTTGGCGGGGTCGGCGGCGCCGAAGTCGACGAAGCCCTTGATGCGGTAGAGGCCTTCGGGGCGGGAGTCGAGGAACGCCATGAGCCTGCGCGGGTGGAGCGCGGTCTCCGAGGCCAGGGAGAACGTCTCGTAGGCCGCGTGCGGGTGGTCGCGGGCGTCGTCGTCCCCGTCCCCGTACAGCAGGTCCTCGATCGACATCTGTCCCTCGATCTCCCCCTCGGGCACGACCCGGTCGAAGAGCAGCTCGGGGTCGACCCGGCCGTGCGCGGCGCGGACCACGGCGGCGGGCCCGGCGAGCCGCCCGACGACCTCGTGGACGGCGTCCAGCTCGGTCTCCCCCACCCGGTCGGCCTTGTTGACGACGACGAGGTCGGCGAGGGCGAGGTGGCGGTCGGTCTCGGGGTGCGTGGCCCGCGTCCGCGCGAACTCGGCCGCGTCGACGACCTGGACGAGGCCGCCGTACACGACCCGCTCGTTCTCGCTGGCGAGGACCATCCGCACGAGCTCCTGGGGCTCGGCGAGACCGCTCGCCTCGATGACGATCACGTCGAGTCGGGACTCGGGGCGGGTGAGCACCTCCAGGTACTCGTCGAGCTCGCTCACGTCGACGGCGCAGCACAGGCAGCCGTTGCCGAGCGAGACGGTCGAGCCGACCTGCCCGGCGACGGTCATGGCGTCGATCCCGATGTCACCGAAGTCGTTGACCATGACCCCGATCCGGGTGCCCCGGGCACTGCGCAGCAGGTGGTTGAGCAGCGTCGTCTTCCCCGACCCGAGAAACCCGGAGAGAACGACGACGGGAATCTGCTGGCTGGTCAAGGAACCTCCGGAGACTCGAACCGATCAAAGCCCCCAGAATAGGCACGAGCCCCAGAATCCCCGCACCCGCCGGCGACGCGAAGCTGTCGCTTCCCGGGGCCCGCACCCGCCGACGGCGCGAACCGCCCACAGGCGGACCCGCACCTCTGCCTGGCCACTCGCACGGGGGTGGTGCGGGTGGGAACCCCAGCCCGGCCGGAGGCCGGGCGCACCCCCACCGGCCCGCGGCCGCCCGCACCACCCCCGCACCCACCCGCCGCCGCCCGCCCCAGGGCCCCGCACATTTCCGGTCCCAGCCCCCGCCCCGTACCGTTCCTGCATGAGCCCCGCCCCGCCCACCCCCACGCCGACACCCGCGCGCCGCCGGCGCCCGCGGTTCGGCTGGCCGCGGCGGGTCTTCGCCCAGGTCCTCCTGATGCAGCTGGCCATCGCCGCCGGTGTCACCGTGCTGGCCACCGGCCTCTTCCTCGCGCCGTTGAGCGACCAGCTCGACGACCAGGCCATGCGGCGCGCCCTGGCCATCGCCGAGACCACCTCCTCCCCACAGGTCGCGAGCGCGCTGGGGGCCTCCGGGCCATCCGCCCAGGGGCCGGTGCAGCGGGAGGCGGAGCGGATCCGGCGGGCCACCGGCGCCGAGTACGTCGTGATCATGGACACCCGGGGCGTGCGCTGGTCCCACACCGACCCGGCGCAGATCGGCAAGGTCGTCTCCACGGACCCCAGCGCCGCGCTCTCCGGGCGCGAGGTCATGGAGATCGACAGCGGCACGCTCGGCCGCTCGGCGCGCGGCAAGGCCCCGCTGCGGGACGCGGACGGGACGATCGTCGGGGCGGTCTCCGTCGGCATCGAGTACGACAGCGTCCACGACCGGCTCCTCGGGGCGATCCCCGGGCTCCTCGCGTACGCCGGCGGCGCCCTGGCGGCCGGTGCCCTCGCCGCGTACCTGATCTCCCGCAGGCTCCAGCGGCAGACCCACGACCTGGCGTTCTCCGACATCTCCGCGCTCCTCGCCGAGCGCGAGGCCATGCTCCACGGCATCCGTGAGGGCGTCGTCGCCCTCGACCGCGCCGGACGCGTCCGGCTCATGAACGACGAGGCGCAGCGGCTGCTCGGCATCGGCCCCGAAGCCACCGGAAGCCCCCTGGAGGAGGCGCTCGGCTCCGGTCGTACGGCCGACGTGCTGGCCGGCCGGGTCACGGGCGAGGACCTGGTGACCGTCCGGGGCCACCGCGTGCTCATCGCCAACCGGATGCCGACGGACGACGGTGGCGCCGTCGCCACGCTGCGCGACCGCACCGAGCTGGAGCGGCTCGGCCGCGAGCTGGACTCCACACGGGGACTGATCGACGCCCTGCGCGCCCAGGACCACGAGCACGCCAACCGGCTGCACACGCTCCTGGGGCTGCTTGAGCTGGAGATGCACGACGAGGCGGTCGAGTTCGTCACCGAGGTCGTCGGCGTCCACCGGGCCACCGCCGAGCAGGTCACCGAGAAGATCCACGACCCGCTGCTGGCCGCCCTCCTGGTCGGCAAAGCCACGGTCGCCGCCGAGCGGGGCGTGTCCCTGCGGATCTCGGCCGGCTCGCTGCTCCCCGACCGCGTGGTCGACCCGCGCGAGCTGGTCACGGTCGTCGGCAACCTCGTCGACAACGCCCTGGACGCCGCCGCGGGCACCGTCGACGCGCGCGTGGAGCTCGCCCTGCGGGCCGAGGGCCGTACGGCCGTCCTGCGGGTCTCCGACACCGGGCTCGGCGTCCCGGACGACCGGCGCGAACTCATCTTCACCGAGGGCTGGACCACGAAGGAGCTGCCGTCCCACGGCAAGCGGGGCCTGGGCCTCGCCCTGGTGCGCCGACTCGCCGAGCGTCAGGGCGGCAGCGCCCGGGTCGGCGCGGGCCCGGACGGCGGTGCCGAGTTCACCGTCGTCCTCCCGGAGGCCCTGAACGAGCCGGAGCCGGCCGAGCGTACGGAGCGTTCGGCCGTGGGAGAGCCGCGATGATCGACGTACTGGTCGTGGACGACGACACCCGCGTCGCACGGATCAACGCGGCCTACGTGACGAAGGTGCCCGGCTTCCGGGTCGTCGCCACCGCCCACTCCACGGCGGAGGCGCTCGCCCGGCTGAGCGAGGTCCCGGTCGACCTGATCCTGCTCGACCACTATCTGCCGGACGAGAACGGGCTCGCGGTCGTACGGGAACTGCGCCGCCTCGGCCACCAGACCGACGTGATCATGGTGACGGCGGCGCGCGACGTCGCGACCGTCCAGGCGGCGATGCGTCACGGCGCCCTGCAGTACCTGGTCAAGCCCTTCGCCTTCGCCGGCCTGCGCGCCAAGCTGGAGGCGTACGCGGCCCTGCGCAGCACCCTCGAAAGCGGCGGCGAGGCGGAACAGGCCGAGGTCGACCGCATCTTCGGCGCCCTCTCGGCGAGCGCGGTGGAGCCTGACCTGCCCAAGGGCCACTCCCCCACCACCGCGGAGCTCGTACGGCAGGTCCTGCTGGCCGCCGACGGGGCCTTGTCCGCGCAGGAGATCGCCGAGCGGGCGGGGGTCAGCCGGCAGACCGCGCAGCGCTACCTCAAGCTGCTCGAACGGGCCGGGCGCGTACGGCTGTCGCTGAAGTACGGCGAGACGGGCCGCCCGGAGCACCGCTACGTGTGGGCGAAGGCCACGGGCTGACCGCCTGCGTCACACCGCCCCGGCGCCCGTCAGCGCCCTGACCTCCGTCTCCGCGTGCTTGGCCGCGTCCGGCGGCTCGGAGGACGTGACCGTGCCGATCCAGCCCGCCAGGAAGCCGAGCGGGATGGAGACGAGCCCCGGGTTCTGGAGCGGGAAGACATGGAAGTCGACGCCCGGGAAGAGCGCCTCGGGGCTGCCGGAGACGACCGGCGAGAAGACCACGAGCAGCACGGCGGGGACCAGCCCTCCGTACACCGACCAGACCGCGCCGCGCGTGGTGAAGTTCCGCCAGAACAGCGAGTACAGCAGCACCGGAAGGTTGGCCGAGGCGGCGACCGCGAACGCGAGCCCGACCAGGAACGCCACGTTGAGGTCCCGGGCGAGCAGACCGAGCCCGATCGCGGCCACACCGATCCCCGCCGCGGCGATCCGCGCCACCGTCACCTCGCTGTACGGCTTCGCCCGCGCGCCCCGGCGGCGCAGCGACGCGTACAGGTCGTGGGCGACGGAGGCGGACGAGGCGAGCGTGATCCCGGCGACGACGGCCAGGATGGTGGCGAAGGCGATGGCGGCGACGATCGCGAACAGCACCGTGCCGCCGGTCGAGCCCGCTCCCCCGCCGAGGTCGAGCGCGAGCAGCGGTACGGCGGTGTTCCCGGCGGCGTTGGAGGCGCGGACAGCGTCGGGGCCGATGATCGCGGCGGCGCCGAAGCCGAGGACGATGGTCATGAGGTAGAAGCCGCCGATGAGTCCGATGGACCAGACGACCGAGCGGCGGGCGGCCCGCGCGGTCGGCACGGTGTAGAACCGGGACAGGATGTGCGGCAGGCCCGCGGTGCCCAGGACGAGCGCGAGACCGAGGCTGATGAAGTCCAGGCGCGCCGTCCACTCGCCGCCGTAGCGCAGTCCCGGTGCGAGGAAGTCCCGTCCGTGTCCGCTGCGTTCGGCGGCCGTGGCGAGAAGTTCGTTGAAGTCCCCGTGGAAGCGGAGCAGGACGAGCACGGTGAGGGCGATCGTGCCGGCCATGAGCAGCACGGCCTTGACGATCTGGATCCAGGTGGTGGCCCGCATGCCGCCGAGCGACACGTAGATCACCATCAGGGCGCCGACGCCGATCACGGTCCAGGACCGGGCGGCCTCGCTGGTGCCCCCGAGGAGCAGGGCGACCAAGCTGCCCGCGCCGACCATCTGGGCCACCAGGTAGAGCACCGAGACGGTGACGGAGGAGGTTCCGGCGGCGATCCGGACGGGACGCTCCGCCATCCGGGCCGCGACGACGTCGGCGAGCGTGAACCGGCCGCAGTTGCGGACCAGTTCGGCGACCAGGAGGAGGACGACCAGCCAGGCGACGAGGAAGCCGACGGAGTACAGCATGCCGTCGTAGCCGAAGAGGGCAATCAGACCGGAGATGCCGAGGAAGGAGGCGGCGGACATGTAGTCGCCCGCGATGGCGAAACCGTTCTCCAGAGGCGAGAAGAGCCGTCCTCCGGCGTAGAACTCCTCCGCCGAGCCGCGCCGGTTGCGGCTCACCCAGGTGGTGATCCCGAGGGTCACGGCGACGAAGACGCTGAACAGCAGCAGCGCGAGCATCTGATGGTCGTTGGTCACGGCCGCGCGCCCCGCGTCATCTCGTGCGCCCGCGTCTCGTCGAACACGGTCCAGCGCAGCTCGAGCGCCGCCCGGTCCCGGCGCAGCCGGGCATGCCGGGCGTAGGCCCAGGTCAGCAGGAAGGTGGTGAGGAACTGGCCGAGCCCGGCGAGCATCGCCACGTTCACCATCCCGACGACGGGCCGGGCCATCAGACCGGGCGCCGCCGTCGCCGCGACGACATAGGCGAGGTACCAGAGGAGGAAGGCGAGGGCCGCCGGGATCACGAACCGCCGGTAGCGGCTGCGTACTTCCTGGAACGCCGGGCTGCGCTGGACCTGCAGATAGATGTCGGCCCCGCCGGTGTCCGGCTGCTGCAGAGGTACCGTTCCGGCCGTCGTCGCGGCCGGTCCGGCCTCGGCGGCCGGTGTCTCCGCGTCGACCGACTCGCCCCAGCCGGAGGCGAGTGCGTCGTACCAGGGGTCGTCCATCCGCACCGCGGGGACGCCCGGCCCTTCGTGCTTCTCCACCGGTGAACTCTCCTTGTCAGCGAACCGTTTCGGCCGCGTGCCAAGGATGGACAGAGCGGGAAGATCCAGGACTCTTCTCCCTCTCCGCTTCACCCCATCAGGTGATGGTTTGCCCCGTTGGTGAGACGAGCCCGGACCGATATGCGTACCGGTCGGCCCGGGCCAGGGTCCGCCGGACAGGCCCTAGTGACCTGAGTCAGAGATTCGTCGTTAATCGGGCATGAGTCGTCCGGGTCCGAAGATTCCGCCGTTGTCGGTCACTGATGCCCAGCGGGCTGTGCTGGAGGGCTGGTTGCGTCGCCGCACGACGGCCCAGGCTCTGGCCCAACGCTCGCGGATCGTGCTGGAGTGCGCCGAAGGCCACTCGATCATGGAGGTATCCCGCCGGCTGCGGATCACTCCGGACACGGTCCGCACCTGGCGACGCCGCTTCATCGAGCGGGGACTGGACGGTTTGTGTGACGACCCGCGGCCCGGTGTCCCACGGAAGATCACCGACGCTGATGTCGAGCGGGTGATCGTCAAGACGCTGGAGGAGACCCCGAAGAACGCCACCCACTGGTCGACCAGGTCGATGGCGGTGGCCACAGGCATGTCGCAGTCGACGGTCTCGCGGATCTGGCGGGCGTTCGCACTGGCGCCGCACCGGTCGCAGACGTTCAAACTGTCCACCGACCCGCTGTTCATCGACAAGGTCCGTGACGTCGTCGGCCTCTATCTCGATCCGCCGGAGAAGGCCCTGGTTCTCTGCGTGGACGAGAAGTCGCAGATCCAGGCCCTGGACCGGTCCCAGCCGGTCCTGCCGATGGTGCCCGGCGTTCCCGAACGCCGCAGCCACGACTACGTCCGGGCCGGAACGACCACCCTCTTCGCCGCCCTCGAGGCCGCTACCGGCAAGGTGATCGGCTCCCTCCACGGACGCCACCGGGCGGCGGAGTTCAAGAAGTTCCTGACCAAGCTCGACAAAGAAGTCCCAGCTGATCTGCAGGTGCATCTGATCCTGGACAACTACGCGACCCACAAGACAGCGGACATCAAGCGGTGGCTGCTGGCCCACCCACGGTTCCACCTGCACTTCACGCCGACCAGCGCGTCCTGGCTGAACCTGGTGGAACGGTGGTTCGCCGAGCTCACCCAGAAGAAGCTCAAACGCGGCGTCCACCGCTCCGTCCAAGCCCTCGAACGCGACATCCGGACCTGGCTCGCCGACTGGAACGAGCATCCCAGGCCCTTCGTCTGGACGAAGACCGCAGACGAGATCCTCGACGAAGTCGCCACCTACTGCCGACGAATCTCTGACTCAGGTCACTAGGCGTCGATCCGCGAACGGTCGAGCGTCGCCGCGGAGCTGGTGATGAACTCCTTGCGGGGCGCCACGTCGTTGCCCATGAGCAGGTCGAAGACCTGCTCGGCCGAGTCCAGGTCTCCGATGTTGATCCGGCGCAGGGTCCGGTGGCGCGGGTCCATGGTGGTCTCCGCCAGCTGGTCGGCGTCCATCTCTCCGAGGCCCTTGTAGCGCTGGATGGCGTCCTTGTAGCGGATGCCCTTGCGCTGGTACTCGAGCAGGGTCTGGCGCAGCTCGTTGTCCGAGTACGTGTAGACGTACTTGTCCTGGCCCTTCTTGGGCTGGACGAGCTCGATCCGGTGCAGCGGCGGCACGGCGGCGAAGACCCGGCCGGCCTCGACCATGGGGCGCATGTAGCGCTGGAAGAGGGTCAGCAGCAGGCAGCGGATGTGCGCGCCGTCGACGTCGGCGTCGACGAGGAGGACGATCTTGCCGTAGCGGGCCGCGTCGATGTCGAAGGTCCGGCCCGAGCCGGCTCCTATGACCTGGATGATCGCCCCGCACTCGGCGTTCTTGAGCATGTCCGAGACCGAGGACTTCTGGACGTTGAGGATCTTGCCGCGGATCGGCAGCAGGGCCTGGAACTCGCTGTTGCGGGCGAGCTTGGCGGTGCCGAGCGCGGAGTCTCCCTCGACGATGAAGAGCTCGCTGCGCTCGACGTCGTCGCTGCGGCAGTCGGCGAGCTTGGCCGGCAGGGAGGAGGACTCCAGCGCGGTCTTCCGGCGCTGCGCGTCCTTGTGCTGGCGGGCGGCGATACGGGTCCTGGCGGCCGCCACGGCCTTCTCCAGGACGGCCCGGGCCTGGGCCTTGGCGTCACGCTTGGTGGACGTCAGGAAGGCCTTCAGCTCCTTGGCGATCACGTTGGCGACGATCCGGCGGGCCGCCGAGGTGCCGAGCACCTCCTTGGTCTGCCCCTCGAACTGCGGCTCGGCGAGCCGGACCGTCACGACGGCCGTGAGCCCCTCCAGGGCGTCGTCCTTGACGATGTCGTCCTCGGCGACCCGCAGCATCTTGGCGGAGCGCAGGACCTCGTTGACCGTCTTGGTGATGGCCTGCTCGAAGCCCGAGACATGGGTGCCGCCCTTGGGGGTGGCGATGATGTTGACGAAGGACTTGACCGTGGCGTCGTAGCCGGTCCCCCAGCGCAGGGCCACGTCGACGCCCAGCTCACGGGTGACCTCGGTGGGCGTCATGTGCCCGCGGTCGTCGAGGACCGGGACGGTCTCCTTGAAGGTGCCCTGGCCGGTCAGCCGCAGCACGTCGCAGACGGCCTTGTCCTGGGCCAGGAACTCGCAGAACTCGCTGATGCCGCCGTCGAAGCGGAACATCTCCTCGCTCTTGCCCACGCCCGCCAGGTCCCGCTCGTCGCGAACCACGATGGTCAGGCCGGGCACCAGGAAGGCGGTCTGCCGCGCGCGCTGGTGCAGGCTCTCCAGGGCGAGCTTGGCGTCCTTGAGGAAGATCTGCCGGTCCGCCCAGTACCGCACGCGGGTGCCGGTGCGGGTCTTGGGGACGCGCTTGCCCTTCAGCAGGCCGTTGGCCGGGTCGAAGGGGCTGTCGGGGCCCTGCTCGGTGAAGATCCCGGGGACGCCGCGGCGGAAGCTGATCGCGTGGGTGGCCCCGTTCCGGTCGACCTCGACGTCGAGCCGGGCCGAGAGCGCGTTCACCACGGACGCGCCGACGCCGTGCAGACCGCCGGAGGCCGCGTACGAGCCGCCGCCGAACTTTCCGCCCGCGTGCAGCTTGGTCATGACGACCTCGACACCGGAGAGCCCGGTCTTGGGCTCGACGTCGACCGGGATGCCCCGGCCGTTGTCGCGCACCTCGACGGAGCCGTCCTCGTGGAGGATCACGTCGATGTGGTCGCAGTAGCCACCGAGAGCCTCGTCGACGGAGTTGTCGATGATCTCCCAGAGGCAGTGCATCAGGCCGCGGCTGTCGGTGGACCCGATGTACATTCCGGGGCGCTTGCGGACCGCTTCGAGCCCTTCGAGTACGAGCAGGTGCCGCGCGGTGTAGTTGGAACCGTCACGGTCTGCGGTCAGCAGCGCACTGGACGGCACGGACGTTTCGGCGGTCACGCGGTTCGCTCCTCGCTGAATTTGAAAACTGGCCCGGTGGGGTAAGGCCCGGCGTCGGTCACCGGTCAGAGGGTACCGATGCCTGGTAGAGCCGTTGTCACGCCACCCTCCTGATTTCTCATGCTAGTGCAGAGTCGCATGGGTGTTCGATCCCTCGAAGGGGTGACGCGAACATCACGTTCCCTTCCAGGCATGAACCATTTAGGCTCCGGGCACGTCCTCATGAACAACCGGCAACCCAGCCGGGAGGACGAAACCGAGACAAGCAATGCGAAATCCGTAGAGCGAAGCAATACGGCTCATTCGCCGCCAACCGGCAGCAGCAGCCACCTCGGGAAGAAGTTTCGAGGAAAAGCCACGAGCGGGAACGTTTTCGGCCTGGTTGGATGTTGACCCTGGTACGACAGCTCGTCGAGCTAGAGAAGAGGCGACGTGACTACTGTTCTGACCCCCGCGAGCCCCCTGACGGCCGCTGACCGCTGCGACCGCTGCGGCGCCCAGGCGTACCTGCGCGTCGTCCTGACCAGCGGTGGTGACTTGCTCTTCTGCGCCCATCACGGTCGCAAGTTCGAGCCGGAACTCAAGAAGATCGCCGCGGAAATACAGGATGAGACGGACCGGCTCACCGACGTGCCGGCCAAGGCAGTAGACGAGGACCGCTGACGCCTCGCATCACGACGAGCCATGGGCCGGTCGCTGACCGGACGACGGGCGGCCACCCCCGTGTTCAGGGGGTGGCCGCCCGTTCTCGCGCCCTCTCGTGCGCGTGCGAGAAGGCTCAGAAGTTCGCCGGCAGCACCGTCGAGACGCGGGTGTAGACGCCCGGGTTCTCGGGCTGCCCGCAGCCGCTGCCCCAGGACACCAGGCCGACGAGCCGTCCCTGGGCCACCAGCGGCCCGCCGCTGTCCCCCTGGCAGGCGTCCCTGCCGCCCTGCGGATCGCCGGCGCACAGCATCGTGCCGGCCTGGTACGCGGCTCCGAAGCCGCCCGGGTAGGCCCGCTCGCACGCGGCGTCGGGCAGCACCTGTACCCGCGCCGAGCGCAGGGCGGAGGCGTAGGTCCCGTTTCCGGTGGCGTCCCCCCACCCGTACACGTCCGCCGCCGTCCCCGGCGTCTCGGCCGTGTCACCGGGGACGGCGGTCCCGATCACGTACGACTGCGGCAGCGGGCTCGCCAGCGTGAGCACGGCGAGGTCGTTGGTGTTGGCCGTCGGGTCGTACTCCGGACTGATCCACGTCTCCGAGACCCGGACCTCCTGTCCGCCCTGGCCGAGCAGGGCGCTGCGGCCCGCGATGACCTTGAAGTCGGACAGCTGCCAGGGTTCGCCTCCCAGGACCTCCCGGCCCATGCAGTGGGCCGCGGTGAGCACCTTCGTGGGGGCCACCACCACACCTCCGCAGAACTGACCCCCGCGCGTACCTCCGAACCGGTCACGGCTGGAGAGCGCCACGGCCCAGGGAGCGTCCGCGGTCGCCGCTGGCTGCCCGCCGACCACGACGCTGTCGGCGGCCGCGGGAGCGGTGGCGGCGAACGGACCGGCCGCCGCCGAGATCAGGCCCAGGGCAGTGGTCACTGCTCGGGCGATGGGGCGACGCATAGAGCCTCCTGACTCTCCGGTGATGTCGGTTCACCCAGCGTCGTCCAGGCCCTGCCGTCGTGCACCCGCGCAATGCCGAAGGGCCCGGTCCCCTTTCGGGGAACCGGGCCCTTCGGCTCGTACGACCGCGGACTAGTCGAGGTAGTCGCGCAGGACCTGCGAGCGGGACGGGTGGCGCAGCTTCGACATGGTCTTCGACTCGATCTGGCGGATGCGCTCACGCGTCACGCCGTAGACCTTGCCGATCTCGTCCAGCGTCTTCGGCTGGCCGTCGGTCAGACCGAAGCGCATGGAGACCACGCCGGCCTCACGCTCGGAGAGCGTGTCGAGGACCGAGTGCAGCTGCTCCTGGAGCAGCGTGAAGCTGACCGCGTCGGCCGGGACGACCGCCTCGGAGTCCTCGATCAGGTCACCGAACTCGCTGTCGCCGTCCTCACCCAGCGGGGTGTGGAGGGAGATCGGCTCGCGGCCGTATTTCTGGACCTCGATGACCTTCTCCGGGGTCATGTCGAGCTCCTTGGCCAGCTCCTCCGGAGTGGGCTCGCGGCCCAGGTCCTGGAGCATCTGGCGCTGGACGCGCGCGAGCTTGTTGATGACCTCGACCATGTGCACCGGGATACGGATGGTGCGGGCCTGGTCGGCCATGGCGCGGGTGATCGCCTGACGGATCCACCAGGTGGCGTACGTGGAGAACTTGTAGCCCTTGGTGTAGTCGAACTTCTCGACGGCGCGGATCAGACCCAGGTTGCCCTCCTGGATCAGGTCCAGGAAGAGCATGCCGCGGCCGGTGTAGCGCTTGGCCAGCGAGACCACCAGGCGGAGGTTGGCCTCCAGGAGGTGGTTCTTGGCGCGGCGGCCGTCCTCGGCGATGATCTCCAGCTCGCGCTTGAGCTTGGGCGCCAGCTTGTCGGAGTTGGCCAGCTTGTCCTCGGCGAACAGACCGGCCTCGATGCGCTTGGCGAGCTCGACCTCCTGCTCGGCGTTGAGCAGCGGGACCTTGCCGATCTGCTTCAGGTAGTCCTTGACCGGGTCGGCGGTGGCACCGGCGACCGCGACCTGCTGCGCCGGGGCGTCGTCCTCGTCGTCGTCGGACAGTACGAAGCCCTTGTTCTCGCCCTCGGCCTCTTCGTCCTCACCCTTGCCGGGCGCGACGTCGTCGATGAGCTCCTCGCCCTCGACGACCTCGTCGGCGTCCTTCTTGGCGGCGGTCTTCTTGGCCGTCGTCTTCTTGGCGACGGTCTTCTTCGCGACCGTCTTCTTGGCCGCGGTCTTCTTCGCGGCCGCCTTCTTGGCCGGCGCTCCGGCCTCGTCGGCCGGGTCCGCGCTCTCTGCCGCCGGGGCCGCCGTGGCGGCCGAGACGGTCTTCGTCACGGTCGTCTTGGCGGTGACGGTCTTGGTGGCGGTGCGCTTGGCCGGGCTCTTCGCTGCGACGCTCTTGCGGGCGCGCTTCGGCGACTCCGCTGCACTGACCATCAGCGTCACACCCTCTTCCTCGAGGATCTGGTTGAGGCTGCGCAGAACATTCTTCCACTGGGTTGGCGGAATCTGGTCAGCCTCGAAGGCCCGACGCACGTCATCGCCGGCGATCTGCCCATCAGCCTTTCCCCGCTCGATGAGCGCCATCACAGACTCGGACTCGGCGATCTCCGGCGGGAGCGTACGGGATGTGCTGGCCGACACGAACAACCTCTCGGAACGATGGAAAACGGCTTCCGGCCCCGCCCATGATCGGGCCGGAGCCGACGACCGTCGACGGGGAATGTGCCGACGGCGCGGGCTGGACCGGGGAACTGCACAGCGCCTGAGACGGCGGCTGTATTCCTTCCTCGGCTGTCACCTCTTAAGTCATCGCACGGCTTCGAGGAGTGTTACGCCCAATCCGCGTGGCCCGAGTCACACCCCATGTGCGACGAAACGGATAGAACGGATGTTCATCGTACATTCGCGCCGCCGGAGCTCCCGCCGGCCCCGGGTCTCGTCACGATCCCCGGGTGCCGCGCGGTCCGCACGGCTCCGGTGAAGCGGATGCGGATGCGTGCGTACGCCTCGCGTGCCCGGCCACGGCCCGCGCGTCAGTGCTCGCGCGGAGCGGGCACGACGCGCTCCACCTCCGGGTGGACGGTGAGCAGCTGCCGCATGGCCGCCTCGGCCCCCTGCGCGTCACCGGTCGCGAGGCACTCGGCGATGCGCGCGTGGTGGGACAGGCAGGACTCGCCGGGGCGGTCACAGCCGGTGACCGGGCCGCCGGAGACCTGGAGCGCGGCGCCGACGATGCCGGACAGGTGCTCCAGCATGCGGTTCCCGGCGAGCTGGATCAGCAGGGAGTGGAACTCGACGTCGGCGCGGGAGAAGGTGATGCCGTCGCCCTGGGCGTATGCGTGGCCCATGATCTCGACCATGTCGGAGAGCCGCTGCTGGACGTCCTCGCGACCGTGCCCCGCGGCGAGCCGGGCGGCGAGGGGCTCGATCGTCCAGCGCAGCTCGTTCAGCTCGCGGCGCTGGTCGTCGCGCTGCGGGCCGAAGGCGCGCCACTCGATGATGTCGGGATCCAGCAGGTTCCAGTCGCTGACCGGCCGGACCCGGGTGCCGACGTTGGGGCGGGCGCTGACCAGGCCCTTGGCCTCCAGGACGCGCAGCGACTCGCGCACGACGGTGCGGGAGACCTCGAAGCGCTGACCGATCTCCTCCGGGACGAGCGGACGGTCCGCGCCGAGGTCTCCGGAGACGATCATCTGGCCCAGCTGCTGGACGAGCTGGCCGTGCAGTCCGCGGCCACGGCTGCCGGCGCTGCGACGACCGACCCGGCCGAGGTCCGTCTCCACCCCTTCCCAGGAGGGCGGACCCACGCGCTCGGCGACGGGCGCCTCCGCGTACGGGTATCGATCGAGATCGCCCGGGGCGCCGAGGCCGGAGTCGACGGGGCGGGCGGCGGTCATCATGGTGTGCGCAAGGGTACTCACGCATCCTTTGTCGGCGTCGCTCTCGTGACCCTTGAGGTCTTTGGTGAAAAGCACACGAAAGGGTGATCGGCGCCCCCTACACAATTGACGATTAATCGGACATACCCCGGCATTTTTAAGAGAGTTGCCAGGGAAGCGGACGCAATCAGTCGAGAAGTGATCACCAATGAGCCTTGCGATGAAGGCCGCTGATCACATACGCGCAGAGCAGCGCTGTCAACGCCACCGCCAGCGCCACCCCCACGGGCTGGGCGACCACGCGCAGCGCTCCCAGCAGCCAGCGGTCGGCCGCCGCCGGCCACTCCGCGCTGACGAATTCCCGCAGCCGGCCGGGGAGTCCGGCGATCGACCGGCCCGCGGGGCCCGAGGTCGCCTGCCGCAGCAGCGGAGCCACGACGACGGGCACCGCCAGCACCGCGGCGACGCCCGCCGCGGCGACCCGGAAGACCCCTGCCCCGAGCACCCCGGCCCAGGCGCAGCCGACAGTCAGACCGAGCCAACTCGCGCACAGCGCGGGCCAGTTCTCGGGTACGGGAATCAAATCACCGCCGTAGACGAGGCGGAGCGCCTCCAGGTCGGCCACCACGACGAGCACCGCGAGGACCACGGCCACCGCCGCCGCGACCGTGAGCTTGGCGAGCAGCAGCCCCAGCCTGCGCGGCACGACTCCCCGGCCGGTCGTGAGAGCCGGGTAGCGGTACTCGTCCCCGAACGAGAAGGCGCCGAGGAGTCCCGCCCCCAGGGCGGCGGGAGGCAGCGGCGAGAGCGCGGGCCAGCCGGCGAGGACGGTGGGCATGGGCGTCCTGCCACTGCGCGCGAGGAGCACCGAGATCACCACGGAGGCGACGAGGACCGCCGCCGCGACGAGCGGTGTCGCCGGTACGCCGAGCAGCCTGCGGATCTCGTACGTCAGCGGCCGCAGCGGCGATCGGACCGGCCGCCGGGGCTCGGACGGCCGGGCGGCCGGCACGGGCCGCCGTTCGGTCACGGGGAGTCGATCCGCGTCGGCCGGAGCACCGGAGGCGACGAGGTGGGTGTCGCCCACCTCGTCGGTCAGTCGGTGGATGAGGACGCCGTGGCGGAACGCGGTCTCGCCGATCGCGGCGCAGTCGCTGCCGTAGACGGACAGACGGTTGCCCCGCTCGGTGATCACTTCGACGGTACGGCGCGCGGCGCGCGCCTCCTGGGTGACGGCGGCGGCGAGCCGGGCCGCATGGGGCGTGCGGACGGCCACGCGCGGCCGCAGCCGTGAGTGGGCGAAGTCGGCCGCGTCCTGGGCCGCTACGAGTCGCCCCTTGTCGAGAGTGACGACCCGGTCCGCGTTGCGGGCCGCGTCCTTCGGATCCTCGGTGGTGTAGAGGACCGTGCCGCCCTCGGTGGCGTGGGCACGCAGGAGTTCGTGCAGCCAGGCGCGCTCGCGTGCGGAGAGCCCGGCACCGGGCTCGTCGAGCAGCAGCGTGTGCGGCTCGCCCAACAGGGCCGAGGCGAGGCCGAGTCGACGGTCCATGCCGCGGGACAGCCGGCCGACGCGCTGATCGCGCAGCCCGGCGAGCCCCACGAACTCCAGCATCTCGTCGGCCCTGGACGCGGGGGCCCCGGCCGCGGCGCTGAGCATCCGCAACTGGCTGCGCAGGGTCCGCGAGGGGTGTCCGGGGACGTCGCCGAACAGCACCCCCACCTCGCCGGCGGGGTGCGCGATGCGCTGGAGGGGCCGGCCGCGGAAGTAGGTGACGCCTCGGCCCGGCTCGAGTTGGAGCATCAGGCGCAGGGTCGTGGTCTTGCCCGATTCGGCGGGGCCGAGGAGGGCGGTGACCTGACCCGGGCGGGCGTCGAAGGTGAGATCGTCGACGGCGGGCGGGAGGTCACGGCGGGGGCTGCTGGTGAGTCCGATGGCCTGGAGCATCGCTTCTCTCGCGGTAGGTGAGACCGCTCCGCGGCAGGGCGGCTATCGAAGCAAGATAACGCTACATTTCGGACTTTTGGTGCAGGGTTGGGGCCTCGGGTCGCCCCGGAGCGGAGCGATCAGACCTCGGGGCGGAGCATCGGCGGGTTGAGCAGCGTCGCCCCACCGGCCCGGAACAACTGTGCGGGACGCCCGCCCTGACGCGTCGTGGTGCCGCCCGACGGAACCAGGAAGCCAGGCGTACCGGTCACCTTCCGGTGGAAGTTGCGCGGATCGAGCGCGACACCCCACACCGCCTCGTACACCCGCCGGAGCTCGCCGACCGTGAACTCCGGCGGACAGAAGGCCGTTGCCAGCGAGGAGTACTCGATCTTCGAGCGGGCCCGCTCCACGCCGTCGCCGAGGATCCGCGCGTGGTCGAAGGCGAGCGGCTCTGCCTGCCAGTCCTCGACGGACCCGTCCTTGCCCAGCAGCTCCTCCACCGGGGCCCAGCGGGCGCTGTTCGCGTCCCCGCCCGCGCGGGGGGCGGGCAGATCCGGGGCGAGCGCCAGGTGGGCGACGCTGACCACCCGCATCCGGGGGTCGCGCTCCGGGGCGCCGTAGGTGGCCAGCTGCTCCAGGTGGGCACCGTTGCTGGGCATGGGCGCCGCGGCCCCAGGGTCGTGGACGCAGAGCCCGGTCTCCTCCACCAGCTCTCGCGCGGCGGCCGCGCCCAGGTCCTCGTCGGCCCGGACGAAGCCCCCAGGCAGGGCCCACCTGCCCTGGAACGGCGGTTCTCCCCGCCGTACGACCAGGGCGCACAGGGCGTGACGCCGCACGGTGAGCACGACCAGATCGACGGTGACGGCGAAGGGCGGGAAGGCCGACGGGTCGTAGGGAGGCATGCCGTGATCATAGTCGTCTTCCTGACGATAAACACGCCCCTCTCCTGCATCGACGGTGACTTCTTCTCGTTCCCCCGGGACCTCGTCCGTCCTCGCGTGCGACATCCGGTCAGACCCCCAGCTGGAGGCCGTCGGCGGCCTCCTCGACCATGCCCAGGCCGAGCCTGCTCACCCGCACGGCGAAGGGCTCCCCGGCGACCCGGACCCCCGACAGCCGTACCGCCCCGAGCGGAGCCGACCGGACGGGGTGCAGGGCGACCGTCCCACCGGGGGCGTCCGGCCGGATGCCCACGAGGGCCGTGAGGAGGTGGACCGCGCCGGCGGCGGCCACCGCAGCGGGCCGGCAGGCCGTCGGGTGCGGAACGGGGACGGCCCCGGCCGTCCGCAGGACCCCGGCGTACATCTCGGGCAGCCGGTAGCCGAACGCCTCCGCCGCGTCGAGGCTCCCCCGCAGCAGGGACGCCGCCTCCCTCTCGTAACCCGCCGCGGCGAGACCGGCCACGGCCACCGCCGTCTCATGGACCCGCACCGCACCGGCCCGGTGCCCGAAGGGGTTGTGGCCGGGTTCCTTGGCGCCGAGGCTGCGCAGTCCCCAGCCGGAGTCCAGCGCGGGCGTGCCCAACAGCCGGGCCAGCTGTTCGGTGGCCGCCTTGTCCAGCAGACCGGGTGCGTACCGCCCGCCGCCCAGGAGGCCGGTGTCGAGAAGGTGGGCCGCCCAGCCGCCAAGCTGGGTCCACGGCCGTCCGCCCGGCACCAGGGCGGCGGCGGGCCTGCCACCGGACCGGTCGTCGAGCCAGAACTCGGTCCGGAACCGCTCGCGCAGCGCGCGGGCCCACTCCCGCCAGTCGTCTCCCCCGGGTCGGCCGCACCCGTCGAGCAGGTCGGCGCCGAGCAGGGCCGCGCGGTGGGCGTGGGCCTGGGTCTCGGCCCGCCACGGCCCGGCGGGTCCCGGGTCCGGGACGAACCCCTGCGCGTCGGCCGCGGCGCGGAGCCACCGGAGGCACCGCTCCGCCGCGGGAAGGAGCTCCATGAGGTCCTGCTCGGGCAGTCCCCACCGCCTCGCCTCGGCGAGCACGGCGGGGAAGGCGAGGGTGGCCTCGATGCCCGTGCAGCGAGGAGGGAGGAAGGGGCCGGCGTCCCTGAGAGGGCCCGGGATGCGCCCCGCCGCCGGCCCCGGCCTGTCGAGCTGGGTGCGCGCCAGGGCGCGGAGCGTCGAGACGGCGAGACGGGTGCCGAGCGGGAGGGCCAGGCGCGCGGCCCAGAGCGCCTCGGCCGTGACCGGTCCGCAACGCCATGGCACTCCGGCGGCGAGGTGGACGTCGCTCGGGTGGGCCGGGTCGCGCTGGAGGAGGGCCCGCAGGTCGTCGAGGGAGACCCGAAGGAGTTCGCCGAGCCGGGGATCGTCCCCCTCGGCACGGGCGTCCGCGAGGACGACGCCCCCGGGTCGCCCCGTCGCGGGGCCCACGGCCCCTGAAAGTCGCGGCGCCCGGTCCCCGCGCACTCTGAGCTCGATGGTCCGGGATGCCCCGGGCGCCAGCTCGACCTCCCAGCGAAGAATCCCGGCAGCGGCCAGCGCGTCCGTCGGAGACGGGTCGGCGCTGACGGCGGCGTACCGTCCGTCGCCACCTGTCCAGCGCATGCCCGTGCCGTGGACGCTCGCCGCGAGTTCCGGTCCCGCCCGCCCGGCCGCCACGGCGCCCAGGTCCGCGAGATCCGTGCCCAGAGCGACTTCCACCGGGATCCGGAGGGGTCTCCCGGCGGAACTGCGCAGGGTGATCCGCTCGGTCCCCTCGGCGTCGCGTGAGCGCTCGACGGAGATACCCGGGTCGGGCCCGATGTCTCCCGCCGTACGGACGACGGAGAGGAAGACCGCACGGTCCGCGCCGGCCTGGCGCCCCTGGAGGGCAAGGGGTTGGCGGCCGGCCACCCGCAGCACCGAGCGGGCGAGGAGGCGGCGCCCCGAGGCATAGACCCCTTCGAGGCCGCGTCCGGTGAGCTGGCCATGCTCGGGTGAGACGGCGAGGGCGGGCAGGGCCACACAGAGGAGCACGTGGTGCACCGAGGGCGGTTCCCCCGGTCGCGCGGCGGCAGGGGGCGTGAGGCCGACGGCTGGCGCCTGTCCGGCCGGGAGTCCGGGGGCTGGGGCGGGACGGGAGGCCATGGGTGGTGTGCGGTGCTCTCTGTGGGATCCGGGCTGCCGGTGAGGCGTGGGCGGCACGGGTCGTCGGGATCCGCCACAGAGGTGAACGCCGCTGTGGGCGGCCTGGTCACGGGCGTCATCGCCCGCTCCTCGTCTCTCGCTGTCCACCGCGCTGCCCGCCCTGCCGGGCCGCCGCTCCCCGCACCCGCTGGGGCGAGCCGTTGCCGGGACGGGTACCGGCCGGCCGCGTGCCCTTCCTGGGCGACTTCACCGATTTCACCGGCCTGCTGCCCCTGTCGGCTGCTGGGCGTGCGCCCTGGAGTACGACCGGACAGGAATTGTCGGGCGTCTCCGCGGCAGCCGTCCTCGACCCCCGTTCCTGGCGCAGACAGCTCCGGAGCGACTCGGGGTCGAGCCCCTCGTTGCAGGCCTGGTGCAGCAGGCGGGCGAAGACGTACTCGGGGTCGGCGTCCAGGGCGAGCCCGAGGGCCACCCGGGCGGCCGGTTCGTCGCCGGTGGACCAGGCCACCCAGCCGGCGAGGGTGAGCGGCGCCGCCGCGTGCTCGCCGAACGGTTCGACGCAGCGTCGGGCCAGCGCACGCCACAGCCGTAGCGCCGTGGTGCCTTCCCAGCCCTCCATCCATTCGGCGGCCTGGTCCCGTGTCTCGCGGTCCTGAAGCCCGAGGATCAGGGCGGCGGCCTCGTCGGCGTCGATCGTCGCGTCGTCGGCCGCGTCCTGCTCGGCCGTTCCGGTGCCGCGCTCCCGCGTGGGCACGGCTGTCCGCCGCGTGCCGTCGGCGCCCGCCCCGGCGGGCTCGGGGTCGGGGTCGGGGTCGGGGTCGGGGTCGGGGTCGAAGCGACGGAGGATCTCGCGGGCGAGCCTGAGGGTCGTCTCCCTGACCTCCGCCCGTCCCGAGCCGGGCGGACCGTCGAAGATGCGGGGGACGATCTGGGCCGCGGCCTTGTCCAGGGCCCTGCGCTGCCGTTCCTCCTCGGCCGACGGCGCCTTGGGCGTGAGCCGTGCCTCCATCTCCCGAAGTGTTCCCCGCACCTGGATTCCGGCGTAGGCGGCCGAGGCCGCCATGACGGACGTGCCGGTGAGCGCCAGAGGCGTGCCGTCCGGCGGGCAACAGCGGGTGTCGGGGCAGCAGTACGAGAAGTACAGGCCGTCGGAGATGCAGAGCGCTTCGTAGACGGGAATGTCGAGGGCGCCGCAGGCGGTGCGCAGGCGCTGGGCGAAGGGACGCAGCCGCTCCATCACATGGCGGCCCGTCTCGCCCGGTGCCGGGTCCTGGCAGACGAAGACGACGATGCCGTCCGGCCGCGTACCGCTCCGGACGCATCCGTCGACGAGGCACTCGGCGAGGTGCTCCGCCGTGGACGGCCATTCCTTCGCCGCCCGCGGGATGCCGAGCCTGACCCGGCCGCCGAAGCGTCCGAGCTCGCCGTGGAGTGCGACGAGGACGACGGAATCGGTCGGATGGAAGCCGAGCATGAAGGGGAGGGCGTCGGCGAGTTCGGCGGGGCCGCGCAGCGTGATCTGCTGGGTTTCGGTCGTTCCACGGAATTCGTGCGGGTTCGTGTTCATGGTCACGACGGTCTCGCACCGAGCGCCGACTCCGAAAGCCCTGTGGATAACTCACGGTGACGGCCCTAGCGGGTTTTCCACAGCCCGGGCGGCTCGTTCGCGCTTTGTCCGAGCCATCGGGTTGCATGGGGGCATGACCAACGCAGACCGCCTCGCCGACCGCGCGGCCCTCCGAGCCACCGCCGACGCCGTACTCGCCCGCCTCGTCGGGGACCCCACGGGCACGGCGAGACTGCGCGAGGACCAGTGGCGTGCCATCGAGGCGCTCGTCGCGGACAAGCGGCGTGCGCTGGTCGTCCAGCGCACCGGCTGGGGCAAGTCCGCGGTGTACTTCGTCGCGACGTCCCTGCTGCGCGAGGCGGGCAGCGGACCCACCGTGATCGTCTCTCCCCTGCTGGCGCTGATGCGCAACCAGGTGGAGGCGGCGGCCCGTGCGGGCATCCGCGCCCGCACGATCAACTCGTCGAACACGGAGGAGTGGGAGACCGTCCAGCAGGAGGTTGTGGCCGGCGAGGTCGATGTCCTGCTGGTCAGTCCCGAGCGGCTCAACAACCCCGACTTCCGCGATCAGGTCCTTCCCCGGCTCGCGGCGGCCACCGGCCTGCTCGTGGTCGACGAGGCGCACTGCATCTCCGACTGGGGTCACGACTTCCGGCCCGACTACCGCCGTCTGCGCACGATGCTGGCAGATCTGCCGGCCGGCGTTCCGGTGCTGGCGACCACGGCGACGGCCAACGCCCGTGTGACGGCCGATGTCGCCGAGCAGTTGGGGACGGGCGCGGGGACCGACGCGCTGGTGCTGCGCGGCGCGCTGGACCGGGAGAGCCTGAGCCTGGGTGTGGTCCGGCTGCCCGATGCCGCACACCGGCTGGCCTGGCTGGCCGATCATCTCGGCGAGCTCCCCGGTTCGGGGATCATCTACACGCTCACGGTGGCGGCGGCCGAGGAGGTCACCGCGTATCTGCGGCAGTGCGGGCACACGGTGTCCTCGTACACGGGCCGTACGGAGAACGCGGACCGGCAGCAGGCGGAGGAGGATCTACAGGCCAACCGGGTCAAGGCGCTGGTGGCGACGTCGGCCCTGGGCATGGGGTTCGACAAGCCCGACCTGGGCTTCGTGGTGCACCTCGGCTCGCCGTCCTCGCCGATCGCGTACTACCAGCAGGTGGGCCGTGCCGGGCGTGGTGTGGAGCACGCGGAGGTGCTGCTGCTGCCGGGCAAGGAGGACGAGGCGATCTGGCAGTACTTCGCGTCGGTCGCCTTCCCGCCCGAGGAGCAGGTTCGCCGCACGCTGGACGTGCTGGCGCATGCGGACCGTCCGTTGTCCCTGCCCGCGCTGGAGCCCCTGGTGGAGCTGCGGCGGACCCGGCTGGAGACGATGCTCAAGGTCCTCGACGTGGACGGAGCCGTGCACCGGGTGAAGGGCGGCTGGACGAGTACGGGGCAGCCCTGGGTGTACGACTCCGAGCGGTACGCATGGGTGGCGCGGCAGCGGGCGTCGGAGCAGCAGGCGATGCGCGAGTACGCGGCGGCGACGGGCTGCCGGATGGAGTTCCTGCGGCGCCAGTTGGACGACGAGGAGGCGGCTCCTTGCGGTCGCTGTGACAACTGCTCGGGGTCCCGGTTCGATCCGAAGGTGAGCGACGCGGCGCTCGACGCGGCCAAGGGCGAACTGGGCCGGCCGGGTGTGGAGGTGGAGCCGCGCAAGATGTGGCCTACCGGACTCACCGCGGTCGGCGTCGATCTGAAGGGGCGTATCCCGGCGGGCGAGCAGTCGTTCGGCGGGCGGGCGCTGGGCCGGCTCTCGGACATCGGCTGGGGCAACCGGCTGCGTCCGATGCTGTCGGAGCGGGCTTCCGACGGTCCGGTTCCGGACGATGTCGTGCAGGCGGTCGTGCAGGTGCTCGCCGACTGGGCGAAGGGGCCCGGCGGCTGGGCGTCGGGGGCTCCGGACGCGCCCGCGCGCCCGGCCGGTGTGGTCACGGTCGCCTCGCGCAGCAGGCCGCGGTTGGTGGGGTCGCTCGGTCGGCGGATCGCGGAGATCGGCCGGATGCCGCTGCTGGGGGCGGTGGAGTACGCACCGGAGGCCGAGGAGGTGCGGATCTCCCGGACGAACAGCGCGCAGCGGGTGGTGGGACTCCATCAGGCGCTGACCGTGCCTCCGGAGTTGGCTGAGCGCCTGGCCGAGGCTGGGGGTCCCGTGCTCCTGGTGGACGACCTGTCGGACAGCGGCTGGACGCTGGCCGTGGCGACGCGGCTGCTGCGCCGATCGGGTGCGGAGGGGGTGTTCCCCCTGGCGTTGGCCGTCCAGGCATGAAACGGGGAGTGAACAGTGGGTGTCTGGGCAGGGATATGGGTGGCATACCAGTCCATTCCAGTCAGCGGTCTCAATTGCTCGTTGCCGCTCGCGCACGGGCCAGCAAGAATTGGGAATCCGCCCGGCATGGCCCCGTAAGCGGTCCGGAAGGACTGCGCCGTGGTGCGCCCTCACTCGACCCTGCCCGCCCAGCGGGCGCGTATCCGAAGGGAGGACCGTGACCTTCGGATTCGCTCCGTCCGCAGCCACCTCGATCAACGCGTCGTCCGAGTCCGCCAGCCGCCTCGCTCGGATACTGGAGCCCGCCGAGTGGGCGGCGGCCGGAATTCCGCTGCTCCGCAACCCGCGTGAAGTCGTCAGCGGTCTGCACACCCGTCACCGGCCGGCGACGGGGACGGCGGTCGTCGCCGTGCTCGACCACGAGGAACGGCTCATCGCCAGCGCGTCGTTCACACGTCGTCCGATCCCTGCGGACGGCTGGGAGTTCCGCAACGCGCTCCTCGCCCATCTGCGCCGGGTGATCCCGCACGATCTGCGCCGTCGCACACCCGTACGGACGGCGGTGCTGCTCTACTGCCGTGACGGCGACGAGCGTTGGACGGAGGAGGACGGCGCCTGGATGTGGGGCTTGCGGGACGCCTGCACGCTCCACGGGCTGCGCTGCGGTGCGTACATCACCCTGACGCGCGGCGGCTGGCAGGTGCTGGGAGAGGGTCGCGGCGGGCGGTACCCCGGCTCGGGTTCGCGTCCGGCACCGCTCGGCGATGTCGCTTCCGAACTGGGCATTCTGACGCCGCGTACGGCCGGCGGGGCCGCCGAGCCACTGCGCCGGGCCGCGGCACGCTGAGGCGTTCGCGCCGGTGCGCTGAGGCGTTCGCGCCGGTGCGCTGAGGCCACGGCCCGGCCACCCGCGAGGGGCGGCCGGGTCAGGACCGCGAGTGGTGTTGCGGCTCAGACACCCGCGCCGAGCACGGCGTTGATGCGCTCCGGGTCACCGCAGACGATGAGCAGCGCGGTCGCGCGCCCCATCGCCAGGGGCAGCGCCTTCGCCGCCGCGTCATCCGCTCCGCCGTTGACGGCCACCACGACCACGGGCCGGGCGGTCGCCCGCTCCGCGGCGGTGGCGTCGGCGAAGAACACGTCGTCGCCGGCGTCCTGCTGGGCCCAGTAGGACGCCTCGCCGAAGGACAGCTCGTGCGCCGCCCACGGGTGCTGCTCACCGGTGGTGAGCACGAGGATGTCGCCCGGGGCTCGGCCGCTCTCCAGGAGCAGATCGACGGCCTCTTCGGCGGCGTCGAGCGCACCGTCGGCCGGGGCCGGAATCAGCTGGATCTGCGGACCGGTCCGCTGCTCGGAACGATTCTCCGCGCGGGCCGACGGGGACGGCCCGGCACCGGGGTGCGGGCGGGGTACCGGCGGTCCTGGCCTGGCCGGCGCGGGGCCGGGACGCCCGGGTCGCGGCGAAGCCGCGGAACGCGGACCGGGTACGGGACGGGGGGTCGGCGCGGGGTGGCCTGCGGCCGTGCCGCGGGGACCCTGGGCACTCTCGTGAATCTGAGGCTCCTCGGGGATGAGAGGCATGAGTGGATGTCTATCAAACGCCGGCGCGCGGAGCTCCGGCGGGTGGGCACAATCGTGCGACCCGGCTGTCGGCCGAAGGCCTGCCGGGAAGTTCAGAAGTCGAAGCCGAGCTGGCCCCCGCTTTCCAGTGCGACCGCCTCGGCGGATATGCGGACCTTCTTGAGATGCCGCCACTGGGGCAGCGCGTCGAGATACGACCAGGAGAGCCGGTGGTACGGAGTGGGGCCCCGCTCTTCCAGGGCGGCCTTGTGGACCGGCGAGGGGTAGCCCGCGTTGGCACCGAACCCGTACGCCGCACACGCCTCCGTCTCGATCTCCAGCTCGGCCATCATCGCGTCGCGCCGCACCTTGGCGATGACGGAGGCCGCCGCCACGGCGACGCAGGACTGGTCGCCCTTGATCACCGTACGGACCTTCCAGGGACTGCCGAGGTAGTCGTGCTTCCCGTCGAGGATCACCGCGTCGGGGCGGACGGGCAGGGCGTCCAGCGCGCGCACGGCAGCCAGCCGGAGCGCCGCGGTCATGCCCAGTTCGTCGATCTCCTCGGGGGAGGCGTGGCCGAGGGCGTAGGCGGTGACCCACTTCTCCAGCTCCACGGCCAGCACGGCACGGCGCTTGGGGGTGATCAGCTTGGAGTCGGTGAGCCCCTCGGGGGGCCGGCGGAGGCCGGTGACGGCCGCGCAGACCGTGACGGGACCGGCCCATGCCCCGCGTCCGACCTCGTCGACCCCGGCGATGATCTTGGCGCCGGTGGTGGCTCGGAGCGAGCGCTCGACAGTGTGAGTGGGTGGTTCATAGGGCATGGCGCCAGACAGGTTACGCCGATGTGGCCCGCCCGCGATACCCGGATACCCGTCGGATGTCCGAAGAGGCCTCGCGACGTACCGCGGCGCGAGGCCTCCCGGCCGTTTTTCAGGGGGTGTCGTACGGATCCGTGTACGGGTCGTCGTACGGGTCGCCGTCCCCGTAAGGGTCGTACTCGTCCTCCCTGCTCGGCGTTCCGCACTCGGCCGGGGTCGGGTCGGTCCCCCGCTCCGCCAGGAGCGTGCGCGCCCGCGCCTCCGACCAGCTGGTGTCGTACCAGCTGCCGTCGTCCGCGCGCAGACGCGCCTCGATGCCGATGAGGGCACAGGAGCGCTGCGGCTCGGGAAGCCGGTCGAGCGCGGGTACGGCGTCGGCCGACAGCCCTGCGAGGTACGGGATGTCGATCTTTCCGGAGCTGCTGAACCGCTCGATGTTGCGTTCGGCGACGAGGGCGTCGGGCGAGGCGAGACCGAAGGCGAGCATGCCCGCGGCGGCGCTCACGGCCACCGCGCGGGGCAGCAGCCGGGCGCCGAAGACCCCCGCGGCCATGATCAGCAGAATGACCAGGCCCAGCCATGTCTCCATCACGGCCACCGAGATACGCAGCCGCGTCAGCCCGTACGCGTCCACGTAGAGGTCCATCCTGCGCAGCGCCGAGGCGACCACGACGAGCGTGAGGACGCACAGGGTGCCGAGGACGGCGCGGACGAGCGTGCGGTCCCGGGCGTCGGCGCGCGGCGCCCAGCGCAGGGCGAGGGCGATCACCGCGAGGGTGAGCAGGGTGGCCATCAGGAGCTGCCAGAAGCCCTGCCGGGCGTAGGCGGAGTAGGTCAGGCCGGTCTCGCTGAGGACCTTGTCGTAGCCACCGAAGAGAACGGCGAGTTGAACCGCGTTGAAGGCCGCGAAGAGCAGGTTGAGCACGATGAGCGGAAGGGCCCACTCCAGGCGTGCGCGGGCCCGGCCGGGGCGGATCGCCATCCGGTCCCAGCGCAGGGGCGCGGCGGCGGTCCGGGCGACGGCGATGGCGCCGAAGAGCCCGAGCAGGAAGAACGAGAGCCGCCAGGGAGCCTGTTCGAGGGGGATGTCGGGGATCAGGGATCCGAGCAGGTCGGCGAAGGCCGCGTCGGCACCGGCGAAGAGCGCGCCGAACACCACGAGCAGGCCGGCGGCCACCCCGACGGTCCGCACGACCGGCCCCCACCGGCCGCGGGAGCCGTCGGCGCGGTCGCGGACGCCGTGCCAGGCCCAGGCGGTACCGGAACCGAGGGAATCGAACAGGCCGAGGGGCGCGAAGAGAACGCTCGGCCAGCCCCGGCCGCCGTGCAGAGCGAGGGCCGTCACACCGAGCGCGGTGACGATCGCGAGGAAGGTCGGCCAGCCGGCGTCCCGCAGGGCCGGTACGGCGAGGAGGGCGAGGCCCCCGACCGCCCAGACCAGCGTCCAGGGGCGGAGTCGGCGGCCGGCCGCACGGGCGGCGAACGCGGCGGCGAGGACCGCGGGAGCGGCGACGATCATCAGGTTGAGGCCGATCCCCTCGCCTAGGAGCAGGGCGCTGAGCACGGCGGTGGCCAGGACGGCCCAGAGTGTCGGGGCGGTCACCGGGGCCGGTGCGGCGGGACGCAGTCGGGTGAGCCAGGTGTCGGCGGGCGGCGTCGGCGGCGCCCAGGGATGCGGGGGCCTGCTGCCCGCGGGCCACCCCGTGGCCGCCACCGCCCGCTGCTGCGGCGGCTGCGGCTGCGGCTGACGCGGCTGCTGCCCGGGCGGTACCGCACCAGGTGGTACGGGAACGGCAGGTGCGGCCGACGCCGAACCAGCCGGACGAGCGGAGGCCTCGGGCCCGGACTTGGCCTTGGGCTCCAGCTCGGGCTCCCGCTCGGGCTGAGCTCTGTCCTGCGGTGGTGGTTCGGACGGTATGTCGGACACGGGACCCCCTCCCGACCCGGCACGCGCTCGGTAGCCATGACGGCGGAGGGCTGCGGTCCGGGTGTCGCGTCGGCGCGCTCTCGACATGATCAGCGCTGCGGAGTGGCCGACTCTAATGGCGGACCTTTCGTTCGGACCCGGCCGAACGGCGCTGTGGCAGGACCGTGACACTCGCCGACCCACCCCAGGGGCCCCGGGCATCAGGACCGGACGGCGTCCGGCATCCAGTCCGGCAGCTCCTCCGTACGCTCCAGCCACGCGGCGGGGGGCGCACCGGCCGTGCCGGCCGCCACGACACCGCCGGCGATCGCGCAGGTCGTGTCGACGTCCCCGCCCACCTGGGCCGTCGTCCAGAACACCTGCTCGTAGTCGCCGAGCGCCCGGGCCGCTGACCAGAGCGCGAACGGCACCGTGTCATGGGCGGTGGTGCGGCGCCCGCTGCCCAGCACCGCCGCGACCGTCCCGGCGTCGCCGTAGTCGAGCATGTCGCGGGCCCGGCGCAGCCCCGCGCCGACGGCGCTGCGCGGAACGAGCGCGATCACTCCGTCCAGGAGGTCCGTGGGCTTGGGCGGACCCGCAGGGTCCGCGGCGAGTGCGGCCGCGGCGGCGACGGCCATGGCCCCGACGACGGCCTCGCGGTGCTGGTGCGTGGTGTACGCGGAGATCTCGGCCTGGTGGGTCGCCTGCTCCGGGTCGTCCGCGTACCAGGCGCCGAGCGGGGCGATCCGCATCGCGGCACCGTTGCCCCAGGAGCCCTGGCCGTTGAAGAGCGCGGCGGCCAGTTCGCGCCAGTCGGCCCCCTCCCTGATGAGCCGGAGCATGCGGTTGACCGCGGGCCCGTAGCCCCGGTCGAAGTCGTGGTGCTCGGCGAACGACCGCGCGAGGGCGTCCTGGTCGATCCGCTCGTGCCGGACGAGCACGGCCAGGACGGAGCAGGCCATCTCGGTGTCGTCGGTCCACTGCCACGGGCCCGAGGGCAGCTCGCGTCGCTTGAGCAGCGGGTAGTTGACGGGAACGAAGAACTGGGAGCCCAGGGCGTCTCCCACGGCCAGGCCTCGAAGGCTGGCCAGGGCGCGGTCGAAGCGCCGGTCGAGAGTGGAGTCAGCGGTCATCGCTCCACCACTCTATCCGGTGGAGCCGTACGGTTCCGGGGTACGCCAGCGCTCGAACGGCCGGTCAAGGACGTATCTGCCGTCCTCGCCGAGCAGCAGCGTCCGTGTCTCGCCGTTGCCGGGGTTGGACAGCGACTCGAAGTCGGCGACGGTCCAGTGGAACCACCGCATGCAGAACAACCGCATCGTCAGTCCGTGGGTCACCAGCAGAACGTTCGGCGGGTGGTCGGGCGCCTCGAAACTGCGGTACAGGCTCTCCAGGAACGCCCCGACCCGGTCGTACACATCGGCCCCCGACTCGCCCTGCGCGAAGCGGTAGAAGAAGTGCCCGTACGCGTCCCGGTAGGCCTTCTGGAGTTGTACGTCCTCGCGGTCCTGCCAGTTCCCCCAGTCCTGCTCCCGCAGCCGGGGCTCCTCCCGCACCCGGACCTGCTCGGGGTCGAGCCGGAACTCCCGGAGTGTCTCGTGCGTGCGGCGGTAGGGGGAGACGTACACGCTGATCTGCTCGTCCCCGAACAGCTCCCGCAGTCGCCCCCCTGTGTCGCGTGCCTGCCGGACCCCGGTGTCGGTCAGCCTGAGCGCATGATCGGGCTCCCGCTCGTACACCGTGTCGTCGATGTTGCCCTCGGACTCTCCGTGCCGTACGAGGACTATGCGCCGCGGTCTTGCCATGCTACGACCCTAGATCGCCCGCTCAGGCCGGGCTCAGCCGGGGAGCCGTCCGGCGTCCATCCGGCGTATGTGGCCGGTGAACCGACGCCGCAGCTGCCGGTCGTGCGAGACAACGACCAGGGCTCCGGCCCACCGGTCGAGTGCCCCTTCCAGCTCCTCGACGAGGCCCAGGGCCAGATGGTTGGCGGGCTCGTCGAGCAGCAGCAGATCGACGGGCCGGGCCAGCAGACGGGCGAGCGCGAGCCTGCGGCGCTGCCCGGCGGAGAGGCTGCCGACCGGGACGTGCAGGTCGCCCGGCCGGAACAGCCCGTACGAGTGGAGCAGTTCGGCCTGCTCGTCGTCGGTGAGCGCCAGCCCGCGGCCGAAGGCGGTGAGGAGCCGCTCGGCCGGCCGGTGGGCCGGTATCTCCTGGGCCAGGTACCCGATCCGTCCACGGCGGCGGACCTCCCCCGCGTCCGGCTCGGCCAGGCCTGCCAACACCCGGAGCAGGGTGGACTTGCCCGCGCCGTTGTCCCCGTGGACCAGGAGCCTCTCCCCCGCCCCGATCGTCAGCCGGCCGACGGCCAGCCGGTCCGCGACACGCACACCGGTCAGGGTCACCAGCTCCCCTTCGGCACCCCCGGCGACCGGTCGCGCGGCGAAGGCGAGCGGCTGCGGTGGCTTGGCGACCGGCTCGGCCCGGAGGCGGCGCAGCCGTTCCTGGGCGTTGCGGACGCGGCCGGAGACGGAGGCCTGGACGCGGCCGCCCGCCCGGTCGTACGCCATCTTGTTGTTGTCCTTGATCGAGCGCCCGGCTGCGACTCCGTGCGCGGTGGTCGTGGCGTGGGCCTCGAGCCGGGCCGTCTCCTCGCACCACGCTTCGTACGCCTGCTCCCAGCGCCGGCGGGCGGCCGCCTGTTCGGCGCGGAAGCCCGCGTACCCGTCGCCGTACCGGACGACCGTGCGCCGGTCGGCGTCGACCTCCAGGACGGAGGTGGCCACCCGTTCCAGGAAGACCCGGTCGTGGGAGACGGCCACGACCGTGCCGCGGTGTGCGAGCAGCGCCTCCTCCAGCCAGTCCAGGGCTCGTTCGTCGAGATGGTTGGTCGGCTCGTCCAGCAGGAGGAGCTCGGGTGCGGCGGCGACCGCACAGGCGATGCCGAGCCGGGCCTGCTCGCCGCCGGACAGGCTGCCGAGCGTGCGCTCCCGCCCTGTGGAGGCGAGTCCGAGACCGTGCATGGCCTTGTCGACCCGCGCGTCCGCTTCGTATCCGCCGCGCAGTTCGTAGGCCGTGAGCAGCTCTCCGTAGGCATCGAGCTCGCGCGCTCCCGCCGTGGCGAGCACTGCTTCGGTCTCCCGCAGCCGCCGCTCCATGGCTCGGAGCTCGGCGAGCGAGTCGTCGATCGCGTCACCCACGGTGTGGTCGGCCGACAGGCGCGGGGTCTGCGCGAGCATGCCCGTGCCGCCGTCGGCGAGGGTCACGACCTCCCCCTCGTCGGGCGCTTCGAGCCCGGCGAGCACGCGGAGCAGGGTGGACTTGCCGGCTCCGTTCTCCCCCACGATCCCGATCCGCTCACCGGGGCGGACGGTGAGGGAGATCCGGTCGAGGAGCAGGCGTTCGCCACGGGACACGGTCACGTCATGGAGAGAAATCTGTGTGGGCAAGGGCGCCTCCTCCGGTCGAGTCACCATCCGCGCTAAATGCAACCGGAGTGGCGTTAAAAGGACTATGACAGACTCGACCCACTAACGCAACGGGAGTAGCAATTGAATGTGACGACCGAAGGTGACCAGCCGGTACCGCCCGGCAGCCGCCGCCCCGGTGGCCGTACCGCACGCACCCGCGCCGCCGTACGCGACGCCGTTCTGACGGGGCTGGCCGAGCACGGCTATCCGGCGCTGACCGTCGAGTACGTCGCGGAACACTCCGGCGTGCACAAGACGACGCTCTACCGCCGCTGGGGCAGCCTCGAAGGGCTCGTCGCGGACGCCCTGGACCTGGCCGGCGAGGACGCCTGGACCCCTCCGGATACCGGCAGCCTCGACGGCGACCTGCGCGCGCTGGCCCGCGAGGTGGTCGATTCCTTCTCCGACCCGGCGGTCGCGGCGGCCCCCACCGCGTTCGTCGGCGCCGCCTTCCAGTCGGAGCGCGCCGCCGAGGCGCTGCGCGCCTTCTACACGGAGCGTTTCACCCGCTGCGAAGCGGTCGTCGAACGAGCCCTGGCCCGCGGCGACGCGCCCCAGGGCACGGACGCGGGCGCGGTCGTGCGCGCCGTCTCCGCGCCCCTGTTCCTGCGGCTGTTCGTCACCCGCGAACCGCTCGACGCGGCGCTGGCCGACCAGTCGGCCCGAGCCACGCTGGCCGCGGTCGCGGCGGGCGCGTTCGCCCCGCCCCCCGACGCGGGGTGATCACACCGTCCAGGACGGCTCGAGCTGCACCACGTCGCCACTCAGCGCCGCCACGTCGGCCTCCGTCTGGGCCCGCAGCCCGAGCCGCTCGACGCGCTCCACGCGGTACTTGCCGTGCTCAGCGGCGGACCGCCACATCGAAAGCACCACGAACTCGTTCCCCGGAGCCGCCCCGAACACCCCGCGCAACATCCCGGGGGAACCGGCCATCGCCGGGTTCCACACCTTCTCCTGCATCAGCGCGAAGTGCTCGACCCGGTCCTCGTGGACCCGGCAGTGCGCCACCCTCGCCACGTCGGCGTCCGCGAACTTGGGTTCGAAGCCCGTCTTCACGTCGAAGCGGTGGTCGAAGAGCTTGACCTGAAGGTCCTTGAACGAGCCCGACTGCGCGGCCGCGAGCCGGTCGTGCGACCGCGCCATGAACGAGTCGTAGAAGGCGCGGCTCTCCCAGAACGAGAAGACATGGGCGACATCGGGCCGTGCCCGGCTCCACCCTCCGCCCTGGCCCCGGAATCCCGGCTCACCCAGCAACCCCGCCCATTTCCGCTGCCCCCGCTCGAACCCCCGACGGTCCACCACGGCGCAGCGAATCCACTTGACCAGCACGGCGCCATCGTACGGGGCATTCACCCTCCGCCACCCCGGTCTCGCACCGAGTACGCATGACACCATGAACAACCGGTCAGAGACCATGGGCAGTTGACCGAGCCCGGGGTACCAGTCGTACGCAGAGAGGGAATTCACGGTGAGCGGACTCAACAAAGGGGTCGGCAAGGTCGAGGTGACGCTCAAGTGGGACCCCAGTCCGATCGGCGCCGCGGCGCACGATCTGGACATCATCGCGGGGGTCTACACGGCGGACGATCCGTACGGTTCGCCCGCCTACCTGGTGCATTTCGACAGCCGCTCCCCCGACGGCACGATCACCCTCAGCCGGGACAGCCGGACGGGCCAGGGCTTCGGCTACGACGAGGCCATGATCCTGGAGCTGGACCGCCTCGCGCCGCTCTACGCGCGCGTGGTGGTGGGCGTGGCCATACAACAGGGTTCCGGAAGGCTGACGTTCGGAGACATCACCAACACGGGCGTCCGGGTGCGCGAGGGCTACACCGAACTCGCCGCCCACGGCTTCGAGGACGTCGCCGGGGCCACGGCGGCGACGCTGATGGAGTTCACCCGCGACGGCTCGGAAGGCTGGTCCTTCCGGTCCATGCGCCGCGGATTCGACACGGACCCGCGGACCTTCGCGACGGTGATGGGCGCCCAGCCCGTCTGACCTACCCGCGGCCTCCCCACGGGAGGACCGGGCACGAAGAAGGGGACCGGCCTCAGGCCGGTCCCCTTCTCACTCACTCTTCAGCCGACGGCTCAGCTGCAACCGCTGGTCGATCCGCAGCCCTCGCAGATGTAGCAGGAACCGGCCCGCTGCATCTTCGTACCGCAGGAGAAGCAGAGCGGGGCGTCCGCGCTGATCCCCAGCTGCATCTCGACGAGCTCGGCCGAGGTGTGCGCCTGCTTCGGGGCCGGCACCTCCGCCTTCACCGGGGCCGAGACGGCCTTCAGGGTCTCCGTCTGGCGCGGGGCGGACTGCGCCAGGCCCTCGACGTCCACCTCGTCGTCGGAGGGCTCGTAGGAGCCCGTCTCCAGGTGACGCTGACGCTCCTCGGCCGAGTGGATGCCGAGCGCGGAGCGGGTCTCGAAGGGCAGGAAGTCCAGCGCCAGGCGGCGGAAGATGTAGTCGACGATCGACTGCGCCATCCGCACGTCCGGGTCGTCCGTCATGCCGGCCGGCTCGAAGCGCATGTTGGTGAACTTCGAGACGTACGTCTCCAGCGGGACGCCGTACTGCAGACCGACGGAGACGGCGATGGAGAAGGCGTCCATCATGCCCGCGAGGGTCGAACCCTGCTTGGACATCTTCAGGAAGACCTCGCCGAGACCGTCGTCCGGGTAGGAGTTCGCGGTCATGTAGCCCTCGGCGCCACCGACCGTGAAGGAGGTGGTGATCCCCGGGCGGCCCTTGGGCAGGCGCTTGCGGACCGGGCGGTACTCGACGACCTTCTCGACGGCCTCGCGGATCGTCGCCTCGGACTTCGCCGTGACCTCGACCTTCTCCTCCTCCTTCTTCTTGGCGGAGAGGGGCTGGCCGACCTTGCAGTTGTCGCGGTAGATCGCGAGCGCCTTGACGCCCATCTTCCAGGCCTCGAAGTAGACCTCCTCGACGTCCTCGACCGTGGCCGTCTCCGGCAGGTTCACGGTCTTGGAGAGGGCGCCCGAGATCCACGGCTGGATGGCGGCCATCATGCGGACGTGGCCCATCGCGGAGATGGAACGCTCGCCCATGGCGCAGTCGAAGACCTCGTAGTGCTCGGTCTTCAGGCCGGGCGCGTCGATCACGTTGCCGTTCTCGGCGATGTGGGCGACGACCGCCTCGATCTGCTCCTCCTGGTAGCCCAGGCGGCGCAGGGCCTGCGGGACGGTGCCGTTGACGATCTGCATCGAGCCGCCGCCGACCAGCTTCTTGAACTTGACCAGGGCGAGGTCGGGCTCGAGGCCGGTGGTGTCGCAGGACATCGCGAGACCGATGGTGCCGGTCGGGGCGATGACCGAGGCCTGGGCGTTGCGGAAGCCGTTCTTGGCGCCGAGGCGGATCACGTCCTGCCAGGCCTCCGTGGCGGCGGCCCAGATCGGCGAGTCGAGGTCGTCCATACGGACGGCCACGGTGTTGGCGTCGGCGTGCTGCTTCATGACGCGCTGGTGCGGCTCGGCGTTGCGGGCGTAGCCGTCGTACGCACCGACGACCGCGGCGAGCTCGGCGGAGCGCTTGTACGAGGTGCCGGTCATCAGCGACGTGATGGCGCCGGCCAGGGCGCGGCCGCCGTCGGAGTCGTACGCGTGGCCGGTGGCCATGAGCAGGGCGCCGAGGTTGGCGTAGCCGATGCCCAGCTGGCGGAAGGCGCGGGTGTTCTCGCCGATCTTCCGGGTGGGGAAGTCAGCGAAGCAGATGGAGATGTCCATCGCCGTGATGACCAGCTCGACGACCTTGGCGAAGCGCTCGACGTCGAAGGACTGGTTGCCCTTGCCGTCGTCCTTGAGGAACTTCATCAGGTTCAGCGACGCGAGGTTGCAGGACGTGTTGTCCAGGTGCATGTACTCGCTGCACGGGTTCGAGCCGTTGATCCGGCCGGACTCGGGGCAGGTGTGCCAGCGGTTGATCGTGTCGTCGTACTGGATACCCGGGTCGGCACAGGCCCACGCGGCCTCGGCCATCTTGCGGAAGAGCGACTTGGCGTCGACCTCCTCAATGACCTCACCGGTCATCCGGGCGCGCAGACCGAACTTCCCGCCCTGCTCGACCGCCGTCATGAACTCGTCGTTCACACGGACCGAGTTGTTGGCGTTCTGGTACTGGACGGACGTGATGTCGTCGCCGCCCAGGTCCATGTCGAAGCCCGCGTCGCGCAGGGCGCGGATCTTCTCCTCCTCCTTGACCTTGGTCTCGATGAAGTCCTCGATGTCGGGGTGGTCGACGTCGAGGATGACCATCTTGGCCGCGCGACGGGTCGCGCCGCCCGACTTGATCGTTCCCGCGGAGGCGTCGGCGCCGCGCATGAAGGAGACCGGGCCGGAGGCGTTGCCGCCGGAGGAGAGCAGCTCCTTGGAGGAGCGGATGCGGGAGAGGTTCAGGCCGGCGCCGGAGCCGCCCTTGAAGATCATGCCCTCTTCCTTGTACCAGTCGAGGATCGACTCCATGGAGTCGTCGACGGACAGGATGAAGCAGGCGGAGACCTGCTGGGGCTGCGGCGTACCGACGTTGAACCACACCGGCGAGTTGAAGCTGAAGATCTGGTGCAGGAGGGCGTACGCCAGCTCGTGCTCGAAGATCTCGGCGTCGGCGGGCGAGGCGAAGTAGCCGTGCTCCTCGCCGGCCTTCGTGTAGGTCTTCACGATCCGGTCGATGAGCTGCTTGAGACCGGTCTCGCGCTGCGGGGTGCCGACGGCCCCGCGGAAGTACTTGCTGGTGACGATGTTGACCGCGTTCACCGACCAGAAGTCGGGGAACTCGACGCCACGCTGCTCGAAGTTGACCGAGCCGTCGCGCCAGTTGGTCATGACGACGTCACGACGCTCCCAGATCACCTCGTCGTACGGATGCACGCCGGGGGTGGTGTGGATGCGCTCGATACGCAGGCCCTTGCTGGCCTTGGCTCCCTTGGCGCGGGAACCTCGTGCCGGACCGCTCGCCGTCTCTGTCATGCCGCCTCCCATATACGGGCAAAACACGCTTAAATGCCCAGATAATCCCAGGGCACTGTCTTCTTGTCTGCTGTCGCGAGCGCCGCTGAGGAACGCCCGTGACACGTCTTGCGGCCGCGACGCGGCCGGCCACGACCGGACCCTCGGTCCGGCCCGCCGGTCAGTCGGCGGCGGTGGCGGGAACGGGGACCTCTGGGGTCGCTCCGGTCCCGCGGTCCTCTACGGATGGCCGTCGCTCGCGGAGCTCCGCGACGGCGGCCTCGAAGTCGTCGAGGCTTTCGAAAGCCTTGTAAACGGATGCGAAGCGCAGGTACGCGACGAGGTCGAGCTCCTGCAACGGGCCGAGGATGGCCAGACCCACGTCGTGGGTGGTCAGCTCGGCGCTCCCGGTGGCGCGCACCGCTTCCTCGACCCGCTGGCCGAGCTTGGCGAGGGCGTCCTCGGTCACCGGCCGCCCCTGGCACGCCTTGCGCACGCCGGAGATGACCTTGGTACGGCTGAAGGGCTCAGTCACGCCCGACCGCTTCACCACCATGAGCGAGCACGTCTCCACCGTCGTGAAACGACGGGAGCAGTCGGGGCACTGGCGGCGGCGTCGGATCGACGTCCCGTCGTCGGTGGTGCGACTGTCGACGACACGGCTGTCGGGGTGCCTGCAGAAGGGGCAATGCATGGTTCCGACCCTCCCTCACGGCACGACTGAATAGCCTCGCCGGGCCCGTCAAGGCCCCCGAAGCGACCACCAGCATAGGCGATGCGCGCGCCCCCGGCGGACCGGGGACCACAACTTGTAGGCGGCTGATGCAATCCAACCACTACATCTAGGGCTGGGCCCGTTTTCGGTACTTCGCGCGTGTCGCGCGGCCCACGGATGCCCGACCGGCCATGAGGGTACGGGAAGCCCGCGGCTCCACCGATTTCGGCCCGCCGGGTGCGAGACTGGGACGGCACCCCCGCCCGCGTGCGGCCCGCCGCTGAACGGTACCGTAATGACCGAATTGCCACCGGCGCCCGGGCACGCACATACACCTAGCTGCGCACATACGTAAGGCAATCTGCGATTTTTCACTCGAACGTGTGTTTGGCGCAACCTTTCGAAAGCCACTACCGTTGTGCCAGCCAGGGAGACCATTCGAGAGGGGCCGCCGACGTGACCACCACCGCAGACAGTGCCACCATCACTGCCCAGGACCGCTCCCAGGGCCGACTCGAGCCGGTGCATGCCATGAATGACGCAGCCATGAACGGGGACGGGGAGCCAGGCCGACCTGCGCGCTCGTTGCCCGGACGACCTCCGGGCATCAGGGCCGACAGCTCCGGCCTCACCGACCGGCAGCGCCGGGTCATCGAGGTCATCCGGGACTCGGTCCAGCGGCGCGGGTACCCGCCGTCGATGCGGGAGATCGGTCAGGCGGTGGGCCTCTCGAGCACCTCCTCGGTCGCGCACCAGCTGATGGCGCTGGAGCGCAAGGGCTTCCTGCGCCGTGACCCGCACCGCCCGCGGGCGTACGAGGTGCGCGGCTCCGACCAGCCGAGCACCCAGCCGACGGACACCACGGGCAAGCCCGCCGCCTCGTACGTGCCTCTCGTCGGCCGGATCGCCGCCGGTGGCCCGATCCTCGCCGAGGAGTCGGTCGAGGACGTCTTCCCGCTGCCCCGGCAGCTCGTGGGCGACGGTGAGCTCTTCGTCCTGAAGGTCGTCGGTGACTCGATGATCGAGGCCGCGATCTGCGACGGAGACTGGGTCACCGTCCGTCGTCAGCCGGTCGCTGAGAACGGCGACATCGTGGCCGCCATGCTCGACGGCGAGGCCACGGTCAAGCGCTTCAAGCGCGAGGACGGCCACGTCTGGCTGCTGCCGCACAACGCGGCGTACCAGCCGATCCCTGGTGACGAGGCCACCATCCTCGGCAAGGTCGTGGCGGTACTGCGGCGGGTGTGAGACCACCTGCCGGCTCTGACCGGGCCCCGGGACCCACTGCGCCGGTCCCGGGGCCCTGCTGTGACCTCCCCCGGGTCCTGCCGTGCAACGGCAGGACCCGGGGCCGTTACGAAACGTCCTTCTTCGCCTTCTCGTCGATCGCCGCCAGCGACTTCCGTACCTGGTTGCGGTCCGTCGTGTACCAGAAGTCGGGCAGCGAGGCCTTCAGGTAGCTGCCGTACCGGGCTGTGGCCAGCCGCGGATCGAGTACGGCGACCACACCACGGTCTCCGGTGGCCCGTACGAGACGTCCGGCGCCCTGTGCCATCAGCAGGGCCGCGTGCGTGGCGGCGACGGCCATGAAACCGTTCCCACCGGCGTCCTCGACCGCCTTCTGGCGGGCGCTCATCAGCGGGTCGTCGGGGCGCGGGAAAGGGATCTTGTCCATGACGACCAGCTGGCAGCTGGCCCCCGGCACGTCCACTCCCTGCCAGAGGGAGAGCGTGCCGAACAGACAGGTCTGCGGATCCGCGGAGAAGTTCTTGATCAGCTCGCCGAGCGTGTCCTCGCCCTGGAGGAGGATCGGGAACTCGGGGATCCGGGTGCGCAGCTCCTCGGCCGCGAGCTGGGCGGCGCGCATCGACGAGAACAGGCCGAGTGTCCGGCCGCCCGCCGCCTGCATCAGCTCCGTCAGCTCGTCGAGCATGTCGCCACGGTCACCGTCCCGCGCGGGGCGGGCCAGGTGTTTGGCGACGTACAGAATCCCCTGCTTGGGGTAGTCGAACGGCGAGCCGACGTCGAGGCCCTTCCACTCCGGGAGGTCGTCGCCCTGGGTGCCCTCCGGGGCCAGCCCGAGCGAAGCTCCCACCCCGTTGAAGTCGCCGCCCAGCTTCAGGGTGGCCGAGGTGAGGACCACGGACCGGTCGGCGAAGAGCTTCTCGCGCAGCAGCCCCGACACCGAGAGCGGGGCGACTCTCAGCGAGGCGCCGAAACGGTCGTGGCGTTCGTACCAGACGACGTCCCACTCGGAGCCCTGGGTGATGCGCTCGGCGACGGCATGCACGCTCTCCACGTACGCCAGGGCCTGCTTGCGGACGGCGTCCTCGTCCTGGACGGACTTGTCCCGGGTGGTGCCGAGCGCCGAGATGACGGCGCGCGCAGCGTCCCGCAGCGCCATCAGCGCATAGCCGAGGTCCTCCGGGATCTCCTCTAGGCGGCCGGGCAGGGCCAGCTCCATCAGCCGCTCGAAGCCCTCCGCCGCGGTCTGGAGCTGGTCGGCGACCTTCTCGTCGACCAGCTTCGCGGACCGCCGGACCGCGCGGTTGACCTGGCCCGGGGTGAGCTCGCCGGTGGCGACGCCGGTGACCCGGGAGACGAGCTCATGGGCCTCGTCCACGATCAGCACCTCGTGCTGGGGCAGCACCGGGGCGCCCTCGATCGCGTCGATGGCGAGCAGGGCGTGGTTGGTGACGACGACCTCGGCCAGCTTGGCCCGCTCACGGGCCGCCTCGGCGAAGCACTCGGCCCCGTACGCGCACTTCGTCGCGCCCAGGCACTCGCGGGAGGAGACCGACACCTGACCCCAGGCGCGGTCCGAGACGCCGGGCGTCAGATCGTCCCGGTCGCCCGTCTCCGTCTCGTCCGACCAGTCGCGGAGCCGCAGCAGGTCCTGCCCCAGTTTGCTGGTCGGGGCGGCGGCCTCGAAGGGATCGAAGAGGCCCTCCTCCTCGTCCTGCGGCACGCCCTCATGGAGGCGATGGAGGCACAGGTAGTTCGACCGCCCCTTGAGCATCGCGAACACCGGTCGGCGGCGCAGCTGCGGATGCAGTGCCTCGACCGTACGCGGCAGGTCGCGCTCGACCAGCTGGCGCTGGAGCGCCAGGGTGGCCGTGGCGACCACCACGCGCTCACCGTGCGCCAGCGCCGGCACCAGATAGCCGAGGGACTTTCCGGTGCCGGTGCCGGCCTGGACCAGCAGGTGGGAGCTGTCGTCGATGGCCTCGGCAACGGCCTCGGCCATGGTGACCTGGCCGGGCCGCTCCACACCGCCGACGGCGGAGACGGCGGCGTGCAGGAGGTCGGGGAGGGATGGCTTCGTCATAGCCCGTCCACCCTACGGCGCGGCACTGACAGTCACGTCACGCGAGCGGATTCGGCACCGTTCCGTGGACGGCGGCGTGCGGCCGCTGGGGGCGGTCGCGGTAGCCGTCCAGGTGGAGCCGGTTCCGGTTGAGACAGAGCCGCTCGATCCGCGGAACGAGGAGATCGAAGAGCTCGAACCGTTCCTTCAGCTCGGGGAAGCGCGCCTGGTGGCGCAGGATCTCGGCTCGCACGAGCGCCCAGAAGTCACGTTCCGGCACGGCGAGTTGTTCTTCGCAGAGCGGTGCCAGGTAGCGGAACACGCCGACGAACAGCCCTGAATGGATGAACTGCGTGAGGAAGTCGGGGTCTTCGGTGAGCAGGACGGCCCGGACGTCGTCGGCCATGGCGTCGTGCTCGGGCAGCGGGTGGGCGCTGATGTTGACGTCGTCGACGAAGTCCTTGATCGCCAGGCGTACGGGAACGTCGTGGTCGTCGTAGACGACGATGGCGTTCTCGCCGTGCGGGGAGAAGACGGTGCCGTACTGGTAGAGGAAGTGCAGCAGCGGGGGGAGCAGGGCCGCGAAGAGCCGCTGGAGCCAGGCCGTGGGGGCGAGCCCGGAGCGCTCGACGAGCTCGGCGACGAACGCGCGGCCGTGCGGATCCGTGTGGAGCAGCGAAGCCAAGGTCCGGGCGCGTTCGCCGGGCGGGAGCCTGAGGGGCTCGCGCCAGATCGCGCCGAGGAGTTCCTTGTACTGGTACGGGACCTCGGGCAGGCGGTCGTAGAGGGGGTGCTCGACGGTGACCGAGGCCACTTCGCCGAGGAGGATCACCCCGCACTCGTCGCGCAGGAACGGGTCGGCGTCGCGGAGCCCGTGGACCCAGGAGGTGACGGCGGGTGCGGCGAGGGTCCGTTCCGTGGGGAGTCCGCGCCAGACGAGGGTGTTGAGCACGGACAGCGGCAGTTTCACGGTGTGCCGGTCGGGCCTGCTGGTGTTGAGGAAGGTGCGGATGGACTGCTGCGGCACCCGCAGGTCTCCGTCGGCGGGCAGCGGGACGATCGCGCCGGCCGCGACCGCGGGGGCGTAGAGCGGCAGGACGATCTCGTCCCACTGCCAGGGATGGACGGGCAGGAGGAGGTACCGGTCGGGGTCGAGGCCGCGGGCGCGCAGCGTGGCACGGTAGGTCTCGCGGACGTCGGCGTCGAGTTCGCGGTCGTAGAGCCTTTCCGGGGTGTCGAGGCCGGGGACCCCGCGGTACGCGGCCAGGTCGATGCTGACGGCGATCCAGGGAAGGCGTGCGGGGCGGCGGGCCTCGGGGGCCCAGCGGGCGGCGTCGGTGGCGGAGAACCCGATCCGGCCCTTGTTGAGGACGAGCCAGGGATGGCCGGTCTGGTGGCCCTCGAGTTCGGCGTAGCCGAGGTCGGCGAGCCGGTCGGCGGTGAGGGCCTCCTCGTCGAGGCGGGCGTCGGCGGCGAGGGTGGTGGTGAGCTCACGGATCAGATGGCCGAGGGTGGCGCCGTCGAGGTTCAGGAGGCGGCGGGCGCGGACGAGGAAGTCGAGCGGGTCCGTCAGCGGCCGCCCGTCGAGCGCGAGCGAGTCGGGGGCGAGGCGCCAGCTGCCGTACGCGCCTCGGCGGGCCGTGAAGGTCAGGGCCGAGCCGTCGTCGAGCCGCAGGAGGTAGGGCCGGGGGCCGCCGGGCGTCTCGGGTTCGCTGTCGGCCGCCGGGACGGGCGTGACGATCTCCTCGTACGCGAACTCGGCGACGGTCTTGGTGAGCAGACGGGTCGCGGCCCGGTTCCAGGCCTCGGGGGTCAGCTCGGGCGGTGCGAGCAGTACGGAGTCATGGGTGGCAGGGGACGTCGGCACGGGGACTCCTCAGGATGGGAACCACTGTGGGTTGTCATGCGTTCACAGGACGTGACGGTGGGCACGGTCGCGGACCATGAGGGCGGCTCGCTTGTCGGGAAGGTCGGCTTCCGCCGAGAAGCGGAAGCCGGCGCTCAGGAAGGCGGAGACGGAGGGGGTGTTGCGAAGGTCGGGTTCGGCGATGACGCGCGTGCACCGGGGACGGTGGTCGAGCGCGAGGTCGGCGACGGCACGGAGGAGCGCGGTGCCGACACCACGGCCTCGGTCGGCGACGCCGCCGAGGAGGAGGTGGATGCCGGTGTCGTGCGGGCGGGCCGGATAGTGCCGGGCGAGCGGGTCGAGGTCGGCGCGGTAGATCTCGAAGTAGCTCATGGGGGTGGAATCGAGGACTCCGAGGCAGGGCACGCTGCGGCCGTCGCCGTCGAGTTGGGCGCCGACGTGGGTGGCCGTGACGGTCTCGGGGCCGGCGAGCTCCCAGAAGGCCGCGACGGCCGGGTCGTTCATCCACCGGGTGATGAGCGGCAGGTCGCGTTCGAGCCTGACGGGCACGAGGTGGAAGGTGCCGACGGGGGTGGTGACGGGACCCCACGAGGCGACCGCGTCGAGGAGGTCGCCGTCCGTGGTCGCCGTGTTCTCGCCGGCCCCGATCAGGGCGACGAGTTCGTCCGAGAGGTGCAGGTCCAGGGTGTCCTCGCTGCCCGGGTCGGTGGCGGGGCGCGCATCGGTGGGAGGCACGGTGGGGCTCTCCTCTCGGCGGTTCGGTCGGACGGCGAGCGCTCGGCCGTGCGGTCGGGGGGGGTGGGCTTCAGGAGCGGAGGGGGTTGGTGATGGCGACGTAGACGGACTGGGTGTCGACGGGGCCGACGAGTTCGTCGAGGCCGTGCAGCCGGGTGAGGAGGTTCGCCTTGCAGCGCAGGGTCGCGGCCTCCAGGAGCCGGTGCGGCAGCGGGGAGCCGAGACTGGTGGCGGAGGTGAGGAACTGGCGGAATCCGGCGAGGAGAACGCGTTCGTCGGCGAGGTGCTGGGCGCCGAAGGCGCCGATCAGTCCGAGGACGTTGTTGATGCCGAGGTAGTAGGCGAAGCGTTCGTCGGTGACCTGGTCGGAGACGAAGGTGTCGCTGGTGGTCCCGATGCCGGGGAGGCGGCTGTCCAGTTCGTCGCGGCGGGACTCGCGGAAGTAGTAGCCCTGGTTGTCCCGGTAGCGGCCGCCGATCGGCCAGCCGTCGGGGTCGAGGAGCACCAGGGTGTTCTGCTGGTGGGCCTCCAGGGCGACGCCGGCGTGGCCGTCGAGCCAGAGGACGGGACGGACCACCTGGTCGAGGTAGCGCAGGAACCACTCGGCGGCGACGGCGGTGAGGGGGCGGCCGGTGCGGGCGGCGAGACGGGTGACGATGTTGGTGAGACGCGAGCGCATCCGCGTGGTGCCGGGCCAGGGGCGCGGGGCGGTGAGTGCGGCGATGCAGACGGCGTCGTCCCCGGCGGTGAAGGGGTTGTGCCGGATCATCACGTCGAGACCGGGGACGGGCGTGCCATCCGGGGTGTCGACGGCGAGCCAGGCGGGGTCGCGGACGATGTCGAAGCCGGGGTGGGCGGCCTGCCATTGGTCGACCAGGCCGGTGCGCAGGAGGCGGTGCACCTCGACGCCTCGGTGGAGTTCCTTGCGGAGGTTCTCGCGGCGGGAGTTGGTGATGCGGACGCCGAGGGAGAGCTTGAGCATCGTCCGGGCGCCGGGCCGGTGCACGGTACGGACGGAGGAGGTGGGGTGCCAGGCGGAGCCGGCAGTGCCGAGGTCGTGGAGAAGGCCGGCGGCGAAGAGGGAGGCGACGGCGGGACGGTGCGCCAGTTCGCGGGCCTGCCAGGGGTGCAGCGGCAACGGGATGGTCCCCGCGGGCAGTTCGAGCCCGTCGGCGAGACCGGTGGCGAGCTGGACGGCGCTGACCGGCCTGCCCTGTTCGGTCCAGGCGGAGTCGGAGGCGAGGACCGAGGGGTCGACGGCCATCCAGTGCAGCGGGAACGAGCCGTACAGCTCGGGTGAGTAGAGCCGGGCCTCGGCGTCGGAGAGGCCCTCGCGGCTCTTGGGGGTCGGGTGGAGCGGGTGGCCGAGCAGCAGGGACTGTTCGGCGGTGAGGAAGAGGTCGGCTTCGGGGCCCGGGGTCGGGCGCCGCCGCCGCTCGGTGATGAACTCGGCGGTGCGGCGGGCCGAGTCGGCGACGCGGCCGACGAGTTCGGTGCCTTCGGGGCGGCCGGTCTCGCGGCTGATCAGAGCGGCGACGGTGACCGCGTCGACGCGCGGGGCGGTGGTGTGCAGGCCTTCGAGGGCGGGGGCGCCGAAGCGGTGCCATCCCGTGGCCGACCAGTAGAGGACGGGGACGAGGAGGGCGGTGCCGCTGGCTGCGAGGGGGATGCGCAGGGTGGCCGAGTCGGGGGCGGGGAGGTTCTTCTCCCGTACCCAGCAGCGGAGCAGGTTCTCGATGGTCGCCGCGTCGGCGGCCCGCCGCGGGTCCGGGTCGTCGAGGTGGTCCTGCCGGTTGGGGGTGCCGCCCGCGACCGTCCGCACGGGCGTGGGCTGGGTGTCGTACGGACCGGAGTGCTGGCGCGGGACGGTGGCCTGCTCGACAGTGAGCGGGCCGCGAGCGCTGCTGCCGGTGTCGGACGCTTCGGAGGCGGGGCTGGCGTTCACGGGGCTTCCTTGTGGGGGTGTCCGGGGTCGGTCCGGGATCAGTCCTGGATCAGTGGGACGGTCCGGTCGATCCGGTCGTGGGTCCGGTCGTGGGTCCGGTCGTCGGTCCGGTCGTCGGGCAGGTGGCGTTCCGGAGGCGGGCGTCGCGCGCGGGAGGACGCGGGCGGTGGGTTCGTTCGGCGGCGGCCAGGGCGTCGGCGAAGCGGTCGAGGACGGCCTCGGCCTGCTCGTCGGTGAGGGTGAGCGGGGGCAGGAGTCGGACGACGCCCGCGTGCCGGCCGCCGAGTTCGACGATGAGACCTCGGTCCAGGCACTCCTGCTGCACGGCCACGGCCAGTGCGGCGTCGGCCGGCGGCACGGAGCCGTCGGCCGTGTCCGGGTCCACGAGCTCGACGCCGATCATGAGCCCCCGGCCGCGCACGTCACCGATGCAGGGGTGGGCGGCGGCCAGCCCCTGGAGGCGGGCGAGCATCCGGGCGCCGAGGGTGGCGGCGCGGTCGGCGAGCCGGTTCTCCCGTACGTAGGCGAGGGTGGCGGCCCCGGCGGCCATGGCGAGTTGGTTGCCGCGGAAGGTGCCGGCGTGGGCTCCGGGCTCCCAGGCGTCGAGCTCCGCGCGGTAGACGACGACCGCGAGCGGGAGGGAGCCGCCGATGGCCTTGGAGAGGACCATGACGTCGGGCACGATGCCGCTGTGCTCGACGGCCCAGAAGGCGCCGGTGCGGCCGACGCCCGTCTGGACCTCGTCGGCGATGAGCGGGATGGAGCGGGCGGCGGTGATCTCGCGCATGCTGCGCATCCAGTCGTCGGGCGCGGGGATGACCCCGCCCTCCCCCTGCACCGGTTCGAGGATCATCGCGGCGGGCGTGGCGACCCCGCTCTTGGGGTCGTCCAGGAGGTTCTCCGTCCAGCGCGCGGCCAGTTCGGCGCCGAGTTCGCCGCCGACGCCGAAGGGGCAGCGGTAGTTCTGCGGGTAGGGCAGCCGGGTGACCCGTACGTCCGTCGCACCCCCGGAGGCGTCCAGGGCTCCGGCCGTCATGCCGTGGTAGGCGCCGGTGAAGCTGAGCAGCCCGCTGCGGCCGGTGGCCGTGCGGACGAGTTTCAGGGCGGCTTCCACCGCGTCCGTCCCGGCCGGGCCGCAGAACTGGATGCGCGCGTTGTCGGCGAGTCCGGCGGGCAGCGTCGCGAACAGCTCGGTGGTGAAGGCGTCCTTGACCGGGGTCGCGAGGTCGAGGACATGCAGGGGTGCTCCGGAGTCGAGCACCTTCCTGATGGCTTCGAGCACCACCGGGTGGTTGTGCCCGAGCGCCAAGGTCCCTGCCCCGGAGAGGCAGTCCAGATAGCGCCGTCCGTCCGCGCCTTCGATGGTCAGGCCTCTGGCCCGGACGGGGACGATCGGCAGGGACCGCGCGTAGGTGCGCGCGGCGGATTCGCGCAGCGACTGGCGGCGCAGGATGCCTTCGAGAGCGGCTCCCGCGCCGCCCCTCCGCTCCCCCTGGTGGGCCTGCGCGGCCGCCGGTACGGCCGGAGCTGGTTCGGTCACGGCCACGACTCGGTGTCCTCCCGCTGTAACAGTTGCGTTGCACATCGGTACGTTGCTGCGCACCGCGAACGGCGGCCCTGAACGCTCCCTCTGTGTCCCCCGTACGTACCAACGACGGGAACTGCCAAGGATCACGGGAGAATCCCAAGATCCTTGACGTGGCGGGGATCACGACCCGGCAACGCCTGTGCGCGGGCGGAACCGTGGACCTGCCGGGTACCGTCCCCTCCGGCACCGGCATAGTGGGGGCCGCACTTTCGGCGCCCGTGACGGCGCCACCACAGTTCACTCATGCACAAGTTGACGTAGTCCCAGGGGGATCACGAGATGCGAGCGATTCGTCCGCTACTGGCCGCGGCGGCAGCCGTCGCGGCGTTGACGCTGACGGCGACGGCCTGCGGCCCGACCGAGGAGAACGCGGGGGACAAGCCCAGTGCACCCGCGAGCCCGACCTCCGACAAGATCACGATTCCGGACGATCTGAAGGACAGGCTCAAGGAGCGCGGGATCGATCTGGACAAGTGGAGGAACGGCGAGTGGAAGAACTGGGACCGCGACAAGTGGCTGCGTGAGGCCAAGGACTACGTCAACCCGATCATCGAGGACCTCTGGGACCCGGACCGGATGCGCGACGCGCAGCGCCCGGACAAGCCGGTCGAGGAGGAGGACATGCAGGGCGACAAGGGGGTCACCGACCCGACGCCCGCGCCGGTCAGGGCGAAGGGTGTGCCGGCGACGTACAACGCCAACGCCCCTGAGGCCGGCAAGGTGTTCTTCGACGGACCCGAGGGTTCGATGGTCTGCTCGGCCACCGTCGTGAAGGACCCGGCCAACCCCGGCAAGTCCAACATGGTCTGGACGGCGGGCCACTGCGTGCACGCCGGCAAGAAGGGCGGCTGGTACCGCAACATCGCCTTCGTGCCGTCGTACAACGACAAGGCCCTGCCGACCGCGCAGCTGGAGAACGCGACGCGCGAGCAGGTCGCTCCGTACGGCGTGTGGTGGGGCGACTGGGCGCAGACCTCCGAGCAGTGGATCTCGGAGGGCGCGGCGACCGGCGGTCAGGGCGCTCCGTACGACTTCGCGGTGATCCACGTGACCCCGGAGAAGGGCGGCACGGGCAAGTCGCTGGAGGAGACGGTCGGTTCGGCGCTGCCGGTGGAGTTCAACGCGCCGACGGCGGCGAAGATCGCGAACATGAAGGCCATCGGCTACCCCGCGGGCCCGCCCTTCGACGGCCAGAAGATGTACCAGTGCACGGACAGGCCGGGCCGTCTGTCGGTCAAGGCGGACCAGCCGACGATGTACCGCATCGGCTGCACGATGACCGGTGGTTCGTCCGGTGGCGGCTGGGTGGCCGCGGGCCGGGACGGCAGGCCGGCGCTGGTGTCCAACACCTCGATCGGCCCGGTGACGGCCGGCTGGCTGGCCGGTCCGCGGCTCGGCACCGAGGCCAAGGGCATCTACGACGAGGTCAGCAAGAAGTTCGCCGGCCGCTAAGGGACAGCGGGTCGGGGCGGGATCCTGCGGGGTCCCGCCCCTTTCCGCGCCGCGCACCCTACGCACACAACGCACACGCACCACCCACGTAAGCACACACCGCACATCACACACCGCACTTCATCAGGGGGACCCCCACGCATGCGTTCCATACGACTGCTTCCAGCCACCGTCGGCCTGGTCTCGGCGCTCGCGCTGACCGCCACCGCCTGCGGCCCGACCGAGACCCCGGCGGCCGACAAGCCCGCCGCGGGGTCGAGCGCCTCCGCGTCCGCCACGGGCGGCGGCGAGGACGCCGCCCTCCCCCAGGACCTCGCCGACAAGCTGAAGAAGCGCGGCGTCGATGTGGACAAGTGGAAGGAGGGCGAATGGAAGAACTGGAACAAGGACACCTGGCTCCGTGAGGCCGAGGACTTCGTCAACCCCGTGATCGACGGGCTCTGGGACCCCGAGCGGATGCAGTCCGCGAAGAGCCCGGACCAGACGATGACGACGGCGGCCGGCTCCGGCGGCAGCGACCCCGTACCGCGCCCCGTCCAGGCGCAGCGGGAGAAGACCCCGTACCAGCGCAACGCCGCGCCGGTCGGCAAGATCTTCTTCGACTCTCCGCAGGGCAGCATGGTCTGCTCCGGCACGATCGTGAAGGACCCGCGCCGGCCCGGGAAGTCCAACATGGTGTGGACCGCCGGTCACTGCGTCCACGCGGGTCAGCGGGGCGGCTGGTACCGCAACATCACCTTCGTCCCGGCCTACAACGACCTCGGCAAGTCGCCGTCCGCGCTGCGCAACGCGAAGCCGCAGGAGGTCGCGCCGTACGGTCAGTACTGGGCGGACTGGGCGGTGACCTCGGGCGACTGGATCAACCGGGGTGGTACGAACGCGGCCTGGCCGTACGACTACGCCGTGCTGCACGTGAAGCCGCAGCAGGGGAGGAAGTCCCTGGAGGAGACCGTCGGCGTCGCGCTGCCGATCGACTTCTCGGCCCCGGCCCACTCCCGGGCGGGCTACATGGGCGCCTGGGGCTACCCGGCGGCGGCGCCGTACAACGGTCTGATCATGCACAAGTGCGTCGACCGGCCGACCCGGATGACCACGGCTCCCGCCACGCCGACCATGTACCGCATCGGCTGCACCATGACCGGTGGGTCCTCGGGCGGCGGCTGGATCCGGACCATGCCGAACGGCAAGCCGGCGCTGGTGTCGAACACCTCGATCGGCCCGGCCGGGGGCAACGGCTGGCTGGCCGGTCCGCAGCTCGGCAAGGGCGCGAAGGACGCGCACGAGATGGTGAGCAAGAAGTTCGCCCGCTGATCGCCGAATTGATGTGACATGCGGAAGGCCCCGCTCCCCGATCGGGGAGCGGGGCCTTCCGTGTGTCGTGCTGAACCCGTGTCAGTGCGCGGCCGGGACGAACGGCGCGAGGAACGCCGCCAGTTCCTCGTGCACCAGCGCCTTGAGCAGCGTGCCTTCCGGCGTGTGCTCCTCGGAGAGCAGCTCACCCTCGGCGTGCACCCGGGAGACGAGACCGCCTTCCGTGTACGGCACGAGCGCCTCGATCTCGACCTTCGGGCGCGGCAGCTCGGCGTCGATGAGCGCGAGCAGCTCCTCGATCCCCTCGCCCGTGCGGGCGGAGACCGCGATCGCGTGCCGCTCGGCGCGCATCAGCCGCTGGAGGACGAGCGGGTCGGCCGCGTCCGCCTTGTTGACGACGACGACCTCCGGCACGTTCACCGCGCCGACGTCGCGGAACACCTCGCGCACGGCGGCGAGCTGCTCCTCCGGAGCCGGGTGCGAGCCGTCCACCACGTGCAGGATGAGGTCGGAGTCGCCGACCTCCTCCATGGTGGAGCGGAACGCCTCGACCAGGTGGTGCGGCAGGTGCCGTACGAACCCGACGGTGTCGGCCAGTGTGTACACCCGGCCGCCGGGCGTCTCGGCCCGGCGGACGGTCGGGTCGAGGGTGGCGAACAGCGCGTTCTCCACCAGCACGCCCGCGCCGGTCAGCCGGTTGAGAAGGGAGGACTTGCCGGCGTTGGTGTAACCGGCGATGGCGACCGACGGAACCTTGTTACGGCGCCGCTCCTGCCGCTTGATGTCGCGGCCGGTCTTCATCTCCGCGATCTCCCGGCGCATTTTCGCCATCTTCTCGCGGATCCGACGCCGGTCGGTCTCGATCTTGGTCTCACCGGGACCACGGGTGGCCATGCCGCCACCGCCGCCGCCACCCATCTGACGGGAGAGCGACTGACCCCAGCCTCGCAGCCGCGGCAGCATGTACTGCATCTGCGCGAGCGCGACCTGTGCCTTGCCCTCCCGGGACTTGGCGTGCTGGGCGAAGATGTCGAGGATCAGGGCGGTCCGGTCGACCACCTTGACCTTGACGACGTCTTCGAGGGCGATGAGCTGACCGGGGCTGAGTTCGCCGTCGCAGACGACGGTGTCGGCACCGGTCTCGAGCACGATGTCCCGCAGCTCGCGTGCCTTGCCCGAGCCGATGAAGGTGGCCGGGTCCGGCTTGTCACGGCGCTGGATCACGCCGTCGAGCACCACGGCGCCCGCCGTCTCGGCGAGGGCCGCCAGCTCCGCGAGGGAGTTCTCCGCGTCCTGGACGGTCCCCGAGGTCCATACGCCGACCAGCACGACGCGCTCCAGGCGCAGCTGCCGGTACTCGACCTCGGTGACGTCCTCGAGCTCGGTGGAGAGGCCCGCCACGCGCCGCAGGGCAGCGCGCTCGGAGCGGTCGAACTGATCGCCGTCCCGCTCTCCGTCGATCTCGTGGCTCCAGGCGACGTCCTCTTCCATCAGGGCATCGGCCCGAAGGCTCTCGGTGCGGCGCGAATCCGCGAAGCTCTGTTCGTCCTGGGAAGGGGATGAAGAGGAGGTCATTTGATCCTTACGTCGATGGAAAGTCGTTGCGTCGATCACAACGTGTGACGGCGGGGAAAGATTCCCGGGCCGGCCACGTCGTCGACCTGACGATGGTGACACGGTCGGCCCGGGCCCGTCATCCCGGTTTCGCCGCGCTCTTCGCGGCGCCGCGTGGCTCGTCCGCCGGGAGGGAGCGCCAGTCGGGGTGTCCGGGCATCGGCGGGGTCTTGTCGGCGTACAGCCAGCCGGCGAAGAAGGACGTGAGGTCACGTCCCGCGATCTCGGCGGCGAGGGCCGTGAAGTCGGCGGTGGTGGCGGTGGCGTCCCGGTGCTCGCTCACCCAGCGGCGTTCCAGCTCCTGGAAGGCCTCCTTGCCGATCTCCTCGCGCAGGGCGTAGAGGACGAGGGCGCTGCCGTCGTAGACGACGGGCCGGAAGAGGCTGATCTTCTGGCCGGGCGTGGGCGGCTCGGGCGCGGCCGGCGGGCCGCCGGCGGCGCGCCAGGTGTCGGAGGCGGCGTAGGCGGCCTTCATGCGCCGTTCCAGGGACTTTCCTGCGGTCTCCTCCGCGTACACCGCCTCGTACCAGCTCGCGTGTCCTTCGTTGAGCCACAGGTCGGACCAGGTGCGGGGCGAGACGCTGTTGCCGAACCAGTGGTGGGCGAGTTCGTGGACCATGACCGAGTCGACGTACCACTCGGGGAAGCCGGGATCGGTGAACAGTCTTCTCTCGAAGAGAGAGAGGGTCTGCGTCTCCAGCTCGAAGCCGGTTTCGGCGTCGGCGATCAGCAGTCCGTAGGTCTCGAAGGGGTACGGGCCGACCTGGCGCTCCATCCACTCGACGTGTCCGGGGGTGCGCTTGAGCCAGGGCTCCAGGAGGTCACGGTCGGCGGTGCGGACGACGTCCCGCAGGGGCAGGCCGTGCGGCCCGGTCCGGCGGACGACGGTGGTGCGGCCGATGGAGACCTGGGCGAGTTCGGTCGCCATGGGGTGGGCGGTGCGGTAGGTCCAGGTGGTGGTGGCACCGTCGGTGGTCCGGCCCGCCGGGAGGCCGTTGGCGACGGCCGTGAGTTCCTTTGGCGCGGTGATCCGGAAGGTGAAGTACGCCTTGTCGGCGGGGTGGTCGTTGGAGGGGAAGACCCGGTGGGCGGCGTCGGCCTGGTTGGCCATGGCGAGCCCGTCGCCGGTGCGGATCCAGCCCCCGGCGTCGGCGGGGCCGCCGGGGTCGCTGGTGTGCGTGACATCGATGGTCAGCCTGTCGCCGCTCTCCGCCGCGTGGACGGGCGTGATCACCAGGTCCTCGCCGCTGGTCTCGAAGGTCGCCGGCTCTCCGTCCACGGTGACGGCGGAGACCGTCCCGTGCGTGAAGTCCAGGTTGATCCGTTCCAGGTCCTCGGTGGCGAGGGCCTCGACGCGGGTCACGCCGGCGAGCGGTTCGGTGTTCCTGCCCCCGTAGGTGAGGGCGATGTCGTACGTGAGGACGTCGTATCCGGGGTTGCCGAGATGCGGGAAGAGGGGGTCCCCGATGCCGAGCGGCGCGGGCGCGGGGAGGGCGGCGGCGACGAGTCCGGCCGATGCGGCGACCAGGACGGCGGAGCGCAGCCACCGCGCGCGTGGGGAGGGGTTTCGGGCTGGTGTGAGCGGCATGGGCTACGGCTACCAGTGCCGTAGCCGCTCCCCCGGGCGGCGCGCTCGCCCGCCACTCGAAGGGGTCACGGGCGTGCTGACGCCGGCCTTCGTGGCGGGGGTCAGCCTTCGAGCGTGGCGGGGTGCTGGGCGCGGCTGACGTCGTAGACGCCGCCCACGTCGCGCATGGCCCGCATCAAGGCGGGCAGCCCTGCCGCGTCCGGGAGTTGCAGGGTGTACGTGTGCCGCACGCGCTGTTCGCTCGGGGGCTCGACGGTCGCCGAGACGACGGCGACGCCGGCGGCGGCGATGGCCTCGGTGAGGTCGGCGAGGAGCCGGGGCCGGCCGAAGGACTCGGCGACGAGCGTGACGCGGCACTCGGCGGTGTCGCCCCAGTGGACGGTGACGGGTTCGCGCCCGTGCCGCCGCATCGTGTCGACGGAGGCACAGCCGGTGCGGTGGACGGTGACGGAGCCGCCGCGTACCTGGAAGCCGGTGATCTCGTCGGGGGGTACGGGTGTGCAGCAGCCCGCCGGGCGTACGGCGGTGGCCGGGGTGCCGGGCAGGTCGGCGTGGAGCTTGGCGCCCGAGCGCCGGTCGGCGGTGACGGAGACGGGCGGCCTGGGGTCGGCCTCCGGGGCCTTGGCGGCCTCCGGGTGCGTCTGGAGCCAGGCGGTGATGGCGATCCGGGCTGCGGGCGTACGGGCGTGGTCCAGCCACTCCGGGGAGGGCCCGGAGGCGGTGTCCTGGGCGAGCAGCAGCTGGACGGTGTCGCCGTCGTTCAGGACCGTACTGAGCGTCGCCAGACGGCCGTTGACGCGGGCGCCGAGGCAGCCGTGGGCGGTGGCGCCGTGCTGCGCGTAGGCGGCGTCCACGCAGCTCGCCCCGGCCGGCAGGCCGAGCATCCCGCCGTCGGCGCGGAAGACGGTGATCTCCTGGTCCTCGGCGAGGTCGGCGCGGAGCGAGGTCCAGAAGGTGTCCGGGTCGGGGGTGGACTGCTGCCAGTCGAGGAGCCGGGAGAGCCAGCCGGGCCGGGTGGGGTCGGCGCGCTCGCCGTCCTCGGCGGGCTCGGCGCCGTCGCCGTTCGCCGGGGGCGTGTACGGGTTGCCCAGCGCGACGACGCCGGCCTCGGCGACCTTGTGCATCTGGTGCGTACGGATGAGGACTTCGGCGACGGCTCCGTCGGGGGCGGCGACGGCGGTGTGCAGCGACTGGTACAGGTTGAACTTGGGGGCCGCGATGAAGTCCTTGAACTCGGAGATCACCGGCGTGAAACAGGTGTGGAGTTCGCCGAGTACGGCGTAACAGTCGGCGTCCTCGGCGACCAGGACGAGGAGGCGCCCGAAGTCGCTGCCGCGCAGGTCGCCGCGCTTGAGGTGGACCCGGTGGACGGAGACGAAGTGCCGTGGTCTGACGAGGACTTCGGCGGCGATGCCGGCGTCGCGCAGGACGGCGGAGAGGCTTTCGGCGATGGCGGCGAGCGCGTCACCCGCGCCGGTGTTGTCGGCGATGAGGGCGCGGGTCCGCTCGTACTCCTCGGGGTGGAGGATCGCGAAGACGAGGTCCTCCAGCTCGGTCTTGAGCGCCTGGACACCGAGCCGTTCGGCGAGCGGGATGAGGACGTCGCGGGTGACCTTGGCGATCCTGACCTGTTTCTCCGGGCGCATGACGCCGAGCGTGCGCATGTTGTGGAGCCGATCGGCGAGTTTGATCGACATGACCCGGACGTCGTTGCCCGTGGCGACGAGCATCTTGCGGAAGGTCTCGGGTTCGGCGGCGGCGCCGTAGTCCACCTTCTCCAACTTGGTGACCCCGTCGACGAGATAGGCGACCTCGTCGCCGAACTGCTCCCGCACCTGATCCAGCGTCACCTCCGTGTCCTCGACGGTGTCGTGGAGCAGGGCGGCGGTCAACGTCGTCGTTTCGGCGCCGAGTTCGGCGAGGATGAGGGTGACCGCGAGGGGGTGCGTGATGTACGGCTCACCGCTCTTGCGGAACTGGCCGCGGTGCGAGAACTCGGCCAGCACGTAGGCGCGGCGCAGCACGGCGAGGTCGGCGTCGGAGTGGTGGGCGCGGTGGGCCTCCGCGACGTGCCCGATCGCGTCGGGCAGCCGGTCCCGGGCGGTGGGACCGAGCAGGGCGGCGCGACCCAGCCTGCGGAGGTCGATCCTCGGACGGGCGCGCCTGCGGCTGGGAGCGTCGGGGCCGGTGGCCTCCGCTGCGCTCACAGGGTTGGTGGCCTCTGCACTCATGGGGCACCTCCGGCGACGTCGACCGGCGGTGGACGGGCAAGGCGTGCCCGCGGGGCCGGTGCTTGATGCTACCGACCCCACCACGTGGCGCAGTCCCGCTCTCGCCCAGCGTGAAACGGATCACCCATTCGAGCGAACGATCAGTCGTTGACAGTTTCGAATGTGTCCGTCGGGCGCTTTCGCGGCTTACCGATACGGATGCTCGGGACGAGGCTCGGGCCGCGTGCGGAGGCTCAGGCGTCCGCGAGCCAGGACGGGTCGATCGTGCCCTCGGCGACGATGACGGCCGGGCCGGTCATGTCGAGCTCTCCGTCGGGGTGCTCGGTGATGGTCAGCGTCCCGCCGAGGACGTCCACGGTGTACGTGACGGGCGTCCCGCTCGCGGCGGGGTCGACGCCGTCCCGGCGGGCGCTGGCCACGGCGACGGCACACGCGCCCGTGCCGCAGGAGCGGGTCTCGGAGGCGCCGCGCTCGTGCACCCGCATGGCCACGTGGCGCGGGCCGCGGTCGGCGACGAACTCGATGTTCACGCCGTCCGGGAAGACCTCGGAGGGGGCGTACGGGGGCTCGGTGAACAGGTCGCCGGCGTGGTCGAGGGACTCGACGAAGGCCACCGCGTGCGGGTTGCCCATGTTCACGTTGCGGGCGGGCCAGCTGCGGCCGTCGACGGTGACGGTGACGCCGTCCTCGGGGAGCCGGGCGCGGCCCATGGAGACCGTGACGGAGCCGTCCTTGTCCAGGTGGACGCGCTTGACCCCGCCCCGGGTGGCGACGGCGACCTCGCCGGCGGTGATGTACCCGGCGTGCTCCAGGTAGCGCGCGAAGACGCGGACGCCGTTGCCGCACATCTCGGCGACCGAGCCGTCCGCGTTGCGGTAGTCCATGAACCACTCGGCCTCGTCGGCCATCGCGCGCGCCTCGGGGTGGGCCGCGCTGCGGACCACGTGCAGAATTCCGTCGCCGCCGATGCCGGCCCGCCGGTCGCACAGCCGCGCGACGACGGCGGCCGGCAGCTCGATGGCGTTGTCGGCGTCGGGGACGATCACGAAGTCGTTCTCGGTCCCGTGGCCCTTGAGGAATGTGATGGGCGAGGTCTGCGTGGTGGTCACGGGATCAACTGTACGGGCCGGGTCCGACAGCCGCTCGAAGTTCCACCCCTTGGGCCGGGCGCCTTGAGCGTCCGCCCCGACAGGTGGTCAGCGGAGCCGGGCGACGCGCCAGACGGCCAGGGCGACCAGGAGCGCGCTGACGAACACGTACAGGGCGACGACGCGCCAGTTCGGCCGTTCGCCGGAGCCGCGGGCCGGGAGGCCCGGCCAGGCGGAGCCGACCCGGCGGGCCGCCATCATGCCCCAGCCGGCCGCGCAGCAGCTGATCAGCAGGCCGAGCATGGCGACGACGGCACCGCCGTCACCGGAGCCGAAGGCGAGCGGGAAGGCGAACATCAGCGAACCGACGGCGGCGAGACCCACGATGGGCGCGAGCTGCCAGATCCGCAGCCTGCGCTGCGGCCGCAGTTCGACCTCGACCTCGTCCGCGTCGACCTCGACCGACGAGCCCTCGGCTTCGTCCGGTCCGTCCGGGCTCAGGCCGGGCGCGTCCCCCGGGGCCTGCCCCGGGACCGCGTCCTGCTGTTCTGTGTCGCGAGGGCCGGCCTCCATCGCCACGCGCCCTCCCACTCGGACTCCACTTGGTCGATCGATGCTCGATGATGGCACGCCAGAGACCCCTGGAATGACGGGCATGGCGTCCCGATGCCATCACGTGATCAGGCTGTAACCGCTCGTTCGACCAACGTCAGCGCCTGTCGCGGGAGTTCCGCGCGGTCTTCCACCGCACCGCTCAGCCAGTGGACCCGCGGGTCGCGCCGGAACCACGAGTCCTGACGGCGCGCGAAGCGTTTGGTGGCGCGTACGGTCTCGGCCCGCGCCTCGTCGTCGGTGCACTCCCCCGCGAGCGCCGTGAGCACCTGCTGGTAGCCGAGCGCGCGGGCGGCCGTGCGCCCCTCCCGAAGCCCCCGCGCCTCCAGGGCGCGTACCTCGTCGACGAGTCCGGCCTCCCACATCCGGTCCACGCGCGTGCTGATCCGTTCGTCGAGTTCGGGGCGCGCCACGTCGACGCCGATCTGCACGGTGTCGTAGACCGAGTCGTGGCCGGGCAGGTTGGCGGTGAAGGGCTTGCCGGTGATCTCGATGACTTCGAGGGCCCGGACGATGCGGCGGCCGTTGCTGGGGAGGATCGCCTGAGCGGCCCCGGGGTCGGCCGCGGCGAGCCGGGTGTGCAGCACGCCGGAGCCGCGCTCCGCCAGCTCCGCCTCCAGGCGGGCCCGTACGGCCGGGTCCGTGCCCGGGAACTCCAGGGCGTCGATGGCGCCCCGTACGTACAGGCCGGAGCCGCCCACCAGGACCGGGGTGCGGCCCTCGGCCAGGAGTCGGTCGATCTCGGCCCGGGCGAGCCGCTGGTACTCGGCGACGCTGGCGGCCTCCGTCACGTCCCAGATGTCGAGGAGGTGGTGCGGGATGCCGCCGCGCTCCTCCAGCGTCAGCTTGGCGGTACCGATGTCCATCCCCCGGTAGAGCTGCATCGAGTCGGCGTTGACGACCTCGCCGCCCAGTTGCCGGGCGAGGAATACACCCAGATCGGACTTTCCGGCCGCTGTGGGACCGACGACGGCGATGACCCGCGGGGCGGGAGCTGCACTTCTCACGGTCACAGTCTCGCAAACCTCCGGACAGGTCCCCGAATGAGCGACGTAACGACCCGCATCCGGGTTCGTTGCCAGTTGCGAGGTTCCGACCGCCGGTTTCCGTACCGGCTGCGCCGGGTGGCGCAACAGGGCGCCCCGGGCGCCGCGGGGCTTTTCCCACACGAGTACGCTATGGAGTGGAAATGGGCGTTTTTGCAATGTTTCGGCGGAAGGGCAAGGAAGCTGCCGAGGCGTCGACGGAGGAGGCCCAGGCTGTCGCCGTGACGGACGCGCCGGAGGAGGCGGAGGCCGGCGCCCCGAGCGGTGAGGCCACCGAGGCCGAGAGCGGTGCCGGGACCGGCGCCGCCACGGAACAGGCCGACGGGGCCGCGGCGGACGACGCGTCCGCTGGGGCCGAGGTCGTCGAGGTGGTCGAGGTCGTGGAGATTCCGAAGCAGCAGTCGGCGGACGAGGCCGCGGACAACGAGGCCGGCGAAAGCGCCCGGAAGTAGCGGGTCCCTGGCGACAGGGCACGGCATACGGACCCACCGGAGGGAAGGTGACCCATGGGCCTCCTGGATTCGCTGAAGGCCAAGCTCGCCCCGGCCAAGGACAAGGTCTCGGGCCTCGCCCAGCAGCATGAGGCCAAGATCGACCAGGGTCTGGACAAGGCCGCGAAGCTGGTCGACGAGAAGACCAAGGGCAAGTACAGCTCCAAGATCGAATCGGGCACCGGCAAGGCCAAGGGCGCCCTTGACCGGATCGCCCACAAGGACGACGACACGAAGGGCCCCGGCGAGGACCCGGGTCAGGGCCCGGCTCCGGGTCAGAGTCCGGGCCAGGGTCCGGGCCAGGGTCCGGGCCAGGGTCCGGGTCCGGGCCAGACGCCGCCGCCGGCGGCCTGACGCCCGACGTCACCCGACGGTCCCTCCCGTACGGCGGACGGCCGCGGAGCGCGATGCTCCGCGGCCGTCCGCCGTTCGTCGTCCACCGTGCGAGGTGTCGCCGCTACGACCAGGCGGCCACGAAGTACCCGACGCCGTACGGGGCGTCCTCGTACAGCAGCCTGCCGTCGAGGCCGGCGCCCTCGGCCGCGCCCGCGAGCACCTGCCAGGGGGCCCGGCCGGCCGCCTTCAGCTCGTACGCGAGGTTCTCGTCGAGGGCGAGCAGGGCGTCCACGTCCGCCGTGCCCAGCGCCCGGGCGGCCTCCGCGTCGAAGGCGGCGGCACGCTCGTCCAGGTAGCCGGGGGCCTTGAGGGTGCGGCAGGCGCTGCCGTCGCCCATCACCAGGAGCGCCACGCGGTCGGCCGAAGCGGCCAGCTCGCGGCCGGTGGAAGCGCATCGGCCGGCCTCCAGCGGCTGTCCGACCCCGAGACCTTCGACGGGCGCGTCGGCCCAGTCGGTGCGCTGGAGGAGCCAGGCGGCGACGGCGAGCGAGGCGGGCAGCGGGCGCTCACCCTCGGGCCCGGAGCCGAGCCGTACGGAGAGGTCGACGCCGAAGCCAGCGAAGTCGCCGGTCGACCCGCCCGGGAACGTACCGCGCGCGCCCTCGTCCGCCGGTCCGACGACGTAGAGCCGGTCGGGCCGGGACGCGGCGAGCAGCCCGACGGCGTCGGCACAGGCCGTCCGGGCTGCGCCGAGCTCACCGACGGCCCCCGCCGCTACCTCGGGCACGAGCAGGGGAGGACAGGGACAGACGGCTGCGGCGACAAGCATGATCCGCAGCCTACTGCGACGGTCTCCAGTCCATGGGCGGGACGCGGTCCTGGGGCTCGTCGGCCGAGGCCGCTTTCGCGATCCCGGGGTCGGCCGAGTCGTGGACCAGCTCGGCGATGCTCAGCGTCGACTGCGTCTCCGCCATCAGCCCTCTGACGATCACCAGGCAGCTGTCGCCGCTGGGGAACCGGTACACCTGGCGCGACTTCTCGCGCCATGGCTCGTGGTAGGTGAGCGAGGCGGCGCGCATCGCCTCCCGCGCGTCCTCCCGTGTGCCGGTGACCCTGCGGATCACCTCGGAGACGTACGAGTCGCCGCTGCCGCGCTGCGCGACGACGATCCAGTTCCCCATCCCGGCCCCCCGTTCTTCGGATGTGTCAGCTGTGGGTGACTTCCGCGTGTGTCAGTGACTACCGCAGGCCGGGGCCGACGCCGCGGGCAGCGGGGCCGGGACGCCGATCTGCGGGAGTCCGAGCAGGACGCCCGCCGGCTTGGCGGCGGCCGCGGTGGTGCGCTTCTCCCAGGCGTCGCCGGCGCGGGTACGGCGTACCGACGTCGTCGGGCCCTCGGCGAGGAGGTGGTGCGGGGCGGCGTAGGTGATCTCGACGGTCACCACGTCGCCGGGGCGGACCTCCTGGTCCGGCTTGGTGAAGTGGACGAGCCGGTTGTCGGGGGCGCGGCCGGAGAGGCGGTGGGTGGCGCCGTCCTTGCGGCCCTCGCCCTCGGCGACCATGACCTCCAGCGTCCGGCCGACCTGCTTCTTGTTCTCCTCCCAGGAGATCTCCTCCTGGAGGGCGACCAGGCGCATGTAGCGGTCCTGGACCACTTCCTTGGGGATCTGGCCGTCCATGTCGGCAGCCGGGGTCCCGGGCCGCTTGGAGTACTGGAAGGTGAAGGCGTTGGCGAAGCGGGCCTCGCGGACCGTGTGCATGGTCTGCTCGAAGTCCTCCTCGGTCTCGCCGGGGAAGCCCACGATGATGTCGGTGGAGATGGCGGCGTGCGGGATGGCCGCGCGGACCTTCTCGATGATGCCGAGGAAACGCTCCTGCCGGTAGGAGCGGCGCATGGCCCGGAGGACGGTGTCCGAGCCGGACTGCAGCGGCATGTGCAGCTGCGGCATCACGTTCGGGGTCTCGGCCATCGCGGCGATGACGTCGTCCGTGAAGTCCCGGGGGTGCGGGGAGGTGAAGCGGACCCGCTCCAGGCCCTCGATCCCGCCGCAGGCGCGCAGCAGCTTGGAGAAGGCCTCGCGGTCGCCGAGGTCGGAGCCGTACGCGTTGACGTTCTGGCCGAGCAGGGTGATCTCCGAGACGCCCTCGGCGACCAGGGCCTCGATCTCGGCGAGGATGTCGCCGGGGCGGCGGTCCTCCTCCTTGCCGCGGAGCGCCGGGACGATGCAGAAGGTGCAGGTGTTGTTGCAGCCGACGGAGATCGAGACCCAGGCGGCGTACGCGGACTCGCGGCGGGTCGGCAGCGTGGAGGGGAAGGCCTCCAGCGACTCGGCGATCTCGATCTGGGCCTCTTCCTGGACGCGGGCGCGCTCCAGGAGGACCGGCAGCTTGCCGATGTTGTGCGTGCCGAAGACGACGTCGACCCAGGGGGCCTTCTCGACGATGGTGTCGCGGTCCTTCTGGGCGAGGCAGCCGCCGACGGCGATCTGCATGCCCGGGCGCGTGGTCTTCCTGGGGGCGAGCCGGCCGAGGTTGCCGTAGAGCTTGTTGTCGGCGTTCTCACGGACCGCGCAGGTGTTGAAGACGACGACGTCGGCGTCACCGTCGGAGCCCTCGGGGGCTCGGACGTAGCCGGCGTCCTCCAGCAGACCGGAGAGCCGCTCGGAGTCGTGGACGTTCATCTGGCACCCGTAGGTGCGTACTTCGTAGGTTCGCTGGACGTCCACTGCCTGGCTCCGGTCGCTGCTGGTCATGGAACAAGGGTATGCGGTGCCGGGGACAGCCCCGGCCCGATCCGCCGGGGCCCGGGCGCGGGGGCGCTCGCGGCGGCTTCGAGGGGCACGCCGAGCTGGGCGGCGAGGGTGCCCGCGTCGGGGCGGAGCGACCCGTCGAAGGCGGCGGAACCGATGGTGAAGGCGTCGGCTCCGGCGGCCGCCACCGCGTGTATCCGGGCGCTCGTGGTGATGCTGCCGGCCACGACGAGACGGCCCGTGGTGGCCGCGCGGGCGGCCCGGACGAGGTCGAGCGGGTCCGCCTCGGTGGCGCGGTAGGCGAGCAGGTCGACGCCGGCGCAGCCCGCGGCCTCGGCCCGGCGGCAGTCGTCGGCGATCCGGTCGGGGCCGCCGGCGAGGCGGGTGGGGTGGCCGAGCGGTTCGCCCACGAACGGGAGGAACTCGACGGAGGTGCCCGCGAGGAGGGCGAGGGTCTCCTCGATCCAGGTGCCGCCCATGAGCCGGTCGACGCCGAGGTCGATCGCGCGACGGACGGAGGTGAGCGCCTCGTCGCGGGTGGTGCTGACCACTTCGAGGTAGCTGGTGGCGCCCATGTCCGCGATCCGCCGGTGGAGCCGTTCCAGGGCGGCGGGCTCGACTCCGACGTCTTTGAAGCCGAGGTGGCCGACGCCGAGGTCCCGGACGGTGTCGAGGACGTCGAGGCAGTCCGTGACGGTCCTGTCGTCACGGGTGAGCATGAAGATGAAGTCCATGAGGGTCCTCCGGGTCGGGTGCGGGGGCCTGCAAGGTCAGGTGCGGGGGCCTGCAAGGTCAGGTGCGGGGGCCGAGGTCGGGAGTCGGCGCCTGGGCGGCCAGCTCGTCGGCCTGGTGCAGGGCGGTGAGCAGGCTGGTGTGGTCGGCGGTGCCCCGGCCGGCGAGGTCGAAGGCCGTGCCGTGGTCGACGCTGGTGCGGACGAACGGCAGGCCGATGGTGATGTTGACGCCGTGCTCCAGACCCAGGTACTTGACCGGTATGAGCCCCTGGTCGTGGTACTGGGCCACGACGGCGTCGAACTCGCCCGCGCGGGCGCGCATGAAGACGGTGTCGGCGGGCCAGGGGCCGCTGGCGTCGATGCCTTCCCGCCGGGCGGCCCGTACGGCCGGTTCGATGATGTCGAGGTCCTCGCGGCCGAACAGTCCGTTCTCCCCGGCGTGCGGGTTGAGGGCGGCGACGGCGATGCGGGGGCGGATCCCGGAGGGACCCGTGGTGCGGCCGGCCCGCAGTGTCCGGTCCGTCAGCCGGATGATCTCCAGCTCGCGGGCGGTGGTGAGGGAGTCGATCGCGGTGCGCAGCGACTGGTGGACGGTGACCAGGACGATCCGCAGGTCCTCGTTGGCCATCATCATGGCGTAGTCGCCGGTGCCTGAGAGGTCGGCGAGGATCTCGGTGTGGCCCGGGTAGGGCAGCCCGGCCAGTCCGAGCGCCTCCTTGTTGATCGGTGCGGTGGTCAGGGCGCGGACCTCGCCGCGGAGGGCGAGCTCGATGCCCCGGCGTACGTACCCGAACGAGGCGGCTCCGGCGCGGGCGTCCACCGTGCCGAGAGCCAGGTCGTCGGGGAGCGTGCCCTCGGGGAGGACGTCCAGGACTCCGGGGCTGTGCGCCGCGTCCGCGACGGAGGCGATCGGGCGCACGGTCAGCTCGGTGGCCGTGGTCCGGCAGGCCCGGGTGAGGGCGGCCGGGTCGCCGATGACGACGACCGGGGTACGGCGCCGTGGGTCGGCGTAGGCCTTGACGGTGATCTCGGGGCCGATGCCGTTCGGGTCGCCCATGGTCACGGCGATGGGGGTCGTGGGCGTCATCGGGTCGGCCCACCCTCCACGAGGAGGCGGCGGAGGCGGTCGAGCGTTCCGTCGTCGCCGAAGCCTCCCGCTTTGATCAGGACGGGGATACGGAGCGGGCCGCCGAGCAGGAGGCCGCGGGCGACTCCCGCTTCGGGCTCGTCGGCCAGTTCGAGGCCGGCGGCGCCGAGGGCTTCGAGGGCGGCCACCGCGGTCGCCCCGCCGGTCAGCACGAGTCCGTCGACCAGGCCGTCCGACACCGACTCCCGTACGACGACGGCCAGGTCGCCGGTCAGCGAGCCGGGGTCGGCACGTCGGGCGTCCGGGGTGTGGACGACGAGCACGGGCGCGGAGGATCGGCGCAGGGCCGCGAGGACCTCGGCCGGGGCGGCCGAAGCGTCGGCCGCGCCCACGTCCTCGCGGGCGCGCAGCCGGTCCAGCTGGCGCCGGGTGGCCGGGTGCGCGCTGCCCACCACGATCAGGGGACGCCGTGCGCCGGGCACGTCGGGTGGAGGTGTCGCAGGGTTACGGGAGTGGTGTCCGGCCAGCGCGGCGGCGAGGCCCGGGGAGCCGACCCAGAGGACGTCGCCCGGTCGGGGCACGGAGGACACCAGCAGGCCGAGCTCGGCGTCCGTGGCCGCCGAGCAGACGAACACGCCGCCCGCGTCGATGAGTTCCGGCAGCTTCCCGAACCGCTCCGGTTCGAGGACTTCCGCCTCGGGCAGCAGTCGGGCGAGGTCGGCCGTGCGGACGGGATGGGCCGGGTCGCGGGCGAAGTCCGTCTGGTGCACCGGTACGCCGTGGACGTGCTGGATCCCGCCGACCGTGGTCCTGCCCTCGGCGGGGAAGGCGGGCGCGACGACGACGGCCCGTCGGCCCGAACCGGCCTGGGCCGCGCGGATCTCGGCGGCCACATGGCCCCGGAGCGTCGAGTCGACGGTCTTGATCAGCAGGTCGGAGCCGGCGAACGCGGCCGCGAACCGCGCGGTCAGGGCCCCGGCCGTCGCCTCGTCGAGGAGTCGGCTGCCGAGGTCGACGGCGACGACTCCGTCCTCGGCCGCCGCGTCGTCCGGCTCGACGGCCCCCGACAGCAGGACCTCCGCCCGGTGTCCCGTCCTGCGGAAGGGCGCCGCGCCGTCGCCCGCGCTCGTGAGGTCGTCCGCGAGGACGGCGATGCCCGTCACGGCCTCGGCTGGTGGCTCACGCCTCATGTCTCGTCCTCCTCGGAATCGTGCTCGGAGTCGTGTCGGTCGGGGCGTCCGGCAGCGCGACCCGCGGGCCGGCCGGCCCACGCCGAGCCGCATCGCGTCGCGTCGCGTCGCACCGCACCGCACTGCACCGAGCCTTCGCCGTGACGCCGCCGCCACTGCCGTCAACCCTGGCGCCCGTGAAGACCGCCGGACAAGCGATTCCTTCTCACCCCACCTGTGAGTAGTTTTCACACATGCGCTGGCCCGACCTCCCCCCGCTGAACTCGCTGCTCCCCTTCGAGGCGACCGTGCGGCACGCGAGCATGACCCGGGCCGCGCAGGAGCTGCACGTGACCCACGGCGCCGTCAGCCGCCAGATCAAGAATCTGGAGAAGGCCCTGGGTGTCACGCTCTTCGAGCGCGGGACCCGCTCGCTGCGGCCGACCCCGCAGGCCCGCCGCCTCGCGGCCGCCGTCCGGGACGCGCTCGATCAGGTCGACACGGCGGCCCGGGAGGTCTCGGGCCGCGAGCGCGGCGGTCCGCTCGCGCTCTCCTGCGAGCCGACCCTGCTGATGCGCTGGCTCATCCCCCGCCTCCCCGACCTCGCGGTCCAGGTGCCCGGCCTGACCGTGCACCTGTCTGCGGGCGGCGGGCCCGTGGCCTTCGACCGGGACCCCGTCGACGCCGCCCTGCGCCGCGACGACTTCCCCGTGCCCCCGGAGGTGAGCCGCTCCCCGCTCTTCCCGGAGCGCATCGGTCCGGTCTGCGGTCCGGAGCTGGCGAGGCGGTACGCGGGGGAGCTCGACGTCGTCGGTGTGACGATTCTGCACACGAGCACCCGACCACGGGCCTGGGCGGACTGGCAGCGCATCACGCAGCGCCGCGTCGAACCCGCCGGGGAGCAGAGCTTCGAGCACTTCTACCTGGCGCTCCAGGCGGCGGTCGCCGGCGTCGGCATGGCCATCGGCCCGTACGCACTCGTCCACGACGACCTGCTGAGCGGACGGCTCGTCGCGCCCTTCGGCCTGGTCGAGGACGGCACGGGGTACCACCTGCTCAGCCGGCGGCCGCCCGAGCAGGACCAGCGGATCGCCGCCCTGCTCAGCTGGCTGCGGGGCCAGGCCGAAGGGCTTTGATCCCCGTACGGCCTGGCCAGGGCGGGGATCGAACTGGCAGGATCGCGCCATGCTCGCCTCCTTCTCCCGATCCGCCCGCCGCCGCCTGCTCCCGGTGTCGGCGGTGCTTCTGGTGGTGTGCGGGCTGCTGGTGTGGTGGCTGGTTCCGTTCGGTACACCGGCGCCGAGCGGCAACGTCACGTTCAGTACGGGCGTCCCCACCGGGGTCTACCAGCGGTACGGCAAGCTGCTGCAGCAGGCGCTCGCGACCGATCTGCCGGACGTCTCGATAACGCTGAAGGACAGCCAGGGATCCCAGCAGAACCTGGCGCGCCTCGCCTCGGGCGAGGCGGACTTCACCGTTGCGACGGCCGACGCCGTGGCCCAGTACCAGCGCGACCGCAAGCCCGGCCACGACCGGCTGCGCGGCAGCGCCCGGCTCTACGACGACTACGTCCAGCTCGTCGTCCGCAAGGACTCGCCCGTGCGGTCCGTGGCCGATCTGCGCGGGCTGCGGGTCGGCGTCGGGCAGGAGGGCTCCGGCGTGCGGCTCATCGCCGACCGGGTCCTCGCGGCGGGCGGTCTCACGCCCGGCAAGAACGTCGAGCCGGTCTCGGCGGGCATCGACACGATGCCGGGCCTTCTGGAGCGGGGGCGGCTGGACGCGTTCTTCTGGTCGGGCGGTCTGCCCACCAGCGCGGTCCAGGCGCTGTCCGAGCGCCTTCCGGTACGGCTGGTCTCGATGGAGAGCACCCTGGTGGACAAGGTCCACGACGTGGGCGAGTCGACGCGCCACTACCGCTCGGCGGAGATTCCGGCGGACGCCTACGCCCTGGCGCAGGACGGTCAGCCGGTGGAGACGCTGGCCGTGGCGAACCTGCTGGTGACGACGGACGCGGCGGATCCGGCGCTGGTGGAGGGTTTCACCCGGACGGTGATCAGAAGCCGGGACCGGATCGGCAGCCAGGTCCACCCGGCGCAGCTGGTGGACCTGCGCACCGCGATCTACACGGAGCCCCTGTCCCTCCACGAGGGCGCCCGCCGCTACTACCGCTCCGTGAAGCCGTAGAAGCACCCGGGTCACGAGCACCCAGGTCAAGAGCACCCGGGTCACGAGCACCCGGATCAAGAGCACCCGGGTCAAAGCGCCCGGCTCAAAAGCACCCGGGCCCGAGGCGCCCAGCCGCCCTCACCGCCCCTGCGGCCCCGTCCTCGGCACCGTGACCGTCACCCGCAGCCCGTGCGGCTCGTTCGGCGCGTAGGCGATCGAGCCGCCGCCCGCAGCCAGGAGCACCCGGGAGATCGACAGGCCGAGCCCCGAGCCCTTGATGTTCTGGTGGCGGTTGCTGCGCCAGAAGCGGTCTCCGACCCGGTCGAGCTCCTCGTCGGTGAGCCCAGGGCCGCCGTCCGCCACCACGATCGTGCAGGTGTCGCCCTGCGAGGCCACGGCGACCGTGACCTCCCCACCCTCCGGGGTGAACTTCAGCGCGTTGTCGATCACCGCGTCGAGCGCGCTGGAGAGCGCCACCGGGTCCGCCCACGCCGTCACCGCGCGCCGCTCCCCACCGAGCCGTACGCCCTTCTCGTCGGCGAGCGGCCGCCACGCCGCGATCCGCTCGGCCACCAGCGCGCCGATGTCGGTGAGGCGCAGATCGGCGGCCGCGTGCTCGGCCAGCGCGAGGTCCAGCAGGTCGTCGAGGACCTCGGCCAGCCGCTTGCCCTCGGTACGGACGGAGGCGATCTCCTCGTTCCCCTCGGGGAGTTCGAGGGCGAGCAGCTCGATACGAAGCAGCAGCGCGGAGAGCGGGTTGCGCAACTGGTGCGAGGCGTCGGCGACGAAGGCCCGCTGCTGCTCCAGGACTTCTTCGACGTTGTCGGCCATCTCGTTGAACGACCGGGCCAGACGGCGCAGTTCGGGCGGTCCGCCGGCCGCGGCGACCCGGGACTTCATCCGGCCGGTGGCGATGTCGTGGGTGACCGCGTCGAGGACGCGAACCGGCCGCAGCACCCAGCCGGTGAGCCGGAAGGCGGCGCCGACCGCGAGCAGCATCGCGGCGGACTCCCCGGCCGCGATGATCAGCCAGCCGGTCAGGATGCGTGAGCGCATCTGTCCGGTGGGCGAGTCGGTGACCACGACGGCGATGACGTCCCCGTCCCGTACGACCGGCGAGGCGATCGTCAGTCGGGCCTGCGGCTGCCACGGCCACACCTGCGGCGGGTCGTGGCTGCGGCGCCCGAGCAGGGCCTCGTTGAAGGCGCGGCGGCCCTCACCCTCGTACGGGACGACCCAGTCCTCGGGCGCGGCGGCCATGGCCCCGTTGTCGCGGTAGAAGATGCCCGTCCGAATGCCGTACACGTCGTGGTAGCTGGCGAGTTCGCCGCGCAGGGTGGTGCGGCGCTCGTCGACGAAGGGTTCGGACTCGTTGACGAACTGGGCGAGCGCGGCGAAGCGCGCGGAGTCGTCGAGCCGGTCGACGATCACGCGCTGCTGCTCGGCCGCGGCGAGGCTGGCGGCGAGCGGGAAGCCGAGGGCGAGGAGCACCCCGGCCATCAGGACGAGGAGGAGCGGGAGGAGACGTGTGCGCACGTGGCTGCCGGGCTGCTAGGCGGCCGGGGCGACCAGGCGGTAGCCGACGCCGCGCACGGTCTCGATCAGGGCGGGCATCGCGAGCTTGGAGCGGAGGGAGGCCACGTGCACCTCCAGGGTGCGTCCGGTCCCCTCCCAGTTGGTGCGCCAGACCTCGCTGATGATCTGCTCGCGCCGGAAGACCACGCCGGGCCGCTGGGCGAGCAGGGCGAGCAGGTCGAACTCCTTGCGGGTGAGCGGCACGGGCGCGCCGTCGACGCTGACCCGGCGGGTGGGCAGCTCGATGACGACGGAGCCGAGCCGCAGCGCGGCGCCCTCGCCGGCCGAGCCGGCCTCGTCGCCCGCAGCCGTGCGGCGGCTGACGGCGTGGATCCGGGCGAGCAGTTCTCCGGTGTCGTACGGCTTCACCACGTAGTCGTCGGCCCCGAGGTTCAGGCCGTGTATCCGGGAACGTACGTCGGCCCGCGCGGTCACCATGATCACGGGGGTGCTGGTGAGCTTACGGATCCGGCCGCAGACCTGGTATCCGTCCTGGTCGGGCAGTCCGAGGTCGAGCAGGATCACCCCGTAGGAAGGACGCTCCCCGTGCGCGGCGGGCAGCACCGCCTGGAGCGCCTCCTCGCCGTTGCGGGCATGCGTGACCATGAAGCCGTGCTTCGCCAGTACGGCGGACAGGGCCGCGGCTACGTGATCGTCGTCCTCGACGAGCAGGAGTCTCATGGCCCCCCTCCGGTGGCTTCGTGATGGCCCGATGGCTTTCTGTGTACCAGGGCATGAACGCCGATGGTCACCGTCACAGTCAAGTGTCCCCCTGTGACCCGGGGGTTTCCGTTATGCACCCGGTACGCCACCGCAGGCCCCCTTCACGCACTGTGTCCGGATGAGGCCGTATCGTTATCCTCAATTTCCGCTCAGATGTAATGACGGTCATCCCACGGCATGCCTAGTGTCCTCCCCAACCGAGGAGGACGGAGCAAAAGCCGATGAGCGGAGTGTCAGTGACCAAGGGCTCGGAAGACGCCGTACCGGCGGCGGGCGACCTGGTCGTACTGTCCAACGTGAACAAGCACTTCGGCGCGCTGCATGTGCTCCAGGACATCGACCTGACGATCGCCCGTGGCGAGGTCGTGGTCGTCATCGGACCCTCCGGGTCCGGTAAGTCCACACTGTGCCGCACCATCAACCGCCTGGAGGCGATCGACTCCGGCACCATCACGATCGACGACCGGCCGCTGCCCCAGGAGGGCAAGGAGCTGGCCCGGCTGCGCGCCGACGTCGGCATGGTCTTCCAGTCCTTCAATCTCTTCGCGCACAAGACGGTGCTCGAGAACGTGATGCTGGGCCAGGTCAAGGTCCGCAAGACGGAGAAGAAGGCCGCCGAGACCAAGGCCCGCGCACTGCTCGACCGGGTGGGTGTCGGCACCCAGGCGGACAAGTACCCGGCGCAGCTCTCGGGCGGTCAGCAGCAGCGCGTGGCGATCGCACGCGCGTTGGCGATGAACCCGAAGGTCATGCTGTTCGACGAGCCGACCTCCGCACTCGACCCCGAGATGATCAACGAGGTCCTGGAGGTCATGCAGCAGCTGGCGCGCGACGGCATGACCATGGTCGTCGTCACCCACGAGATGGGTTTCGCGCGTTCCGCGGCCAACCGCGTGGTGTTCATGGCGGACGGCAAGATCGTCGAACAGGCCACGCCGGACCAGTTCTTCAGCAACCCGCGAAGCGACCGGGCCAAGGACTTCCTTTCGAAAATCCTGCACCACTGACGACGGTCAGCCCGCATGATTCACCCTGCCGATCAACAACCCACGAATCAAGGGATGTTCACCATGAAGCTCCGCAAGTCCGCGGCCGTGGCCGTCGCCGTGCTCGCGCTCACCGCGACCGCCTGTGGTGGCAAGGAGGGCTCGGCCGGCGACAAGCCCGCCGTGAAGCCCGGCGATTCGAGCGCCCCGCAGCTCCCCAAGTACATCGTCGCCACCGACGTGAAGCTGGACTCGCCGACCTTCAAGGAGGCGCAGAAGCGCGGCAAGCTGGTCATCGGCTCCAAGGCCGACCAGCCCTACCTCGGCTTCGAGGACCAGGCCACCAAGGAGCGCTCCGGCTTCGACGTCGAGATCGCCAAGATGGTCGCAGCGGAGCTCGGCTTCACCGAGGACAAGATCGAGTGGAAGACCGTCGACTCCAAGCTCCGTGAGACGGCGATCTCGACGGGCCAGGTCGACTACTACGTCGGTACGTACACGATCAACGACAAGCGCAAGGCGCAGGTCGGCTTCGCGGGTCCGTACTACAAGGCCGGCGCCGACCTCCTGGTCCGCAAGGACGAGACCGCGATCACCGGTCCGACCACCCTCAAGGGCAAGAAGGTCTGCTCCATCACGGGCTCCACCCCGCTGCAGGAGATCAAGAAGCCCGAGTACGGCGCCCAGACCACCGAGCTGGCGAAGTACTCCGACTGCGTGCAGCAGCTGCTCACCAAGCAGGTCGACGCGGTCACCACCGACGACGCCATCCTCAAGGGCTACGCCGCCGCCAACTCCGGCAAGCTCAAGGTCGTCGGCAAGCCGTTCACCGAGGAGCCCTACGGCATCGGCATGAACAAGGACGACAAGGTCCTGCGCGACAAGATCAGCGACATCCTTGAGAAGTACACCAAGGACGGCACGTACAAGAAGATCTACGAGGCCACCCTGGGTCTGTCCGGCTCCGACTACATCGAGCCGCCGGCGCTCGTCCGCTACTGATCCTCGCCTGAAGTCGAGCGCCCCGTACGGGAGTACGGGGCGCCCCTCCTCCTGCCCGTAAGCCGCTGACCGCCGACGCGGAGACCTCATGAACGTACTGCTCGACCATTTCCCGGAGTTCCGAGACGGCTTCATAGGAACCGTGTCGATCACCGCCGTCAGCTCGGTCCTCGCGCTGGTCCTCGGCATCATCGTCGCCGGCTTCCGGGTCTCGCCCGTCCCGCCGCTGCGCTTCTTCGGGACCGCCTGGGTCACGCTGCTGCGCAACACCCCGCTGACGCTGCTCTTCCTCGTCTCGTTCTTCGTCATCCCGGAGATCCTGTTCCCGGGCATGAGCCCCTTCGTGCTCGGCTCGCTCGCGCTCGGCTTCTACACCTCCTCGTTCGTCGCCGAGGCCGTCCGCTCGGGCATCAGCACGGTGCCGATCGGTCAGGCGGAAGCCGCCCGTTCGCTGGGCATGACGTTCGCGCAGACGCTGCGGATGATCGTGCTGCCGCAGGCCACCCGGACCGTCCTGCCCCCGCTGAGCTCGATCTTCATCGCGCTCACCAAGAACTCGGCCATCGCGGGCGCGTTCAGTGTCACCGAACTCTTCGGCTGGCAGACGCTGATGAGCGAGCAGGGTTACGCCATCGGCCCGATCTTCGCGTGGGTGGCCGCCGCGTACCTCGTCGTCACCTTCACCATCAGCGGGATCTTCCGTCTCCTTGAGCGCCGCATGGAGGTCGCCCGATGAGTGCCAGCGTTCTCTTCGACACCCCGGGCCCCAAGGCGCGTGTCCGCAACCGGATCTACGCCGTCGTGGGCACCGTCGCCATCCTCGCGCTGCTCGCGGTGAGCGTGATCCGGCTGGCCGACAAGGGTCACCTCGACCCCGCGATGTGGGACATCTTCAACTACGCGGGCATCCGGCAGAACATCGCCGACGCCCTGCTCGCCACCCTGAAGGCCTTCGGTCTCGCGGCGGTCGGCTCGCTCGTCCTCGGTGTACTGCTCGCCGTCGCCCGGCTCTCGGACCGCGCGCCGGTCCGTGTGGCAGCCACCGGCTTCATCGAAATCTTCCGCTCGATCCCGCTGCTGATCACGATCTACGCCGTGTGGGTCGCCTTCCTGGTCGACTACTCGATGTGGGCGCTGGCCATCGGCCTGTCGATCTACAACGGCTGCGTCCAGGCCGAGATCCTGCGCGCCGGCGTGAACTCCGTGCCCAAGGGGCAGCGCGAGGCCGCGTACGCCCTGGGCATGAGCAAGACGCAGGTCATGACGACCGTCCTGATGCCGCAGGCCGTCCGGGCGATGCTGCCGACGATCATCAGCCAGCTGGTCGTCACCCTGAAGGACACCTCGCTCGGCTTCGTGATCCTCTACCCCGAGCTGCTCTACTCGGCCCGGCTGATCGCCTCCAACACGCAGGTCAACGGCCAGTACCCGTACGTCTCCACCATCGTGGTCTTCGGCATCATCTACATCGCGCTGTGCCTGGCGCTCTCGGCGCTCGCCACCTGGATCGAGAAGCGGGGACGGCGCGCGAAGACGGGGATCCTGGTCCCCGCCGCGGCTGCGCAGGACGTCGTGCTCAGCGCCGAGGTCGGCGGGGCCTACGGGAACACCGTCGGCGGCGCGGGCGACGGGTCCGACGGGCCCGGTATCTCGAAGAACTGACAGTATGTGACATCATCCGGGGGCAGTGGCGGTCGCGCCGCTGCCCCCGTCGCTTGACGCAAGCACCCGCAATGGGTTGCATACGTTCTGTGATCACGCACCGGGCTCGCGCCACACTTCGCTGTGCTATCCGCATGACCGAACGGCCTTCAGGAGCCGCGCCGTGGACCCGGTGATCGTCGTCGGCGCGGGGCCCGTGGGCCTCGCGCTCTCCCTTGCCCTGGCCTCGCAGGGAGTACCCAGCGTCGTCCTCGACGAGGGCCCGGGCAAAGAGGATCCGCGCCCCGCCCGTACGGTCGTGCTGCGCGCGGACATGGCCGCGATGGTCGAGCGGCTCGGCTGCGCCACCCTGCGTGACGAAGGGGTCCGATGGGTCGGCTGGCGCTCGATGCGTCGCAAGCAACAGATGAGGCACATCGAGCTCAGCCTCGGGCTCGGCGACACGGAGAGTGACGACGGGGGCCCGGCGGCTCCCCTGCACATCCCGCAGCACGCCCTCGCGCGCGGGCTGCGCGACGCGATCGCCGGACAGGAGCTGATCCAGCTCGTCACCGACGCCCGTCTCGACACGATCGAGCAGGACGCCCGCGCGGTCACCGCGCACACCCGCCGCCCCGGGGCCACGTCCGGTGGCACCTGGTGGCGCGGCAGCCATCTGGTCGGTTGCGACGGCGCCCGCTCCACGGTGCGCAAGCTGCTCTCGATCCGGTTCCCGGGGCGTACGGCGGTGGAACGGCACGCGGTGGCCGCGCTGCGCACCGAACTCCCCTGGCCCGGCGAGGCCCTGTTGCACCGTCAGCCGCCGTGGCGGGGCGGCGGCGAGGAGGTCACGGCCCGCCCGCTGCCGGACGGGGTCTGGCGGATCGACTGGCTGCTGCCGCCGCGCGGCGACCTCGTCACCCCCGACGCGCTCGTCACCAGGATCCGTGACACGCTGGCCGGCTGGTGCGGCGGGACGACTCCGCCGTACGAGTTGATCGACACCGGTGTCCACACGCTGCACCACCGGCTCGCGCGCCGCTGGCGGGTGGACCGGGTGTTCCTGGCGGGCGACGCGGCGCATCTGCTCGGCGCGGTCGGTACGCAGGGCCTCGACGAGGGGCTCCGGGACGCCGAAAACCTGGCCTGGAAGCTCGCGTACGCCTGGCACCACGGGGCCTCGGACACGCTGCTCGACAGCTACCAGAGCGAGCGGCGGGCCGCCGTCGCCTCCCGACTGCGGGCGGCCGACCAGTCCCTTCCGGTGCTGCGCGGCGGCGGGGGCCTGCGGACGTATCTGCCCGGCGGTTCCCGCAGCCACGACGCCCTGTTGACGGATGGTCACCTGGGGCGCGGCCCGCTGGGCGCGCCCCCCGCGTACCCGCACTCCCCCCTCGCGCCCGAAGACGCCGGGGCGTCACGGAGCGCGGTGGGCACGGGGGCGGGCGCGCCGGTGGAGGACGTACGCGTGACGGCGCCGGACGGCACGACGGTACGGCTCCGGGACCGGCTCGGCCGGGGGCGGCTGCTCGTGGTGCTCGTCGCGCCCGGGACAGGGGTGTGGGACCGGCGGCACTGGATGAGCGCGGGCGTGATGCCGCGGCTCGCGGAGGCGGTGCAGGCCCTGCCGGTGAAGGCGGAGCTGCTGGTGACGGAGGCGTACCCGGGCGCGGTGGCCCACACCGTCCTGCTGGTACGCCCGGACGGGCACCTGGTCGCCTCCTTCGGGGGCGTCCGGCCGGACGAGCTGTACGCGGCGGCGGACGCGACGCGTGGTGGGAAGGCGGAGGCCGCGCCGGTCTCGGAGGTCTCCGGGGTCTCCGGGGTCTCCGGCAAGGCGGCCGGGGTCGCTCCCGTGAAGGCGGCGCCCGAGAAGACCGACCGCACCGCGGACATCAATTGACCCTCACGGGCGCGCATGGTGTACTCCGGAGCGTGACCGACACCGACGTGCGCCTGTGGCGGAGGGTCCATATGGATCTCCTCCGTTTCGCGGGCTGCGTGTGTCGCCCGTCCTGCTGAATTCGCCCCTCCCTTCGCGTGACCCTCGCCGCCGACCGCTGTCGGCGTGCCGTCGCGCGCTCTCCCGCGAACTCCCAGGACGGTCCTCCGTGCCCGAGCATGTCTCACCTTCCCCTGTCGTCTCCTCCGCCGGCGCCGCGCCCACGGCCGCCGACCTTCTGGACTTCGTCCGGCGGACGGCGGCGGACGACGAACTGATCGACTCCCTTCCCCTGGACCCCGAGGGCCGTACCTGGGTACGGCTCGACGGGCCCGGCGGGAGCGAGGCCTGGCTGATCGGCTGGCCGCCCGGCACGGGCACGGGCTGGCACGACCACGCCGAGTCGCAGGGCGCGTTCACCACGGCGCGCGGCACGCTGCGGGAGAACTCCCTCGCGGTGAGGTTGCCGTCCGGTGGTTGGAAGACCCTGGAACTGGCCGACGGGGTCGACCGGGGGCGGCGGTTGGCGGCGGGCAAGGGCCGCGCGTTCGGGCAGCACCATGTGCACGAGGTGCTGAACGAGTCCCCTGACACGCATGCCGTCTCGGTCCACGCGTACTATCCGCCGCTCCCGTTGATCCGGCGTTTCAGCCGGTCGGGCGCGGTGCTCCGTCTTGAGCAGGTCGAGCGTCCGGAGGACTGGCAGTGAGCGAGCACGAGGCAAGGGCAGCGGCAGGGGCAAGGGCAGGCGAGCGGGTGGGGATCGACGAACTCCTGGAGCGGGTCAGGTCCGGCCTTGACCGGATCGACCCGCGGACGGCCCATGAGGCGTACGAGGCGGGTGACGCGCTGCTGGTCGACACCCGGTACGCGGCGCTGCGCGAGCGGGACGGGCTGATCCCCGGGGCGCTGGTCGTGGAGCGCAACGAACTGGAGTGGCGGCTCGACCCGTCGGGCAGCCACCGCGCGCCGCAGGCGGACAGCCACGACCTGCGGGTGGTGGTCTTCTGCAACGAGGGCTACGCGTCCTCCCTCGCGGCCGCCTCCCTACGGCAGTTGGGGCTGCACCGCGCGACGGACGTGATCGGCGGCTTCCAGGCCTGGAAGACAGCCGGCCTACCGATCCTCCTGCCCGGAACGACCCCCTAGCGGGTACGCACCGCACGGGACGCAACGGGGCGGCCGGCTCGGGTGCCGCGCGGGCCCGGGGCGAGCCCGGGCTCGGTGCGGCGGTCGGCCCGGTGCGGCGCAGTGGGGCTCGGTGCCACGCGGCGGTGGGTCCGGTGCGGCTCAGTGGGGGCTCGGGGCGACCGGGCTCGGTGCGGCGGACGGGCCAGTGCCGCGCGGGCTCGGGGTGGCCCCGGCTCGGTGCCGCGCGGGTCGGGGTGGCCTGGGCTCGGTGCGGCGCGGGGTCGGGGCGGCCTGGGCTCGGGTGCCGCGCGTGCTCGGAGCCGACCGGGCTCGGGGCGGCGGCCCGGCCGATGCGGTGCGGTGCGGGCTCGGTGCCGACTGGGCTCGGGGCCGACCGGGCCGGTGCCGCGCGGGCCCGGGTGAGCGCGCGGGCTCGGTGCGGCCCGGGCTCCGATGCCGCGCAGGCTCGGGGCCGACCGGGCTCGGGGCGGCGGACGGGCCGGTGCGGCTCAGTGGGGGCTCGGGGCGACCGGGCTCGGTGCGGCGGCCGGGCCGGTGCCGCGCGGGGTCGGGGTGGCCTGGGCTCGGGTGCCGCGCAGGCTCGGGGCCGACCGGGCTCGGGGCGGCGGCCAATCCGATGCGGTGCGGTGCGGGCTCGCCCGGGCTCCCGCGTTCCCGGGCTGTGCGCCGCCGGCCGCGCCAGGCGCGGCGCCCCTTCGGCGGGCATGGGCCTCGCGGCGGCGCCGTCCCCTGTTCGGCACCGCCACTCGTGGCTAGAAGGGCTCGTCCAGCCCGTCCGTGTCCTCGCCCTCGGCCTCCAGGGCCTGGCGGACGACGCGGAGGGCCATGCCCTCCGGATATCCCTTGCGGGCGAGCATGCCCGCGAGGCGGCGCAGCCGGCGGTCCCGGTCGAGGCCGCGGGTGGCGCGGAGCTTGCGGTCGACGAGCTCGCGCGCGGTGATCTCCTCCTGCTCCGAGTCCAGTTGCCCCACGGCGTCCTGGATGAGCGAGGGGTCGACGCCCTTGGTGCGCAGCTCGCGGGCGAGGGCCCGGCGGGCGAGGCCCCGCCCGAGGTGCCGGGACTCCACCCACGCGTCTGCGAAGGCGGCGTCATCGATCAGCCCGACGTCCTCGAAGCGGGAGAGGACCTCTTCGGCGACCTCGTCGGGGATCTCGCGCTTGCGCAGGGCGTCGGCGAGCTGTTTGCGCGTACGGGGGGTCCCGGTGAGCAGGCGCAGGCAGATCGCCCGCGCCCGCTCAGCCGGATCCTGGGGCGACAGCTCCTTCTCGGCCCTCGACGAGTCGGGGCTGTCGCCCGGCCATTCGGTGCGACCGGTCATGGGCTCAGCCCTTGGCCGCCGGGGCCTTGGTCGCCTTGGTGGCCTTGGCCGCCGGGGCGGACTTGGCCGTCTCCTCCGTGGCGGCCGCCTCCGCGCCGCCCGTCGCGTCCGCGCCCGCCTCGGCCGCCGGAGCGGCGGCCGGCTTGACGCCGACGCCCAGCTTCTCCTTGATCTTCCGCTCGATCTCGTCGGCGAGATCGGGGTTGTCCTTCAGGAAGTTACGGGCGTTCTCCTTGCCCTGGCCGAGCTGGTCGCCCTCGTACGTGTACCAGGCACCGGCCTTGCGGACGAAGCCGTGCTCCACGCCCATGTCGATCAGGCCGCCCTCGCGGCTGATGCCCTGGCCGTAGAGGATGTCGAACTCGGCCTGCTTGAAGGGCGGCGCGACCTTGTTCTTGACGACCTTGACGCGGGTGCGGTTGCCGACCGCGTCCGTGCCGTCCTTGAGGGTCTCGATCCGGCGGATGTCGAGACGCACCGAGGCGTAGAACTTCAGGGCGCGGCCACCGGTCGTGGTCTCCGGCGAGCCGAACATCACGCCGATCTTCTCGCGGAGCTGGTTGATGAAGATCGCGGTGGTCTTGGACTGGTTGAGCGCGCTGGTGATCTTCCGGAGGGCCTGGCTCATGAGTCGGGCCTGGAGACCCACGTGCGAGTCGCCCATCTCGCCCTCGATCTCCGCGCGCGGGACGAGCGCGGCGACGGAGTCGATGACGATCAGGTCGAGGGCGCCGGAGCGGACCAGCATGTCGACGATCTCGAGGGCCTGCTCGCCGTTGTCCGGCTGGGACAGGATCAGGTTGTCGATGTCGACGCCGAGCTTCTTCGCGTACTCGGGGTCGAGGGCGTGCTCGGCGTCGATGAAGGCGACCTGGCCGCCGGTCTTCTGGGCGTTGGCGACGGCGTGCAGCGTCAGGGTCGTCTTACCGGAGGACTCCGGGCCGTAGACCTCCACGACACGGCCGCGGGGCAGGCCGCCGACGCCGAGCGCGATGTCGAGGGCGGTCGAGCCGGTGGGGATCACCTCGATCGGCTCCTGGGTGCGGTCGCCCATGCGCATCACGGCACCCTTGCCGAATTGCCGTTCAATCTGAGCGAGCGCGGCTTCGAGGGCCTTCTCGCGGTCGGTACCTGCCATGGGTTCCACCCGGTTTGCTTGAGTCGATCGCTTCATGTGAAAGACGCTAACCCCTGCCACTGACAATGGGCCCCGGCGTCCCTCCGACCTGTGGATAACTCGCCCACAACCCCGCGATTCCAAGGGCCGGAACCCCATAAGAATGGATGTTCGATTTTGGTGTCAAGCGCACCACGCGGACCGGCGGCCACCGGACGAGGTGCGTCGGCAGGCAGCCGTCAGCGGTCCTCCCGCACCCGTCCCTTCCCGGCCCGATCTCCCGATCGCTCCTAAGCTGGAGGGACTGGCGAACGACCCTGGGAAGGTGGATCCGATCGTGCGACCGAGCGACGTCACCGAGGTCCTGAACCGTCCGCTCAGCCGGGAGCTGCTGGCCCGCGACGTGACCCGGCTGGCGTACGTGGCCCAGGACGGCACACCCCGGGCCGTTCCGATCGGCTTCGCCTGGAACGGCTCGGAAGTCGTCATGTGCACACCGCCCAACGCCCCCAAGCTGTCGGCCCTCCGCGACAACCCGGCGGTCGCCCTGACGATCGACACCGAGGTGCACCCGCCGAAGATCCTGCTCATCCGCGGCCGGGCCGACCTCGACCTCGTCGAGGGCATCCCGGACGAGTTCCTCCAGGCGAACAGCACCTACGTGATGACGCCCGAGCAGCGGGTCACCTGGGAGGCCGAGATCCGTTCCCTCTACTCCGACGGCATGGTCCGCATCGTCGTGACCCCGACCTGGGCGAAGCTGATCGACTTCGAGACGACCCTCCCGAGCGCGGTCGAGGAGCTGGTACGCGCGCGTGAGGAGCGTCGACGCGCCTGAACAGGGGCATCCCGCCGCCCTCGCCCGCCTATCCTTCCTGGCATGGCCCTCCCCTTCCGCGTCCGTGGCGGCGGCATGCCCCCGCGGGTCGCCGATGCCGTCGTGGCGCTCGTCGTCACCCTCGTGGTGGTCGTCTGGACGCTGGTGTCGGCGCGGTACGCGAGCGAGCCCGTGGGCCGTACGGTCATCGGCTGGGCCCTGATCGCGGTCGGCTGCGGAGCGCTCGTCTTCCGGCGGCGGGCACCTGTGACCGTCGCCGTCGTCACCCTGCTCGCCTGCACGGTCTACTACCCGGTCTCCGCGCAGGACGGGCCGCTGATGATCGCCTTCGCCCTCGCGCTGTACACCACGGCCGCCGAGGGCCGGTTCGTCGCCGCCGTCGCGCTCGCCGCCATCACGCTGCTCGCCGTCGGGCTCGGTGAGATCCGGCAGGAGGAGGGCCGCCGGCAGATCGACGACACCTCGCTCGCCATGCTGTCCGGCTGGCTGATCAGCCTCGTCGCCGTGGGCCGCGCCCAGCGGACCCGGCTCGCCTATCTCCACGAAGTGGAGCAGCGGGCGCTCGCCGCCGAGCGGGAGCAGGAGGCGCGGGCCCGGCAGAGCGCCACCGAGGAGCGGCTGCGGATCACCCGGGAGCTGCACGACGTGCTCGGCCACAGCATCTCGCTGATCAACGTGCAGTCGGGCGCGGTGCTGCACCGGCTGACCAAGAAGCCGGAGCCCGAGGTCGCGCTGGCCGCCGCCGAGGAGGCCCTCGAAGCGGTGAAGGCCACCAGCAAGGACGCGCTGCGCGAACTGCGCGCCACCCTCGGCGTGCTGCGGCAGGCCGACGAGGCCGCGCCGACGGGGCCGACCTCGGGGCTCGCCCTGCTCGGGGAGCTGGCGGCACGGGCCCGGTCCACGGGCCTCGACGTCCGTACCGAGCAGACGGGCACGCCCGTACCGCTGGCGCCGCCGGTGGATCTCGCCGCGTACCGGATCGTGCAGGAGTCGCTGACCAACGTGGCCCGCCATTCCGGGGCCCGGACGGCCACGGTGGCGCTCGACTGGCACACGGACGAGCTGCGCTTGCGGATCGAGGACGACGGCGAGGGGGCTCCGGAGGAGCGGCCGGCCGGCAGCGGCATCCGGGGCATGGCCGAGCGGGCCCGGGCGTTCGGCGGCGAACTGACCGCGCACAGCGCCCCCGAGGGCTTCCGGGTCGACGCCCGGCTGCCGTTCGGAACACCCGCGTCCACGACCACCACCACACCCCAGGGGGACACCCGATGATCCGCGTCGTACTCGCCGACGACCAGACCCTGGTCCGGGCGGGGTTCCGCTCGATCCTGGCCGGCGAGGACGACATCGAGGTGGTCGGGGAGGCCGCGGACGGCGAGCAGGCGATCACGCTCGCCCGCGAACTGCGTCCGGACGTGGTCCTGATGGACATCAGGATGCCGGGCCTCGACGGCCTGGAGGCCACCCGCCGGATCACCGCCGACGCCCGCCTCGAAGGGGTCCGGGTGGTCATCCTGACCACCTTCGACGTCGACGACCACGTGTACGGCGCGCTGCGCGGCGGGGCGAGCGGCTTCCTCGTGAAGGACACCGAGCCGATGGAACTGCTGCACGGGGTACGGGTGGTGGCCCGCGGCGACGCGCTGATCGCCCCCGCCGTCACGCGCCGGCTCATCGCGGAGTTCGCCGGCCGCTCGAAGCAGCCGGATCCGAGCCCGCGCCTGAACGCCCTCACCGAGCGGGAGCGCGAGGTGATGGGCCTGGTCGGGGCGGGGCTCTCCAACGACGAGATCGCCCGACGCCTCGTGCTCTCCCCGGCCACCGCCAAGACGCACGTCAGCCGGATCATGACCAAGCTGGACGTCCGGGACCGGGCGCAGCTGGTGATCCTCGCGTACGAGTCGGGGATGATCACGCCCGGCTGGCTGGGCTGACACGCGAGGCTCGGCCGGGCACCCCCTAGGGGGCACACGCGCGTGGGCGCAACTCCTGGGGTACGCGCGCGTGGGGCGGCGCAACCGCTGGGGTACGCCCACTGTCCACCGCCGGGCGACGCGGGCCCCGTAGCCGTACGCCGACGCTGGCAGCGTGAATCCAGACATCCTCGATCTCGCCCGGCTGCAGTTCGCCCTCACCGCGGGCGGCCACTTCCTCTTCGTCGCGCTCACGCTGGGGCTCGCGACCGTGGTCGCCGTCGTCCAGACGGTGGCGACGATCGGACGGAAGCCGCTGCACGCGCGCATGGTCCGGTACTGGGGCCAGCTGTACGTGATCAACTACGCGGTCGGGATCGTCACGGGCATCGTGATGGAGTTCCAGTTCGGGATGAGCTGGAGTGGCCTGACGCACTACGCGGGCAATGTCTTCGGCGCCTCGCTCGCGGTCGAGACGATCGTCGCGTTCTTCGTCGAGTCGACGTTCCTCGGGCTGTGGATCTTCGGCTGGCACCGCTTCGACCGGTGGGTCCATCTGTCGATGATCTGGATCGTCACGCTGACCGCGTACCTCTCGGCGTACTGGATCCTCGTCTCCAACGGCTTCCTCAACCACCCGGTCGGGTATCGGACCGAGGGCGGCACGCTCGTCCTGGACGACCCGGTCGCCGTGCTGACCAACCCCTCCGCGCTGCTCGCCTTCGGGCACATCCTCGCCGGGGCGCTGCTCACGGCGGGGTTCTTCGTGGCCGGCGTCAGCGCGTACCACCTGTTCCGGCGGTCGCCCGAGCGGGAGTTCTTCGGCAAGAGCCTGCGGATCGGGGTTTTCCTCGCTTTCCCCGCGCTGATGGTCACGGCCGCCTTCGGTGGCGTCCAGTTGGCCTCACTGAGCACCTTCCAGCCCATGAAATCGGCCGTGTTCAGTCAGAAGACAGCTGAGATCGCGCGGATCCAGGCGGACATGGTCGCTCGCTTCGGCCCCGGCGACTACGTCCCCTCGGAGGCGTGGACCCGCGGCGGCGGACTGGTCATGCTCATCTGCTTCGCCCTGATGATGTACGTCACCTTCGCCGGCGTGATCCTGGCCTGCTTCAGGACGGTCGTCTTCCGCTTCCGGCTCTGGCACCTGGCTCTCATGGCCGCCGTGCCACTGCCCTATCTCGCGATGATCAGCGGCTGGGTGTTCCGCGAGGCGGGCCGCCAGCCCTGGGTCGTGTACGGCCTGCTGAAGACCGAGGACGCGGTCTCCGGCCTCTCCCCCGGCGCCATGCGCGCCTCGCTGATCGTCTTCACCACCCTCTTCGGGCTGCTCGCCGTCCTCAACGCCTGGCTGCTGGCCCGCACCGCCCGCCGGGGCCCCGTCGACGCCGGTCTCGGCCGCGACGACCGGGACGGGCCCGAGGACCCTTCAGATCCCGAGGATCCCGTCGACTCCCTGCCCGCCACGAGCTACTGAGGAGCCCGGCCGTGGAAACCCTCGCCATCGCCGTGCTCGCCTTCTTCGCCACCGGGTACTTCGTGCTCGCCGGCGCGGACATCGGCACCGGGATGCTCGCCCCGTACCTCGGCCGCACCGACCACGAACGCCGCCTGGTCATCGCCTCCTTCGCACCCTTCTTCCTGGGCAACGAGGTGTGGCTGATCGCCACGGCGGGCGTGCTCGTCGGCTGCTTCCCCGACCTCGAAGGGGAGCTCCTGACCGGTCAGTTCGCGGTGCTCGTGCCCCTGCTGACCGGCTGGATCGTCCGCGACGTCGGCCTGTGGTCGCGCGGCCGCGGGCCGGGGCGGCGGTGGCGTGCGTTCTGCGACGGCGCTGTGGTGTGCGGCAGCTGGACGGTCGCGCTGGCCTGGGGATGGCTGCTGGCCGCGCCGCTGACCGGTACGCCGTACGAGCGGGCCGGCGGCCCCACCGCGATCCTCATCGCCCTCGCCGTGGCCGCCCTGTTCGCCGCGCATGGCCTCGGCTTCGGCATGCTCCGGCTGACCGGGCCGCCGTACGAACGCGCCCGTCTGCTCGTCGGCCGGACCGGGCCCTGGCAGTCCTTCGCGCTCACCGCGGTCCTCCTCGGCGCCCTTCCGCTGCTCGCCGGGAGCGCCCTTCCGCTGGCCGACGAGGCGGCGGACGGCGCCACGCTCGCCCTGCTCGTCCCCGCGCTGCTCGTCGTCACCCCGTTCCTCGTCGCCGCCCAGGTGTGGACCTGGCGCACCTTCCGGCACCGGGTGACCCGGCCCTCGTACCTGTAACTCCCGTAAGGAGAAACGATCATGACGTCCACGCGGGACAACGCTCCCCCGACACCGCCTCCGCCGTCGCCCCCGTCGGCCGCGTCAGCCCCGTCGGCCACCCGGCGCGGCAGCGTCTTCGAGCGGCTGGCCGGCTTCTCGTACCGCCACCGCTGGTCCGCCGTCCTGCTGTGGATCGTGGTCGTGGTCGCCGCGACCGGCGCCTCGACGGCCGTCGGCAGCGCGTACCACAACGACTTCTCCCTCCCCGGCACCGATTCGCAGACGGCCCGGACGGTCCTGGAACGGCACGGCTCCGCCCAGGCCACGGACGCCACCCTGCAGATCGTCGTGAAGGACGAGCGGGGCGTGAACGAGAAGACCGTCCACGCGCGCGTGCAGGGGCTGCTCGACACGGTCGAGGGCCTCCCCGGCGTACGGGACGTCCGCAGCCCGTACGAGGAGAGGGCGGCGGTCTCCGGGAACGGCACCGTCGGCTACGCCACCGTCACCCTCGACGACGCGGCGGAGAACACCGACCGCGCCGAGGTCACGAAGATCATCGACACCGTGCGGGCCGCGCAGGGCGACGGGCTGACCGCCGCCGTAGGCGGTGACGCGGCACGCGGCGCCGAGGAGGGTGGCGGTGGCGCGGCCGAGGGCGCGGGCATGCTCGGGGCGCTGGTGATCCTGGTCTTCCTGTTCGGCTCCCTGGTCGCGGCGAGCCTGCCCGTGGTCACCGCGCTCTTCGCCGTCGGCAGTTCGATCGGGCTGATCGCGCTCGCCTCGCATCTCGCGGACGTCGCGGACTTCACCCCGCCGATCATGATGCTGGTCGGCCTCGGCGTCGGCATCGACTACGCGCTGCTGATCTTCTCCCGCCACCGCGCCGAACTCCTGCACGGCGCGGAGCCCGAGCGGGCCGCCAGAGCCGCGCTCGACGCGGCGGGGCGCACGGTCTTCTTCGCCGGCTGCACGGTGATCATCGCGCTGATGGGGCTGGTCGTGCTCGGCCTCGGCTCGCTGCAGGGCGTGGCGCTCGCCGTCGCCCTGACCGTCCTCGTGACGATGGCCGCCTCGCTGACTCTGCTCCCGGCCCTGCTCGGGATCTTCGGCCGGCGCATCCAGCGGCAGGTCACCAAGCGCGCGGAGAAGGCCACGCGCCCGGAGGGCGCCCGTTGGCGCACCTGGGCGACAGCGGTACAGAAGCGGCCGTGGGCGGCGCTGCTGGTGTCGGTGGCGGCGCTGGGCGCGCTCGCCGCGCCCGCGCTCGACATGCGGCTCGGCTTCGCCGACGCGGGCAACGACGCCCCGACGACGTCCAGCAGGCAGGCGTACGACCTGCTGGCCGAGGGCTTCGGGCCCGGCTTCAACGGACCGCTGATCGTGGTCGCGGACGGCAGTGGTACGGGCGGTGGCGCTGCGGTCGGGGACGGCGGCGCGGGCGGCGGGGAGCGGGCCGGGCAGGCCCTGCGCCAGGCCCTGGAGAACACGGACGGCATCGCGGCGGCGACCGCGCCGATCCCGACGAAGGACGCCGCGGTCTCGACCGTCATCGCCTTCCCGGAATCGGCTCCGCAGGCCGAGGCGACCTCGGAGCTCGTCGACCGGCTGCGGACCGAGATCCTTCCGCCGGTGGAGCGGGCGACCGGCGCCGAGCTGCTGGTCGGCGGACCGACGGCGGCGACCGAGGACTTCGCCACCACCGTCTCGGACCGGATGCCGCTCTTCGTGGCGATCGTCGTCGGCCTCTCCGCGCTCCTGCTGCTCCTCGTCTTCCGGTCGGTACTCATCCCGGTCAAGGCCGCGCTGCTGAACCTGCTGAGCATCGGGGCGGCCATCGGGGTGATCACCCTGGTCTTCCAGCACGGCTGGTTCGGGGTGCAGCCCGGCCCGATCGAGGCCTTCATCCCCGTGATGATCTTCGCGATCGTCTTCGGTCTCTCGATGGACTACGAGGTCTTCCTGCTCTCCCGTATCCACGAGGAGTGGGAGCGCACAGGGGACCCGCAGGGTGCGGTACGGGAGGGGCTGGCGGCGACCGGGAAGGTCATCACGGCCGCCGCGGCGATCATGATCGTGGTCTTCTCGGCCTTCGTGCTCAGCCCCGACCGGATGCTCCAGCAGTTCGGCCTCGGCCTCGCCGTGGCGATCCTGCTGGACGCGGTGGTCATCCGCTGTCTGATCGTGCCGGCGGTGATGCAACTGCTCGGGCGGCGGGCGTGGTGGCTCCCGGCACCACTGGCGCGGATCCTGCCGAAGGTCCAGCTGGAGCGCGGCTGACGCCATGGAGGGTCAGGTGACGTCCTCCCCGGACGGCACCTGGCCCTGCCCCTGCCCCTGTTCCTGGCCCTGGCCCTGCCCCTGACCCTTCTTGTGGTGCAGCGCCTTCTGGAGCCGGGTGACGACGGCCTCCCCGTAGCGCCGGTGGCCGTGCACGCGCGGGTCGTCGGTCACGTCGTAGCGCTTCACATAGGCGCCCAGGAAGGCCTGGAGGGTGGCGACGGCGGGGATCGCGATCAGCGCGCCGACCGCCCCGAGCAGCGCCGTGCCGGCGACCACCGAACCGAAGGCGACCGCCGGATGGATGTCCACCGTCTTGGACGTCAGCTTCGGCTGGAGGACGTAGTTCTCGAACTGCTGGTAGACCACGACGAAGACCAGCACCCACAGCGCGTACCAAGGGTCCTCGGTGAACGCGATCAGCATGGGCAGCGCGCCGGCCAGATACGTGCCGATGGTGGGGATGAACTGCGAGACGAGGCCGACCCAGACCGCGAGGGCCGGCGCGTACGGCACGCCCAGGATCTCCAGCAGGACGAAGTGCGCGGCGCCGGAGATCAGCGCCATCAGACCGCGCGAGTACAGGTAGCCGCCGGTCTTGTCGACGGCGATCTCCCAGGCCCGCAGGACCTCGGTCTGGCGGGCCGGCGGCAGGACGGAGCAGAGCGCGCGGCGCAGCCGGGGCCCGTCGGCGGCGAAGTAGAACGAGAACAGGAAGATCGTCAGGAGCTTGAAGAGACCGCCGAGGACGGTGGCGGAGACGTCGAGGACCCCGGTCGCGCTGTTCTGCACGTACTTCCGCAGCCAGTCCGAGCGCAGCACACTGTCCTGGACCTCGACGCGGGACAGCTCGGTGCGGAACGTCTGGTTGATCCAGTTGATCAGTGAGTCGAGGTACCTGGGGAAGTTCTCGACCATGTCGACGATCTGGCCCGCGAGCATGGAGCCGAGGAGGACGACGAAGCCGACGCTGAAGACCGTGACGGCGAGGAAGACGAGGAACGTGGCGAGTCCTCGCCGCATCCCCCGGGCGGCCATCCGCCCGACGGCCGGTTCGATGGCGAGGGCCAGGAAGAACGCGACGAGGATGTTGATGAGGAGCCCGACGAGCTGGTGGAAGGCCCAGCTGCCGAGCTGGAAGCAGGCGTAGAGCGCGAGGGCGAGCACCAGGGCGCGCGGCAGCCAGCGGGGCATCCGGGCGGCGGGCCCGGCCGGCACGCCGGTCCCGGGCCCACCGGTCCCGGATCCGGCCCCGGCAGTGGCGGGCCGGCTCCCGGGAACCGGACCACTGTCACCCCGAGCCGGCGCGGGCACGGACACCGGTTCGGCGGGCGTGGACCCGGGCGTCGCACTCGTGGACCCGGGCGTCGCACCGGTGGACCCGGGCGCCGCACTCGTGGGCGTCGTCACAGCGGCTCTGCCCGCGGCCGACCGCACCACCGACCGCGCCTCCGGGGTTCGCCCGGTCACAGCCTGGTCGAGGGTCCCATCAGCGGTCTTCTTGCCGGCCTTGTTGCCGGTCGCGTCGGTTTCGTCAGTCGGAGCCACCCGGCCAGTCTCGCGCACCGCGCGGACATTCCCTCCCTGCCGGGGCGAATCACTGCGGCCGGGGCGGGTCGGCGAGCGCTGTCAGCGCTTCTCGGCCGGTACGTCCATGGCCGCGCAGACCGCCCGCCAGACGTTCTTCGCCTCCCACCCGGCGTCCAGTGCCTCGTGCACCGTACGGCCGCCCAGTTCGGACATCACATGGTCCCGCGCGAAGGACTCGGCGTAGGACCCACCGAAGTGGTCCGCCATCCGCTCCCAGAAAATCGTCAACCGCATGACCCCAGTATCCCGCCCCCAAGAGTGCAGCCCGGCCGGTAAGCCTTGTCACACGTCCCGGGCGCCCTACGGTCGGACCATGGCTGGAACTCCTCTCACGGCTCCGCACCCCACACCCCTCGCGCGCGCCGAACAGTTCGTCTGGCTGACGGCCCGCGTGCTCGAACAGCGCCGGTTCGCCTACCACTTCATGCGCGGCGGCGCGGAACCCGTCGAGGTGGCCCTCGCGGCCTACCTCAACGAGGACGGCGGCTACGGCCACGCCCTCGAACCGGATCTGCGCGGCCCGGTCAGCCAGCCCCTGCACACGGGGCACGCGCTGCGGGTCCTCGACGCCATCGGCCGCTGCGGCGGGCTGCGGATCGAGCGGATCTGCCGCTACCTCACCGAGGTGTCCACCCTCGACGGTGCGCTGCCCGCCGTCCACCCCTCCCAGCGCGGCTACCCGGCCGCGCCGTTCGTGCCGATCGTCGACGACCCGCCCAGCGCGCTGCTCTCCACCGGCCCCGTGGTCGGACTCCTCCACCGCAATCAGGTCTGGCACGCCTGGCTGTTCCGCGCGACCGAGTTCTGCTGGTCGGCGGTGGAGTCGCTGGAGAAGTCGCACCCCTACGAGATCGAGGCCGCCGTCGCCTTCCTGGACGGGGTCCCGGACCGGTCGCGGGCACAGGCGGTGGCCGACCGGCTGGGGCGCCTGGTGCGGGAGCAGGGGCTCGCGGTCCTGGATCCCGGGCGGCTCGACGAGTTCCCGGTGGCTCCGGGGTACGCGCCGGGCGAGCACCACTTCCCGTACGACTACGCGCGCGTGCCGGACTCGCTGGCCCGCCGCTGGTTCACCGACGAGGAGATGGCGCACTCGCTCGACCACCTGGCGGCCACCCAGCAGGAGGACGGCGGCTGGCCGGTCACCTGGCGGCAGTGGGCCCCGGGCACGGCCCTCGAAGCGCGGCCGATCGTGACGATCGAGGCGCTGCGGACCCTGCGCGCGCACGGCCGCCCGATCGACTGACGCCGCACCGCCCACGGGCGTCGGCGACCGGCCTACGCCTCCGGTGACCGGCCTACGCCTCGGGTGCCTCGCGCAGCAGCAGGGCCGCGAGGGCGGTGGCCGTGCCGCGTGGGGTGGCCAGGTCGATGCCGGTCCGGTCCGCGATCCTGGCCAGCCGGTTGTCCACGGTGTTGGGGTGCAGTCCGAGGGCGGCGGCGGTGACGGGCTGCTCCCGGCCCGGGCGGGCGCGGGGCTGCTGCTCCTGTTGTCGGCGGGCGCGGTGACGGTCTTCGCGACGGCGGACGCCGACTGGCTGCGGGTGCCGATGATGTTCGGTCCGATGGCTCTGGCCCTGGTGATGATGACGGTCGGCCAGACGGCCTGCGCGCGGATCACCCCGCCGTCGCAGCGCGGGGTGGTCCTTGGGGCGGTGGTCTGCGTCTTCGCGCTGGGCGGTGTCCTGGCGCCACTGGTCCTTGGCGGGATCGTGGACGCCGCCACGACGGCGGCCCAGGGCTACGAGAACGGCTGGCTCTTCACCGCCGCCCTCCTGGCCACGGCCAGCGCCGCGGCCACCCTCTTCCTCCGACCGGAACGCGACGCGAAGCGCCTGGGCGTCCCCGAGACCCCCTCGGTGGGGGTGCCGGTGACGCACTGAGAAGCGAGGGTTGCCGTACTGCCGTCGCGGGTACGGGGCCGGCTACCCGCCCAGGGCCCGTACCCCCGCCGTGACGGCCACGGCCGCGCCGACGACGACCAGGAAGGGGGCGCGCAGGGCCAGGGCGCCGGCCGCGGCGGCCACGCCCGCCGCGCGGGCGTCCAGGGCGAGGCCGGAGCCCGCGCCGAACGTCTGCTCGGCGGTGAGGGCCGCGAGCAGGGCCACCGGCAGCAGGGCGGCCAGGCGCTGGACGAGCGGTCGTTCCAGGACTCCCGCGGGGACCAGGAGCCCGAGCAGCTTGACGAGGTAGCAGCCGACGGCGGTCAGGCCGATCGCGATCCAGACGGTCATCGGTCCTCCTCCTTGCGTGCAAGGTTCGTCGCCCTGTCCGCAGCGCCCTCGGCGCCCGTCCCGCCCGTCCGGCCCGTCCCGCCCGTCCGGCCCGTCCCGCCCGTCCCGCCCGTCCCGTCTCCCAGGCGACGGCCCCGCAGCCACAGCACCGCCGGCGCGGCCAGTGCCGATGCCAGGACCGGGACGCCGGCCGGCAGCGCGGGCAGCAGCCCGAGGCAGAGCACCACCGCGAGCCCCGCCGTGTACCGCTCCGTCGCCGTCTTCAGCATCGGCGCGAGCAGGGCGAGGAAGACGGCGGGTCCGGCCGCGTCCAGGCCCCAGGCCTTGGTGTCGCCGATGGCCTCCGCCCCGAGGGCGCCGAGGAACGTCGTCAGGTTCCACAGCACGTAGAGCGTGAGCCCGGTGACGGTGAACCCGATCCGCGCGGCCCGGCGCGTGGGCTGCGCCAGCGCCACCGCGGTCGTCTCGTCGATGACCCATTGCGCGGCGAACGGCCTGGCCGCGCGGGGCAGTGCGAGGAGCTGGGACAGGCGCAGCCCGTAGAACGCGTTACGGGTGCCCAGGAAGAAGGCGCCCGCCGCGGCCGTGAACGGGTTCCCGCCCGCCGCCAGCGCTCCCACCAGCGCGAACTGCGAGGCGCCGGTGAAGACGAGCAGGCTGAGCACGCAGGTCTGGAGCAGGCTGAGTCCGGAGCCCGCGGAGGTCACGCCGAAGGCGAAGCCGGAGAGGCCGACGGCGACCCCGACCCCGAGCGCGTCGCGCACGACCGCCGAGTCCGCCTTGGTCCTCTCCCGTATGACTGGGGGTGCTGTCTGTTCTGCCACGTCAGGGACGCTACGAGCCCCGCCCGCCCCCGGTCTTGTACGTTCTTGCGCCCCGGACCGACCGGCCCACACCCCGCGAGCGCTGGTACGCCCCGGGCGGCACGCCCACGCTCCGCGCGAAGTGCCGGTTGAGGTGCGACTGGTCGGTGAAGCCGACGGCCACGGCTGCCTCCGCCGGCGCCGTCCCGGTGTCGAGGAGCCGCCGGGCCTGCCGCACGCGCGCGTCGGTGAGCCAGGTGTGCGGCGGCATCCCGTACGCGTCCCGGAAGGCCCGCAGCAGGGCGAACGGGCTGGTGCCGAGGTCGGCGGCGAGGCGCTCCAGGGTCGGCGGGTCGATCATCCGCTGTTCCAGGACGGCACGCGCGCGTGCCGCGTTGCGGGCGCCCGCCGAGCGCGGGGCGAGCGGCGCGATCCGCCCGCCGTGGCTGCGCAGCATCCGCGCCGTGACCAGCCGCAGCAGGCTGTCGGCGGCCAGCGCGTTGCCCTCCTCGGCGGCCCGGTGGACACCGATCACGAGCTGGGCGGCGTACGGATCGTCCACGACCGGGTCGGTGAACCCGACGTCGCCCCGCAGCGCGATCGTGTCGGCGGCGATGGACCGGATCAGCTCCGCGTCGGGGTAGATCGTGCGGTACGTCCACCCCTCGGGCACGCCCGCGTGCCCGGTGTGCGGGGTGTCGGGGTTGACCAGGGCGATCTGCCCGGGCCCGGCGTACACGAGATCGTCCCGGTAGTGGAAGGCCTCGACGCCCTCGGTGATGGCGGCGAAGACGAAGGTCTCGTGGGTGTGCCGGGCGAAGGCCTTGCGTACGTAGTGGGCGTGCAGCAGGTCGACCCCGGGCAGCTCCGCGTACTGCCAGTACCGTGCGCGCTCCCCAGTGGCCATTCCCCCATTCTGCGCCACCGACCACCGCTGCCACGAGCCGGGTTTCCCCAGGTCCGGGCGGTTGTCAGTGGCGGGGTGCACGATGGGGGGCATGGTCAGGTCCGCGCTCGACTCGTTCTCCCCCGCGACCCGTGCTTGGTTCACCGGGGCCTTTCACACGCCCACGGCGGCGCAGGAGGGTGCCTGGCAGGCCATCGGCGCGGGTTCGGACGTGCTCGTGGTCGCCCCGACGGGTTCGGGCAAGACCCTGGCCGCCTTCCTGGCCTCCCTGGACCAGCTGGCGTCCGCCCCGCCGCCGGCGGACCCCAAGAAGCGCTGCCGCGTGCTGTACATCTCGCCGCTGAAGGCGCTGGCCGTCGACGTCGAGCGCAATCTGCGCTCCCCGCTGACCGGCATCCGCCAGGAGTCGGCCCGGCTCGGGCTGCCCGAGCCGGACGTCAGGGTCGGCATCCGCTCCGGTGACACACCGCCCGCCGAGCGCCGCGCGCTGGCCACGAAGCCGCCGGACATCCTGATCACGACCCCCGAGTCGCTCTTCCTGATGCTGACCTCGGCCACGCGGGACGCGCTCGCCGGGATCGAGACGGTGATCCTGGACGAGGTCCACGCGGTCGCCGGGACGAAGCGCGGGGCACATCTCGCGGTGTCCCTGGAGCGGCTCGACGAGCTGCTGCCCCGCCCGGCCCGCCGGATCGGCCTGTCGGCGACGGTCCGGCCGGTGGACGAGGTGGCCCGCTATCTCTCCCCGCAGCGCAAGGTGGAGATCGTCCAGCCGCCGTCCGGCAAGGAGTTCGACCTGTCGGTGGTCGTCCCCGTCGAGGACATGGGGGAGCTGGGCGGCTCCCCGGCCTCGGAGGGCAAGGACGGCGGCGACAAGCCCTCGATCTGGCCGCACGTCGAGGAGCGCATCGCCGATCTCGTGCAGGCCCACCGCTCCACCATCGTCTTCGCCAACTCCCGCAGGCTGGCCGAGCGGCTGTGCAACCGGCTGAACGAGATCGCGTACGAACGGGCCACGGGCGAGCCCATGCCCGACGACGGTCCGCCGCCGGCCCAGGTCATGGCGCAGTCGGGCGCGGCCCAGGGCGCGCCCGCGCTCCTCGCCCGGGCCCACCACGGCTCGGTCTCCAAGGAGCAGCGGGCGCAGGTCGAGGAGGACCTGAAGGCGGGCCGGCTGCCCGCCGTGGTGGCCACCTCCAGCCTGGAGCTGGGCATCGACATGGGCGCGGTGGACCTGGTCGTGCAGGTCGAGTCGCCGCCGTCGGTCGCCTCGGGTCTCCAGCGGGTGGGCCGCGCGGGACACCAGGTGGGCGCCGTGTCGACGGGCGTGGTGTTCCCGAAGTACCGGGGCGACCTGGTGCAGGCGGCCGTGGTCACCGAGCGGATGCGCAGCGGTTCCATCGAGTCGATGCGGATCCCGGCGAACCCGCTGGACGTCCTGGCCCAGCAGCTCGTGGCGATGGTCGCCCTGGACTCCTGGCAGGTGGACGACCTGCTGGCGACGGTCCGGAGGGCCGCGCCGTTCGCCTCGCTGCCCGAGTCGGCGTTCACGGCCGTCCTGGACATGCTGGCCGGGCGGTACCCCTCGGACGCCTTCGCCGAGCTCCGCCCGCGCGTGGTCTGGGACCGGGTGACCGGCACGGTCACCGGCCGGCCGGGCGCGCAGCGGCTCGCCGTCACGTCCGGCGGCACGATCCCCGACCGGGGTCTCTTCGGGGTCTTCCTCGCCGGCTCCGACCCCAAGAAGGGCGGTGGCCGGGTCGGGGAACTGGACGAGGAGATGGTGTACGAGTCCCGGGTCGGCGACGTCTTCACACTGGGCACCACCTCCTGGCGGATCGAGGACATCACCCGGGACCGGGTCCTGGTCTCCCCGGCCCCCGGGGTGCCGGGCAGGCTGCCGTTCTGGAAGGGTGACCAGCTGGGCCGCCCGCTCGAACTGGGCCGCGCGGTGGGCGCGTTCCTGCGCGAGGTCGGCTCCCTGGAGACCGAGGACGCCCGGCTGCGCCTGGTCGCGGCGGGCCTGGACGCCTGGGCGGCCGACAACGTCCTGGCGTATCTGGCCGAGCAGCGCCAGGCCTGCGGCCATGTGCCGGACGACCGGACGATTCTGGTGGAGCGGTTCCGGGACGAGCTCGGTGACTGGCGGGTCGTCATCCACTCCCCCTTCGGGGCCCAGGTGCACGCCCCGTGGGCGCTGGCACTGGGCGCCCGGCTGGCCGAGCGGTACGGCATGGACGCCCAGGTGATGCACGCCGACGACGGCATCGTGCTGCGGCTGCCGGACGCCGATCTGATGGGCCTCGACCTCCTGGACCAGGAGCCGGTCGACCCCGGCCGTCACCTGGACACGACGTACGACTCCGACCAGGCCCCGATCGGCGCGGCGGACGCGCTCTTCGACAAGGGCGAGATCAGGCAGATCGTCACCGACCAGGTCGGTGGATCGGCCCTGTTCGCCTCCCGTTTCCGCGAGTGCGCCGCGCGGGCCCTGCTGCTGCCCAAGCGCAACCCGGGCAAGCGGACCCCGCTCTGGCAGCAGCGGCAGCGCGCCGCCCAACTGCTCCAGGTGGCGAGCGAGTTCGGGTCCTTCCCGATCGTCCTGGAAGCGGTCCGCGAGTGCCTCCAGGACGTCTTCGACGTCCCCGGGCTCGAAGAGCTGATGGGCGACATCGAGTCCCGCCGCGTCCGGCTGGTCGAGGTGACGACCCCCGAGCCGTCGCCGTTCGCCCGCTCCCTGCTCTTCGGCTACGTCGCCCAGTTCCTGTACGAGGGAGACTCCCCGCTCGCCGAGCGGCGGGCCGCCGCCCTCTCCCTGGACTCGCGCCTCCTCGCCGAGCTGCTCGGCCAGGCCGAGCTGCGGGAACTGCTCGACGCGGACGTCCTGACGGAGCTGGAGCAGGAGCTCCAATGGCTCACCGAGGACCGCCGGATCAAGGACACCGAGGGCGTAGCCGACGCGCTGCGCGTCCTCGGCCCGCTCACCGAGGCCGAGTTGACCGAGCGCGGCGGCGAGCCCGCCTGGGTCCAGGAGCTGGGAGCCGCCCGCCGGGCGATCCGGGTGCGGATCGCGGGCACCGAGCACTGGGCGGCGATCGAGGACGCCGGCCGGCTGCGGGACGCCCTCGGCACGGCACTCCCGGTGGGGGTCCCCGAAGCCTTCACGGAGCCCGTGAAGGACCCCTTGGGCGACCTCCTCGCCCGGCACGCGCGCACGAACGGCCCGTTCACCTCCTCCGCTGCCGCCGCCCGCTTCGGGCTCGGACCCGCCGTCACCGACGGGGCACTCCAACGCCTGGCCGCCGCCGGCCGGGTCGTCCAGGGCGAGTTCCACCCCTCCGGCATCGGCCAGGAGTGGTGCGACGCGGCCGTGCTGCGCCGCCTGCGCCGCCGCTCGCTCGCCGCCCTCCGGCACGAACTGGAGCCCGTGCCCCCGGCCGCGCTCGCCACGTTCCTGCCGCAGTGGCAGCACCTGGGCAGCAACAGCCTGCGCGGCCTGGACGGACTCGCCCGCGCCGTCGAGCAGTTGCAGGGCGCGCCCGTGCCCGCCTCCGCCCTGGAGAAGCTGATCCTGCCGTCCCGGGTCAGGGACTACTCCCCCGCCCTGCTCGACGAACTGACCACCACCGGCGAGGTCGTCTGGGCCGGCGCGGGAGCACTGCCCGGCAAGGACGGCTGGATCTCGCTCTATCTGACCGACGCGGCGCCGCTGCTCCTCCCGCCACCGCACCCGCTGGAGCAGACCGCGCTCCACGAGTCCGTGCTCACCACCCTGTCCGGCGGATACGGCCTGTTCTTCCGCCAGATCGCCGACCAGGTGCGCGCCACCACCCACCCGGACGCCACCGATCCCCAACTCGCCGACGCCGTCTGGGACCTGGCCTGGTCGGGCCGGCTCACCAACGACACCCTCGCTCCCCTGCGCTCCCTGCTCGGCTCGGGCCGTACGGCGGGGTCCACGGCCCACCGCGCCAAGCGGACCATCCCGCGCGGCCGTTACGGCACGCTCACCGCGGCCGCCCGCCCCGCGTCCCGGACCGGCCCGCCCACGGTCAGCGGACGCTGGTCGCTGCTCCCACCCGTCGAACCCGAGCCGACCCACCGCGCCCACGCGCTCGCCCGCACCCTGCTCGACCGGCACGGTGTGGTCACCCGCGGCGCCGTGGCCGCCGAGGGGGTCGAGGGCGGTTTCTCGGCGACGTACCGCATCCTGTCCGCCTTCGAGGACAGCGGGCAGGCGCGCCGCGGCTATGTGGTGGAGGGCCTCGGCGCGGCCCAGTTCGCGATGGACGGCGCCGTGGACCGGCTCCGCGCGGCGGCGACCGCCCGGGACCGCGGCGCGGAGGCGGGCGCGGGCCCGCGCGCGGTGGTCCTCGCCGCCGCCGACCCGGCCAACGCGTACGGCGCCGCGCTGCCCTGGCCCGAACCGCCGAGCGGCGCGGGGCACAAGCCCGGCCGGAAGGCGGGCTCCATGGTCGTCCTGGTCGACGGGGAGCTCACGCTCTACATGGAGCGCGGCGGCAAGACCCTGCTGAGCTGGCCGGCCGACCCCGAGGACCCGGCACTGAGAGCGGCGGCCGAAGCCCTGGCCGCGGCCGCCCTCGCCGGATCGCTCGGCACGGTCACGGTGGAGCGCGTCAACGGCGCCACCGCCCTCACCTCCCCGCTCGCCCACCCGCTGGAGACCGCCGGCTTCCACGCCACCCCGAGGGGGCTCCGCCTCCGCCCGTAGAACCCCGGCAGAAGCCCCATCATGGAGCCATGCCCGAAGGAGACACCGTCTGGCAGACCGCCCGCCGCCTCCACGCCGCGCTGGCGGGACGCGTCCTGACCCGGTCCGATCTGCGCGTGCCCCGGTTCGCCACCGCCGACCTCACCGGCCGCTCCGTCCTGGACGTGACCCCGCGCGGCAAGCACCTCCTGACCCGGTTCGACGGCGGTCTGACCCTCCACTCCCACCTGCGGATGGAGGGGTCATGGCGAGTGTTCGCCATCGGTGAGCGCTGGACCGGCGGCCCTGCACACCAGATCCGGGCGATCCTCGGCAACGCGGAGCAGACCGCCGTCGGCTACCGCCTCCCCGTCCTGGAACTGATCCGCACGGCCGACGAGCACCAGGCCGTCGGCCATCTCGGCCCGGATCTCCTCGGCCCGGACTGGGATCCGGCGGAGGCCGTCCGCCGGCTCACCGCCGACCCGGCCCGCCCCCTGGGCGAGGCCCTCCTCGACCAGCGGAACCTCGCCGGAATCGGCAACGTGTACAAGTCGGAGCTGGCGTTCCTCGCCGCCGTCACGCCCTGGCTCCCGGTCGGCGAGCTCCCGCCCGGCGTCCCCGAACGCCTGGTCGCCACCGCCCACCGCCTCCTGGAGGCGAACAAGGACCGTCCCGACCGGCGCACCACCACGACCCGGCACCCCACGCACCACCTCTACGTGTACGGCCGCGAGCACCGCCCCTGCCTGCGCTGCGGCACCCCCGTCCGCCGGGCGGAACCCCCCGCCACCCACCGGTCCGACCCAGGCGACCGCGTCTCGTACTGGTGCCCCGGCTGCCAGCAGGGCCCGTCGGCCGCGATGGACGGCGAATCCCCCCACATCAATTGACGATCCGTCAGATCCAGTCGTACGGTCCGGTCATGGCCCTCACGGCGTACGACTTCACCGGCCGCACCGCCTTCGTCACCGGAGCCGCGAGCGGAATCGGCCGCGCGACCGCCACGCTCCTCGCCCGGGCGGGCGCCACCGTCCACTGCGCGGACCGCGACGAGACCGGCCTCCGCACCACCGCGAAACTCGTCGCCGAGCAGGGCGGCGCCGCGCACACCCACATCCTCGACGTCACCGACCGCGCGGCCCTCGCCGCCGCCGTCGCGAGCGCGGGCCCCCTGCACACCATGGCCGCCGTCGCCGGAATCATGCACACGAGCACCGTCCTGGAGACCCGCGAGGAGGACCTCGACCGCGTCCTCGCGGTCAACTTCAAGGGGGTGCTGTACGCCTGCCAGGAGGCCGCCCGCTCGATGATCGCGACCGGAACCCGCGGCTCCATCGTCACGATGGCCTCCGGTGCCATGGACACCGCGAGCCCCGGCCTGCTCTGCTACAGCGTCACCAAGGCCGCCGTCGTACAGCTCACGAAGACGCTGGCCACCGAGGTCGGCCGGCACGGCATCCGGGTCAACGCGGTCGCCCCCGGCTGGATCCGTACCCCCATGACCGACCGGCACGAACCGGCCGCCCAGGAGCAGGCGGAGGCGGCCATGGTCCGCCACTCCCCCCTGGGCCGGGTCGGTGAACCCGAGGACATCGCGCACGCGGTCCTCCACCTCGCGTCCGACGCCGCCGCCTTCACGACGGGTCAGATCCTCCGCCCCAACGGCGGCGTCGCGATGCCGTGGTGACCCGCGTGGCACCCCCTCTGCCCGCCACGGTCACCGGCCCCGCTCGCGCCGACGACCCGGCGCGCGTCCGGCCGCCCACGGCGGCGGACGCCGTCACGTGCACCGGCAGCAGACTCAACCCCCAGCCGCCGGCCGCGACCGCCCCTTCCACCAGCCCCGCCTGATCCGGGACCAGCGCCAGTCGCAGCACCGCCCACCACCACAGCCCGCCGGCCACCAGCCCGCCCGCCCCCCATACGAGCGTCACCAGCGCAACCCGTCGCCGTACCATGGCCGCCTCCTGCGGTCGACGCTAGACCGGCCGTATCACCCGGCGGGAGGGCGCACCGGAGGCAGACCGGGCGCACGAACCGCGCAACGCGGGCGCCACGCTAGGCGCTCTCGGCCTGGAACATCCACGCGTGCTTCTCCAGATCGGCCGTCAGACCGATCAGTACGTCCTGGCTGACCGGGTCGGGCTCCCCGGTCTCCTGGATGCGCTTCCGCATCCCCACGACCACCGCGTCCAGCGCCTGGACCAGGATCTCCACCGCGTCCCGGTCCTTGATCCAGCCGGTCGCCACCGTGACCGCCCCGACCGCGCTCGTCGAGGCGACGGTCGTCGCTCGCCCGTCCGGGTTCACCCCGATCGCCGCGGCACGCTCGGCGACGACATCGGAGTGCTGACGGGCGGTGAGCACGACCTCGTCGAGCTGCAGATGGATCGAACGGAACCGGGGCCCCACCACGTTCCAGTGCACCTGCTTGGCGACCAGGGCCAGATCGACGAGGTCGACCAGCGCGCCCTGCAGGGCGGAGCCGACCGTCTTCAGGTCGGCGTCGGACAGGGGGCTCTTGACGACGGACATGCGGATTCTCCTATCGGTCGTACGCTCTCCCCACGATGCACGAACCACGAATACCGGGCATCTCGGAACGAACTGATTGAAAGCCGGACCGATTGAAAACCGGACTGATTGAAATGCAGACCGCCTGCACAGCGACCGCTCGAAAGAATGACGAAAAAGACGAAAGCCCCGTCCGATGTCCGCACGGGACACCGACCGGGGCTTCGCCCACTTCGGTTCAGGCAGCGACGACGTCCACCGCTTCCGCGGGCGCCTTGATGGTCACCCGCTCGGTGGGCACACCTGCCACCGACGTCACCGACACCGAATTGAGCATCGGGCGTACCGGCGCCGGCACCGGTTCGCTCGCCGCTGCCGACTCGGCCAGTTCGGCCAGCGACAGCTCGTCGCTCACTTCACGCATGAGCTCGGACATCCGTACGTCCAGCGCGTCGCAGATCGCGGAGAGCAGCTCGGAGGAAGCCTCCTTCTGCCCCCGCTCCACCTCGGAGAGATAGCCGAGCGAAACTCGGGCGGACGAGGAGACTTCGCGCAGAGTACGGCCCTGGCGCTGGCGCTGCCGACGCAGCACGTCACCCAACAGGCGACGGAGCAGAATCATCGGTGGCTCCCTCCTCGGACCGCGTAGCCGCATCCTTCACGCCCCACCGTACCGCCTCGCGCTGCGGCCGTGCGGGGAGCGATGTCGTGTTCACTCAGGGCTGCAAACATCAATTCCCCCCGTTCTGTTCCGTATCCTGTGCCCGCGCATTTCCCGAGAGTTCGTCGTCGAGCAGTTCCAGCACGCTCCGTACGCTCTCTCTACGGATTTCCGCACGGCCGCCGTTCAACCGCAATGCGGCCACTTTCCCGGCCCCTACGGGCCCCGCCACCGCCACGTACACGGTGCCGACGGGCTGTCCGTCCTGCGGCTCGGGCCCCGCGACACCGGTCGTCGCCACGCCCCAGTCGGCGCCGAGCCGGAAGCGCGCACCCACCGCCATCTGCAACGCGACCTCGGGGTCGACGGCGCCGCGCTCCGCCAGGAGGGTCTCGTCGACCCCCAGGAGATCCCGCTTGAGGGCCGTGGCGTACGCCGTGACGGACCCGCGGAAGCTCTGGGACGCACCAGGTACGGCGGTGAGCTCGGCGGCCACCAGACCGCCCGTGAGGGATTCCGCGGCGGCGAGTGTCTGACCACGCTCCGCTAGCAGCTCCAGCACCCGGGCGGCCCGGTTCATCGCGTCGACCCCGCCGCCGGCCCCGCCGTGGAGGCATCGGAGGCCTCCGAAGTCTCAGCCGCCCCCGAGGCCTCGGCCGCCGGACCGGGCACGGCCTTCCGAGCGTCCCCAGCGCCCCCGGAGACCCCGTGGGCCTGCTCGGCCTGCTCGGCCCGCTCGGCCCGCTCGGCCCGCTCCTCCGCCAGCCCCTGTCGCCGCAGCACGATCGCCTGCCGGACGTAGTCCAGACCGGTGACGACCGTCAGCACGACGGCCACCGCCATCACCCAGAAGCGCAACGTGGCGAGTGGACCGGTCATCACCAGGACGTACATCCCGACCGCCGCGCCCTGCGCCAAGGTCTTCACCTTGCCGCCGCGACTGGCCGGAATCACCCCGTGCCGGATCACCCAGAACCGCATCAGCGTGATCCCGAGCTCGCGCGCGAGGATCACGATCGTCACCCACCACGGCAGGTCCCCGAGCGACGACAGACAGATCAGACCGGCCGCCATGATCGCCTTGTCGGCGATCGGGTCGGCGATCTTCCCGAAGTCGGTGACCAGGTTGTACGCCCGCGCCAGATGGCCGTCGAAGACGTCCGTGATCATGGCGACGGCGAACGCGGCCCAGGCCCAGGCTCGCCAGACCGGGTCGTGCCCGCCGTCCTGGAGCAGCAGCAGCACGAAGCCGGGCACCAGGACCAGGCGGATCATGGTGAGGATGTTGGCGATGTTCCACAGGCTGGCCTGATTGACCGCCGCGGAGCCCAGCTTGCCGCCGGGCGCGGGCCTACCGGTCCCGCCCGCCGCGGATGCCGGGACTCCGGTCATCTGCCCGCCTCCTCGACTTCGGGGGTCTGGGGGGCGTTCCCCAGAAGCTCGCAGTACTCGGCCACCAGGTCGACGCCTTCCGTGCCCACGACCTTCGCCACGACCATACGGCCAGGAGCGAACTCCCGGCTCACGGCGGAGTCCGCGTTGATGAGGACCTGGCCGTCCGTCTCCGGCGCCTGGTGCGCCGCGCGGCCGATCACGCCGTCCTCCTCGTCGACCGATTCGACCAGCACTTCCAGGGTCTCTCCGATCCGCTCCTCCGCACGCTGGGCGGTGAGCTCCTCGGCGAGCCGCGAGAGGTGGGCGAGCCGCTCGTCGACGACGTCCTGGTCGAGCTTGTGCTCGTACGTGGCCGCTTCGGTGCCGTCCTCGTCGGAGTAGCCGAAGACGCCGATGGCGTCGAGCCGCGCGTGCGTGATGAAGCGTTCCAGCTCGGCGAAGTCCGCCTCGGTCTCGCCGGGGAAGCCGACGATGAAGTTGGACCGGGCACCGGCCAGCGGCGCCTTGGCACGGATCGTCTCCAGGAGCTCCAGGAAGCGGTCGGTGTCGCCGAAGCGGCGCATGGCCCGCAGCACGGCCGGGGCGCTGTGCTGGAAGGACAGGTCGAAGTACGGGACGACCTTCTCGGTCGAGGTCAGCACGTCGATCAGGCCGGGCCGCATCTCGGCGGGCTGGAGGTAGCTCACCCGGACCCGCTCGATGCCGTCGACGGCCGCGAGGTCGGGCAGCAGGCTCTCCAGGAGGCGGATGTCGCCGAGGTCCTTGCCGTACGAGGTGTTGTTCTCGGAGACGAGCATGACCTCCTTCACACCCTGCTCGGCGAGCCAGCGCGTCTCGTTGAGGACGTCGGAGGGCCGTCGCGAGACGAAGGAGCCGCGGAAGGACGGGATGGCGCAGAAGGAGCAGCGGCGGTCGCAGCCGGAGGCGAGCTTCACCGAGGCGACGGGGCTGCGGTCCAGGCGGCGGCGGAGCGGGGCGCGTGGCCCGGAGGCCGGCGCGAGGCCGTCGGGCAGGTCGGCCGGCACGTTCTCGGGGGCCTCGACGGCGCCGTGGCCCGGGAGAGCCACCGAGGCGGCGGCCTCCTGGCGCTCCACCGGGGACAGCGGCAGCAGCTTGCGGCGGTCGCGCGGGGTGTGAGCCTCCACGCTGCCGCCGCTGAGGATGGTCTGGAGCCGGTTGGAGATGTCGGAGTAGTCGTCGAAGCCGAGCACCCCGTCCGCCTCGGGCAGGGCGTCGGCGAGTTCCTTGCCGTACCGCTCGGCCATGCAGCCGACCGCGACGACGGCCTGGGTCTTGCCGTGATCCTTCAGATCGTTGGCTTCGAGGAGGGCGTCGACGGAGTCCTTCTTGGCGGCCTCGACGAATCCACAGGTGTTGACGACGGCGACATCCGCGTCCTCGGCGTTCTCGACGAGCTCCCAGCCGTCCGCTGCCAAGCGGCCTGCGAGCTCCTCCGAGTCCACCTCGTTACGGGCGCAGCCAAGAGTGACAAGGGCGACGGTACGGCGTTCGGGCATGGACTCAAGACTACTTCGTCCCGGCCGTACCCCCGCCGCGCAGGGTTCACCTGCGCGACGGTCGGCCAGGGGATCATCCGGCCTCGGGGTCGCCCTTGGCGTACGAGAGCCGCTCGACGGCGCCCGACTCGAACTTCTCTTCGATCTTCTTGCCGTTCACGAAGAGCTCGATCGGACCGGCGTTGCCGAGGATCAGGTCGACGCGCTCGTCGTCCTGGAAGGTCTTGGACTCGCCCTTGAGGAGGAGCCCGTCGAAGAGCAGCTTGCCGTCGCTCGCCTTGGCGGAGATCCAGCTCTTGTCGTCGGTGGCGGTGAGCTTGACCGTGACCTTGTCCTTCGGGACCGCCGCGATGGCGCTGTCCGTCGGGGCCGGCTTGGTGTCCTTGGTCTTGGTCGGCTTCACGGTGGGGCTGGTGGTCTTCTTGTCGGGCGCCGGGCCCTCGGCGACGGCTCCGCTCCCGGGCGCCGCGTCGTTGCCGCTGAACATCGTGAAGCCGACGAAACCGACGACGGCGACGATCGCGGCCACCATCGCCGCGGTCCAGTTGGGTCGGCGCGGCTCGGGGCGGATGCGTTCCGCCTCGAACAGCGGGGCGGCGGGGGTCGGCGCGGGCCGGCCACCGTGCTCGGCGTCGTACTGCTCGATCAGCGGCGCGGGATCCATCCCCACGGCGCGCGCGAGCGTACGGATGTGCCCACGGGCGTAGACGTCTCCGCCGCAGCGGGAGAAGTCGTCCTCCTCGATCGCGTGCACGATCGGGATGCGGACCCGTGTGGAGGCACTGACCTCGTCGACGGTGAGACCGGCGGCGATCCGGCCCTGCTGGAGGGCTCGACCGATCGAATCCCGGTCGTCTGCCGGGAAGTTCCGGTCGTCTTCGGGGGATTCGGGGGAGTTGCCGATGGACACGAGAGCGCCTTTCGAGCGTGTAACCACCTGCTGGATGTTCAGTCTATGGGTGGTACGAAAGGGTGGGGCAACCGGGCGGACGCTGTTTGTACGCCATGAGGCTGGGACATCCTTCTGTCCCTCCCTCCAACTTGACGTACGACCAAGGGAAACGGTTGCCCACATTCCCTTACGAGTGAGTCTCGACCGGGTCTCGCTATGGCGACGCCTCGCCATGGCTCAGGTCTCGGACTCCCCGCGCATCACTCCACCGACTCCCCGCGGATCACGGCCAGCACCCCGTCCAGCTCGTCCGGCTTGACGAGCACGTCCCGCGCCTTGGACCCCTCGCTCGGTCCGACGATGCTCCGCGACTCCATCAGGTCCATCAGCCGCCCGGCCTTGGCGAAGCCGACGCGCAGCTTGCGCTGGAGCATCGAGGTGGAGCCGAACTGGGTGGAGACGACCAGCTCGGCGGCCTGGCAGAGCAGGTCGAGGTCGTCGCCGATCTCCTCGTCGATCTCCTTCTTCTGCTTGGTCCCGACGGTGACGTCCTCCCGGAAGACCGGCGCCATCTGGTCCTTGCAGTGCTGCACGACAGCCGCGACCTCGGCCTCGGTGACGAACGCGCCCTGCATACGGACGGGCTTGTTCGCGCCCATCGGCAGGAACAGACCGTCACCCTTTCCGATGAGCTTCTCGGCCCCCGGCTGGTCCAGGATGACCCGGCTGTCGGCGAGCGAAGAGGTCGCGAAGGCGAGCCGCGACGGCACGTTCGCCTTGATCAGACCGGTGACGACGTCCACCGAGGGCCGCTGGGTGGCGAGCACCAGATGGATGCCGGCCGCACGCGCCAGCTGGGTGATCCGGACGATGGCGTCCTCGACGTCCCGGGGCGCGACCATCATCAGGTCGGCCAGCTCGTCCACGATCACCAGCAGGTACGGATAGGTCTTCAGCTCGCGCTCGCTGCCCTCGGGCAGCTTGACCTTGCCGTTGCGGATGGCCTCGTTGAAGTCGTCGATGTGCCGGAAGCCGAACGCGGCCAGGTCGTCGTAGCGCAGGTCCATCTCGCGCACCACCCACTGGAGCGCCTCGGCGGCCCGCTTGGGGTTGGTGATGATCGGCGTGATCAGGTGCGGGATGCCCTCGTACGCGGTGAGCTCGACCCGCTTGGGGTCGACGAGCACCATCCGGACGTCCTCGGGGGTCGCTCTTATCATGATCGACGTGATCAGGCAGTTGATGCACGAGGACTTTCCGGAGCCGGTGGCACCGGCGACCAGGACGTGCGGCATCTTCGCCAGGTTGGCCATCTCGTAGCCGCCCTCGACGTTCTTGCCGAGCGCGACCAGCATCGGATGGTCGTCCTCGGCCGCCGCGGCCAGCCGCAGCACGTCGCCGAGGTTGACCATCTCCCGGTCGGAGTTCGGGATCTCGATGCCGACCGCGGACTTGCCGGGGATCGGCGAGATGATCCGTACGTCCGGGGAGGCCACGGCGTACGCGATGTTCTTCGTCAGGGCCGTGATCTTCTCGACCTTCACGGCCGGGCCGAGCTCGACCTCGTACCGGGTGACCGTCGGGCCGCGCGTGAAGCCGGTGACGGCCGCGTCGACCTTGAACTCGGTGAAGACGTTGGAGAGCGAGTCCACGACGGCGTCGTTCGCCGCGCTGCGCGTCTTGCCGGGCCCACCGCGCTCCAGGAGGTCGAGCGAGGGCAGTGCGTACGTGATGTCCCCGGACAGCTGCAGCTGCTCCGCGCGGGGCGGCAGCTCGCTGTGCTCGGGCGCGGGCTTGGTGAGGTCCGGTACGGCTCCGGGCAGCCGCCCGGCCTTCTCGGCGCGGGCACCCGGCACCGGCGCCCCGGTGGTGCCGGCGTTCCCCTTGGCCTCGGCGGCTTCGGCGGCCGCCGCCGCGACCGCGGCCGCGCGCTCGGCGGTGACGTCCCGGGTGAGGTCGGCGACCAGCGGGGACGGCGGCATGCCGTTGAGCACGGCGCCGTCGAGGGCGGCGGCGGCCGCGGCGGCCACGTCCACGGCGTCCATGGGCCGGTCGAAGGCGGGCTGGACCGGCGGCCTGCGCGGGCGCCTGCGCCGCGTGAGCGCCTCCTCCTCGGCCTGGTCGACGTCGTACACCTCGGGGGACCCGGGAGGCGTGCGCCGGGCGCGCGCGGCGGGCTGCGGGCCGGCCTCGCGCCAGTCGTCCTCGTACCGCTCCTGGTCGGCCTCGGGGTCGTACGCCGGCTCGACGAGGCCGAGCTTGGCGCCGAGCGCGCGCAGACGCTGCGGGATGGCGTTGACGGGCGTGGCGGTGACGACGAGCAGTCCGAAGATCGTGAGCAGCACGAGCAGCGGTACGGCGAGGACCTCGCCCATCATGAAGATCAGCGGCTTGGAGACGGCCCAGCCGATGAGCCCGCCGGCGTCCTGCATGGCCTTGGTGCCCTCACCGCGCCCCGGGGAGCCGCAGGCGATGTGGACCTGTCCGAGCACGCCGAGGACGAGGGCGGAGAGTCCGATGACGATCCGGCCGTTCGCCTCGGGCTTCTCCGGGTAGAGGATCAGCCGGACGCCGATGGCACCGACCAGCAGCGGCACGAGCAGGTCGAGCCGGCCGAACGCGCCGGTGACGAGCATCTCGACGAGGTCGCCGACCGGGCCGCGCAGATTGGACCAGGTGCCGGCGGCGACGATCAGGGCGACGCCGAGCAGCAGCAGCGCCATGCCGTCCTTGCGGTGCGCGGGGTCGAGGCCCTTGGCTCCGCGCCCTATCCCCCGGAACATCGCCCCCACGCCGTGCGCGAGTCCGAGCCAGAGGCCGCGCGCGAGCCGGTACACGCCTCCGGTCGGGGAGGGCGCGGGCTTGGGCGCCGGCTTCTTAGCGGCGGTCTTCTTGGCGGGCGCGCGCTTCGCGGGCACGGCTTTCTTCGCCGCGGTCTTCTTCGCGGCGGGCTTGGCGGGCGACTTCGCGGGCGCCGCCTTCTTCGCGGCACCGCCCGTACGGCCGGCGCGCGGCTTCGCGGTGCCCGCCGTGCCCTGGGAACCCTTGCCGGACGTACGTGAGGCCATGATGCTGAGGTTACCGGTGTGAGCCGCGTCGGACACGTGCCCGTCCGGGCTCACCCGTTCGTGTCGTTCGTACGAGGGCGTGGAACTGACGCCCACTCACGACGGGCGGTCGAATCTTGATGGTACGTCAGCTGCACGCCGACTCCCCACGTACCTGCCCGTCGGCCGTACGTCAGCTCTGCGAAGGCAGGACGGGCGGGCCGCCCGCGCCCGGCTCCAGGGCGTCCAGGGCCCGCCGCAGCCCGGTGAGCTTGCGCTCCAGATGGGCGGCGGTCGCGACGGCGGCGGCATCGGCCGAGTCGTCGTCGAGCTGCTTGGACAGCGCCTCGGCCTGCTCCTCGACCGCCGCGAGGCGGGCGGAGAGCTCGGCGAGCAGCCCGGCCGACTCCTTGGCATGGCCGCCGGAACCGCCACCCTCCAGCTGGAGCCGGAGCAGCGCGGCCTGCTCACGCAGCTGGCAGTTCTTCATGTACAGCTCGACGAAGACCGAGACCTTGGCGCGCAGCACCCACGGGTCGAACGGCTTGGAGATGTAGTCCACCGCGCCCGCCGCGTACCCCCGGAAGGTGTGGTGCGGGCCGTGGTTGATGGCGGTGAGGAAGATGATCGGGATGTCCCGGGTCCGCTCCCGCCGCTTGATGTGCGCCGCGGTCTCGAATCCGTCCATTCCCGGCATCTGGACATCCAGGAGAATGACCGCGAAGTCATCGGTCAGCAGCGCCTTGAGCGCTTCCTCCCCGGACGATGCCCGCACCAGCGTCTGATCGAGCGCGGAGAGAATGGCCTCCAGCGCCAGCAGATTCTCCGGCCGGTCATCGACCAGGAGGATCTTGGCCTTCTGCACCATGCCCCGTCCTCCTCGCCCCGGCATCGGCTCTCCCCGACTCGCCGAGCCGGGGGAAGCACCGGGCGCCGCCCCAGAAGACGACTCCCATGCGCCGTCCGTCCTTGTGCCGGTCATGGTAGCCGCACCCCGCCTGTCGCCACACCCTGTCACCACGATGTCACTGTGCACGTAGCAGAAACGTGGTGAGAGACCAGAAGGTTCCCCGCATCCCGCCCTCTCACACGCCCGCGGCGACAGTGCGTCAACAACCCTCGCTTCCGTTTCCGCGCATCCACTCCTCCATCACGGAGAGCAGGTGATCGGGGTCGACCGGCTTGGTGACGTAGTCGGAGGCGCCCGACTCGATCGCCTTCTCCCGGTCGCCCTTCATCGCCTTCGCGGTGAGCGCGATGATCGGCAGCCCGGCGAACTGCGGCATCCGGCGGATCGCGGTCGTCGTCGCGTATCCGTCCATCTCGGGCATCATGATGTCCATCAGAACGACCGTCACATCGTCGTGCTGCTCCAGCACTTCGATGCCCTCCCGGCCGTTCTCCGCGTACAGCACCGCGAGCCCGTGCTGCTCCAGGACGCTGGTGAGCGCGAAGACGTTACGGATGTCGTCGTCGACGATCAGCACCTTCTCGCCGCCGAACATGAACGTACGGCGCGGCTCGGCCTCCACCCGGTCGTCGTCGGCCCCCGCCTGCTCGGCGTGACCGCCGCGGGCGGGCTGACCCGGCAGCGCCGGCTGGCGCTCGTCCCACCCGGCCTGCTGCACCGCCTTGCGCCGGTGCCGGAACAGCGCCCCCGCGCCGGAGCGCAGATCGGCCGCCATGGGCGAGGGCGGGAACGGCGGCAGGGTCTCGTCGACCGAGCCGTCCTCCAGCCCCGCGCGCGGATCCATCGGCCCCGCGCCCCCCGGCCCGTAGCCGTGCGGCGGCAGCTCGCTGGGGCTCAGCGGCAGATAGAGCGTGAACGTGGAGCCGCGGCCCGGCTCGCTCGCCGCGTAGATCTCGCCGCCGAGCAGCCGCGCGATCTCCCGGCTGATCGAGAGCCCCAGGCCCGTACCGCCGTACTTGCGGCTGGTCGTCCCGTCCGCCTGCTTGAACGCCTCGAAGATCACCCGCATCTTGCCGGCCGCGATCCCGATGCCGGTGTCCGTCACCGAGAAGGCGATCAGATCGGCCTCCGGGTCGCGCAGCGAACCCGACTCCAGGAGCTGCTCGCGGATCGACTGCGGTACGTCCGTCCCGGCCGGCCGGATGACCAGCTCCACGGCGCCCGAGTCGGTGAACTTCACCGCGTTGGACAGCAGGTTGCGCAGCACCTGGAGGAGCCGCTGCTCGTCGGTGTGGAGCGTGGCGGGCAGTTCGGGCGAGACCCGGACCGAGAAGTCGAGCCCCTTCTCGGCGGTCAGCGGCCGGAAGGTGGCCTCCACGTAGTCGACGAGCTGGACGAGCGCGATACGCGTCGGGGAGACGTCCATCTTGCCCGCCTCGACCTTGGACAGGTCGAGGATGTCGTTGATCAGCTGGAGCAGGTCGGAACCGGCGCCGTGGATGGTCTCGGCGAACTCGACCTGCTTGGGCGAGAGGTTGAGATCCGCGTTGTCGGCGAGCAGCTTGGCCAGAATCAGCAGCGAGTTGAGCGGTGTACGCAGCTCGTGGGACATGTTGGCCAGGAACTCCGACTTGTACCGCATGGAGACCGCGAGCTGCTCGGCCCGCTCCTCCAGAACCTGCCGGGCCTCCTCGATCTCGGTGTTCTTCACCTCGATGTCCCGGTTCTGCCGGGCGAGCAGTTCGGCCTTCTCCTCCAGCTCGGCGTTGGAGCCCTGGAGCTCCTTCTGCCGGTGCTCCAGCTCCGCCGACCGCTCGCGCAGCTGCTCGGTCAGCTCCTGCGACTGCATGAGCAGGACCTCGGTCTTGGTGTTGACGCTGATGGTGTTGACCGTGGTGGCGATCAGCTCGGCGAGCTGGTTGAGGAAGTCCCGCTGGATCTGCGTGAACGGCTGGAACGAGGCCAGCTCGATCACGCCGAGCACCTTCCCCTCGAAGAGGACGGGCAGGACGATCACATGCGCCGGGGCGGCCTCGCCGAGCCCGGACGAGATTTTCAGATAGCCGGGCGGCACGTTGACCTGGATCGTCCGCTTCTCCTCCGCCGCCGTCCCGATGAGCGTCTCGCCGGGCCGGAAGGACGTGGGCATGGAGCCCGCGGAGTAGCCGTAACTGCCGCGCATCCGCAGCTCGTACGCGCTCTCCCCCGGCCGGCCGAGTTCGGCACCGCCGGTCGCGGAGCCGGTCGCGACCGCCACGAAGAAGGCGCCGTGCTGGGCGGAGACGACCGGGGTCAGCTCGCTCATGATGAGCGAGGCGACGTCGTCCAGATCGCGCCGGCCCTGCATCAGGCCCGAGATCCGGGCCAGGTTGCCCTTGAGCCAGTCCTGCTCCTCGTTGGCGAGGGTGGTGTCGCGCAGGTTGGCGATCATCGTGTTGATGTTGTCCTGGAGGGCCTGGATCTCGCCCGCCGCGTCCACGCCGTCGATCTTCAGGTTCAGATCGCCGCGGGTCACCGCCGTGGCGACGGCCGCGATGGCCCGCACCTGCCGGGTCAGGTTCCCGGCCATCTCGTTCACGGACTCGGTCAGGTCGCGCCAGGTGCCGTCGACGTCACGCACGCGTGCCTGGCCGCCGAGGATGCCCTCCGTACCCACCTCGCGGGCCACGCGTGTGACCTCCTCGGCGAACGAGGACAGCTGGTCGACCATCGTGTTGATGGTGTTCTTCAGCTCCTGGATCTCACCGCGCGCGTCGATGTCGATCTTCTTGGTGAGGTCGCCCTTGGCGATGGCGGTCGTGACGGCGGCGATCTGGCGCACCTGACCCGTCAGGTTCGACGCCATCGAGTTCACCGACTCGGTCAGGTCCTTCCAGGTCCCCGACACGCCCGGCACCCGCGCCTGGCCGCCCAGTTCGCCTTCCGTACCCACCTCACGGGCGACTCGCGTCACCTCGTCCGCGAACGACGACAGGGTCGTCACCATCGTGTTGACGGTGTCGGCGAGCTCGGCGACCTCGCCGCGCGCCTCGACCGTGACCTTCTTCGTCAGGTCTCCGTTGGCGACCGCCGAGGAGACCCGGGAGATGTTCCGCACCTGACTCGTCAGGTTGTTGGCCATCAGGTTGACGTTGTCGCTCAGGTCCTTCCAGATGCCGGTGACCCCGCGCACTCGCGCCTGACCGCCGAGGATGCCTTCCGTACCCACCTCACGGGCCACCCGCGTGACCTCGTCCGCGAAGTTGGACAGCTGGTCGACCATCGTGTTGACGGTCGTCACCAGCTCCAGGATCTCGCCCTTGGCGTCGACGGTGATCTTCTTCGACAGATCGCCCTTGGCGACCGCCGTGGTGACCTCGGCGATGTTCCGCACCTGCGAGGTCAGGTTGTTGGCCATGAAGTTCACCGACTGGGTGAGGTCCTTCCAGGTGCCGGAGACCCCCTGCACCTCGGCCTGACCGCCCAGGATGCCCTCCGTACCCACCTCACGGGCCACCCGCGTCACCTGCTCCGCGAAGCTGGAGAGCTGGTCGACCATGGTGTTGAGGGTGTTCTTCAGCTCCAGGATCTCGCCGCGCGCGTCCACGTCGATCTTCTGCGACAGGTCACCGCGCGCGACCGCCGTGGCGACGCCCGCGATGTTACGGACCTGGGCGGTGAGGTTCCCGGCCATGCCGTTCACCGAGTCGGTCAGATCGCGCCACACACCGGCCACGCCCGGCACCTGCGCCTGACCGCCGAGCCGGCCGTCCGTACCCACCTCACGGGCCACCCGGGTCACCTGGTCCGCGAAGGCGGACAGCTGGTCGACCATCGTGTTGATGGTGTTCTTCAGCTCCAGGATCTCGCCGCGCGCGTCCACGTCGATCTTCTGCGACAGGTCACCCCGCGCCACCGCCGTCGTCACCTGGGCGATCTGCCGCACCTGGGACGTCAGGTTGCCGGCCATGAAGTTGACGGAGTCGGTGAGCTCCTTCCACGTACCGGAGACACCGTCCACCCGCGCCTGACCGCCGAGGCGGCCCTCCGTGCCCACGTCACGCGCCATCCGCGTCACCTGGTCGGCGAAGTTCGACAGCTGCGACACCATCGTGTTGACGGTGTTCTTCAGCTCCAGCATCTCGCCCGCGACATCGACGGTGACCTTCTGCGACAGATCACCGTTGGCGACCGCCGTCGTCACCTGGGCGATGTCCCGCACCTGACCCGTCAGGTTGCGGAACGCCGTGTTCACCGAGTCGGTCAGGTCCTTCCAGGTCCCCGCCGCGCCCGGGACGTGCGCCTGCCCGCCGAGCAGACCCTCGACGCCGACCTCCCGCGCGACCCGCGTCACCTCGGAACCGAAGGCGGAGAGCTGGTCCACCATCGTGTTGACGGTGTTCTTCAGCTCCAGCATCTCGCCGGCCACGTCGACGGTGACCTTCTGCGACAGATCACCGTTGGCGACCGCCGTCGTCACCTGCGCGATGTCCCGCACCTGTGTGGTGATGTTCCGGAAGACGGTGTTGACCGAGTCCGTCAGGTCCTTCCAGGTGCCGGCCGCGCCGGGCACCTGCGCCTGCCCGCCGAGCACACCCTCGGCGCCGACCTCGCTCGCCACCCGGGTCACCTCGTCGGCGAAGGTCCGCAGCGTCTCCGTCATCTGGTTGATCGTGTCCGCGAGCTGCGCGACCTCGCCGCGCGCGCTGACCGTGACCTTCTGGGACAGATCGCCGTTGGCGACCGCCGTGGTCACCTCGGCGATACCCCTCACCTGATTGGTGAGGTTTCCCGCCATCGTGTTGACGGAGTCGGTGAGGTCCTTCCACACACCGCCGACCCCGGCGACCTCCGCCTGGCCACCCAGCTCGCCCTCGGTACCGACCTCACGCGCGACCCGGGTCACCTCGGAGGAGAACGAGGACAGCTGATCCACCATCGTGTTGACGGTGTTCTTCAGCTCGAGCATCTCCCCGGCCACATGAACCGTGACCTTGTTGGACAGATCACCCCGGGCCACGGCCGTCGTCACGAGAGCGATGTCACGCACCTGCGCCGTCAGCCGGTACGCCATCGTGTTGACCGAGTCCGTGAGGTCCTTCCACGAACCGGACATTCCGCGCACCTGGGCCTGACCGCCCAGGATGCCCTCGGTACCGACCTCCAGCGCGACCCGCGTCACCTCGTCCGTGAACGCGGACAGCTGGTCGACCAGGTTGTTCACGGTCCGGGCGACCTTCAGGAACTCACCGCGCAGCGGCCGCCCCTCCAGCCCGTCCGACCGCAGGTCCATGCGCTGACCCAGGTCACCCTCGGCCACCGCCGAAAGCACCCGACCCACCTCGGAGACCGGCCGCGTCATGTCGTCGACCAGCGCGTTCGCGGCCTCGATCGCCGCCAGCCAGGCACCCTCGCTGGGCCCCGCCTCCAGCCGCTCCGACAACTTGCCCTCGCGCCCGACCATGCGCCGGACCCGCGACAACTCGCCGGTCAGATGCATCTGCCGGTCCGCGACCTCGTTGAAGACGGCGGAGATCTCCGCCATCATCCCGTCGCCGGACACGGTCAGCCGCTTGCGGAAGTTACCGTCCCGCATCGAGACCAGGGCGGCGAGGAGCCGCTCCATGGCCGCCGCGTCCACCTGCACCGTCTCACCGCTCCGGGGCCGTCCGCCCTTCGCGCGCGTCGTGCCGCCGCCGCCGCGCCGCGCCGCCGTGCCAGACTCCACCGTGTCCCTCCCGAAGGGGTTGACCGTACTGCCCGGGCAGTCACCACAAGCCTGCCCAGTGTTTCACCGCAGCCGAACCTGGCGATAACAGTTCGGCAGCTTCGCATAGCGTCCCCGCCCCCAGGAGACGGAAACAGCGCCGACCGGCATCCGCCCGGACAGCGAAGGTAAGTAACCTGGCATCCGGCTGTCCAACCGCCCCGGTCCGCCCGGCGGGGGCGGGGTGGCGCGAAACGACCACCGGGCGCAGCGGGAGGGGCAGACCGACCATGGCGGAGCCGGGCGTCGAAACGCGTACGAGGAGTTCTGTGATCACTGCGCGGGCGGCTGCCACCTTCGACCCCGTCGGGCGGTCCGTCGCGACCGCCCGCGCCTTCGTCCGAGACACTCTCCAGGGGTGGGGATACGCCGAGGTCGTCGACGACGCCGTCGTCCTGACCAGCGAACTCGTGACGAACGCCGTCATCCACGCCGGCACCGCCGCGGACGTCCTGTGCCTGCGCGGCGACGACGGCGTCCGCGTCGAGGTCGCCGACCACTACCCCGAACGCGAGATCCCCGTCCAGGGCGGCCGGACCCTCGCCCACCCCGACCGCGAGAACGGCCGGGGCCTGCTCCTGTGCGCCGCCCTCGCCACCCGCTGGGGCGTCGAGTACACCCCCACACACAAACATGTCTGGTTCCAGCTCGATCTGCCCGAGCGGTCGATCGGCACCCGCTCCGCCGGACCGGTCCTCCCCGACGCCCTCCTCCCGGTCGCCGACAGCCGCGTCCGCGTCGCCGTCGCCCAGATCGACCGCGGCGGCGCCATCAGCGCCTGGAACGAGGACGCCGAGGAACTCTTCGGCTACGCGGCCGAGCAGGTCACCGGCAAGCCGCTCGGCGACCTCGCCGCCTGGCCGCACACCCCCGGCATCAGCACCGGCCTCGCCGAGGCCCTCCGCCTCTCCCGCTGGGAGGGCAGCTACGGCATCCGCTGCGCCGACGGCCGGGTCATCCCCGTCTACGCCTCCCACCTGCGCGTCCGCGACGCCGGCGGCGAGCCCTCGACGGTCTGCCTGCTGGTACGGGAGTACGAGCGCGCCGTCCTCCAGACCCCCCAGCGCCCCGCGGTCTCCGACCCGGGCGCCGAGAGCCGCGCCACGGACCCCTTCGAGGTCTTCATCGGCTCCCCGGCCCCCGACGACCTCGACGGCCTCCTCCAGCGCACGGTGGAGCGCGCCCGCGACATGCTCGACGGCGACTCCGCCTTCCTCCTGCTCGCCACCGACGACGAGACCGAACTGGAGGTCCGGGCCACCACCGGCCTCCCCTCCGCCCGCCAGCGCTTCGCCCGGGTCCCCGTCGAGACCGGCGCCAGCCGCTACGGCTCCGCCCGGATGCCGGCCGTCCACGAGGACCTGGCCGCCGTCCCCGGCGCCGTACCGCTCCTCGAAGGCACCGGCATGCGCTCCGTCGTCACCGTGCCGCTCAAGGTCGAGGGCCGCCTCACCGGCTCCCTCGGCGTCGCCGCCGAAGGCTCCAACCGGTACTCCAACGAGGAGGCCCTGCGCCTCCAGTTCGCCGCCGACCGGATCGCGCTGGCCGTAGAGTCGGCCCGCCTCGGCGAGCTCGAACGCCTGCGCCGCGGCTCCCTGAGCTTCCTCGTCGAGGCCTCCGACCTGCTGGCCGGCACCCTCGACCGCGACCAGACGCTGGCCCTCATGGCCCAGATGACCGTCCCGACCCTCGCCACCTGGTGCGCCGTCTACACGATCGCCGACCAGGCCTCGGACCCGTACCTCTCGTACGTCCTGCACGAGGACGAGGACCGCATCGACGGCCTCAAGGCCCTGCTCTCTTCCATCGCCCCACCCGACCCGGTGCCCACCCCTGGCGCCCGCGTCTGGGCGGCCCCGGCCGAGGCCGCGCACCGAGCGGCACTCTCCACCTCGATGCGCGAACTGGGGGGCACGGGCGGCCCGTTGTCCTCGGGAATCGACACGACGCTCGCGACCGCGACCGTGGTCGGCGGGGAGACAGTGGTCCTGCCGCTGGTGGCCCGCAACCGCGTGATCGGCATGCTCACCCTGGGCAAGCCCTCCGACGACCACTTCCGCCAGGAGATCCTGGAACTCGCCGAGGACCTCTCCCGCCGAGCCGCCCTGGCCCTGGACAACGCCCGCCTCTACTCGGAGCGCATGGCGATCAGCCAGTCGCTCCAGCGCAGCCTGCTGCCGCCCGGTCTCCCGCAGATCGACGGCGTCGAGGTCGAGGTCATCTACCGCGCGGCCGGCGAGGGCAACGAGGTCGGCGGCGACTTCTACGACCTCTTCCCGATCCGCGACAACGCCTACGGCTTCGCCATCGGCGACGTCTGCGGTACGGGCCCGGAGGCCGCGGCCGTCACGGGCCTGGCCCGGCACGCGCTTCGCCTGCTTGCCCGCGAGGGCTTCGGCGGCCCCGCGGTCCTGGAGCGCCTCAACGCCGCGATCCTCGACGAGGGCGCCCGCAGCCGCTTCCTGACGCTCCTGTACGGCGAGATGTGGCCCCAGGAGGACGGCTCGGCCATCCTGAAGGTCGTCTGCGCCGGTCACCCTCTGCCCCTGCGTCTCCGCCAGGACGGCACGGTCGTCCCGGCCGCCGATCCGCAACCCCTCCTCGGCGTCATCGACGACCTGGAGCTGTACGAGCAGACCATCACCCTTGAACCCGGCGATGTCCTGCTCTGCGTCACGGACGGCGTCACGGAACGCCGTGAGGGCACGCGCATGCTCGGCGACGACGGCCTGATCGAGGTCCTCAAGACCTGTACGGGCCTGACGGCCGGCGCGGTCGCCGCCCGCATCCTCCGCGCGGTCGAACGCTTCGCCCAGGAACCCGCCTCCGACGACATGGCCATCCTGGCGATGCGCCTCCCGGAGCCCCTGACGGGCAACTGAGTAACGGCGGTCCCCTGCTCCGAACGGGGCGGGGGACACCCCCGGCCCTGCAGGAACAGCACAAAACAAAGAAGGCCCCCGCCATCAGGCGGGGGCCTTCTTTGTTTTCGCTGGAGCCCTTTAACGGAATCGAACCGTTGACCTTCTCCTTACCATGGAGACGCTCTACCGACTGAGCTAAAAGGGCGGGAGTTCGGCGGCGTCCTACTCTCCCACAGGGTCCCCCCTGCAGTACCATCGGCGCTGAAAGGCTTAGCTTCCGGGTTCG
>NZ_JAUPWM010000271.1:0-334 GCF_032436795.1 Streptomyces sp. P9(2023)
CGTGGCGGCTACACCGCTCGGGCCGGTGGGTGCGTGGTGCTCAGATGCTGCGCGTCTCCGCTGGTGACCTGCTGGGGATCGTCGCTGATGACCGATTCACGGTACCGGCGCAGCCGCGTGGCGGGACGGTGCGTGTCGAGGTGCAGCGGCTCGTCGCTGATGTGTTGCCGGTCGGCGGCTGGGATGCGCCTCAGACGGTGCCGTCGTCGGTGGAGTACTCCGAGTCCCGCATGGATGCGCTGCTGTCGGTGATGCGTCTGGCTGGCTTGGTGGCTGTGGTGGATCGTGCCGGAGTGCTCCAGGGCGTCCCGGATGCTGGGTCTGGTCAGGTGTG
>NZ_JAUPWM010000272.1:0-333 GCF_032436795.1 Streptomyces sp. P9(2023)
TCTCGTGCACGTCCCCTGCCCGCCCGGTATCGACCCAAAGGCACGGCGGCACATTTCCGAGCTGCGGATGGGGACGGTAGATCCACAGGTCGAATTCGGGTTCGGTGTAGAATTCGGCCAGGCGCTGGCGGATCGGGCGGCGGTCCTTCATTTCCAGAAGCCCCCAAGGTGAAGGAGGAAGGCCAGGGCCGCGACCTCGCAGGCCTTGCTGCCGAAGCTGACCGGCGGCCGGGGCCAGCCATGGACGAACCAGGCTGCAACGACCTCGAAGCCAAGAAGTGCTGCGACCAGCCACTGAGCCCAGCCCATCACAGCACCCCCCGAAACCCAGAC
>NZ_JAUPWM010000273.1:0-332 GCF_032436795.1 Streptomyces sp. P9(2023)
GGATGCCGCAGAGGCCGCAGGCGTGCAGTACAGTCGCCTTAGCCAAATCCTACGAGGCGATGTAGCCAAGATTAGCTCCGATGCCCTAGTGAACGTGCTGGGCGGATTTGGCTATCGGCTGACCGGGATCACCGGCTCGGGCAATGGCACTGAGATTGTGCTGAGTCTGGATAAGGCTGAAGGCCAGGTTCTGCCGGAGATTGAAGCGCCGACTGCATCTTATACCTTGAATGTAGTAGAAGATGATGGCGGAGCTATTAAGGCTGATGGAATGAAGATTCTTCCTGATACTGCGATTTCAGTTGATGGCGGTTTTAGCGTGGGCTATGAGT
>NZ_JAUPWM010000274.1:0-331 GCF_032436795.1 Streptomyces sp. P9(2023)
ACTGCAACGGCTTAAGTGATAACACAAGCCGTCGCAGAGCACAGACTTTAAAATCCTGGGTTCGAAAATTTAAAGAGTTTGCCTAATACTATTTATCCTAGTTTTTGTTAATTTTACTGCTTCAATATTTAAATCATTGCCTCTGAAATTACGATTAAGTAACTCGGAGGCTTGACCAACAAATCCTGAACCACAAAATGGGTCAATTACTACGTCTTGCTCATTTGAACTCTGTTCTATTAATGTTTTGGCTAAGTTTACTGGTTTCTCTGTGGGATACCCTTTCCAGACTCTTTTCTCAACAAGAATATCTGGGATAGATAGGTTATTT
>NZ_JAUPWM010000275.1:0-330 GCF_032436795.1 Streptomyces sp. P9(2023)
CTTTTCCTAACAACTGTCTATTGGCAGGTGCGGTCACAGAATCAGTCCCAGTAGATCAGACAGTAGCACATTACGTATGGGTAACAGAGAAATCACCGGCAACTGTCACCGTTCGCAGGAGAACCATAACGAGTGGCGTTGTTTCTGGAGGGATCATTGAGGCAAGCGTATGGGGGATAGGATGGTGATTAAGGCGACGTTCAATAATGAAGGTTTCCCGACAGGTTTTTACGACACTGAAATTCACGGAGAGAAAGTCCCTAATGCCTCAGTTGAGATTTCGGCCACTCAATGGGAGGACTTCATTAAAAGTCCCGGTCTGCGTCGATG
>NZ_JAUPWM010000276.1:0-330 GCF_032436795.1 Streptomyces sp. P9(2023)
TGCGGTTTGCCTATCTCTGTGAGCAAGGACAGGAGGGCCAGATGCAGCCAGAGGTTCAGCCCGCGCTTCAGGGGCGCCGGATTCTGCTTATCATTGGCGGCGGCATCGCCGCCTATAAGACGCTTGAAGTGATTCGACGGCTGACGGCGGCGGGCGCATCGGTCGTGCCGGTGCTGACGCGCGCGGGCGAAGAATTCGTCACCCCGCTGTCGGTCGCGGCGCTGGCCGGCGAGGAGGAGCGGGGGAGGGCGGAGCTGGAGCTGGCGATGCCCGGCACCGCCAAGCCGTGCGCCGGGCCGGCGGGCGTCCCCGAGCTGCCGGGCGCCGGGG
>NZ_JAUPWM010000107.1:0-794 GCF_032436795.1 Streptomyces sp. P9(2023)
GCCGACCTCCCCCGTCCGAGCCCTGCGGGACATGCCCGCCCCGCCCGACTCCCCGGCCGTGCCGCCCGCCCGTGAAGGAGCATCATGACCGCCACCGCGTCCACCGCAAGCGCCTCCTACTGGGAGCCGCTGTGGGCCCAGGGCCGCCGGTACCGGCAGCTCGACGACGCCGAGCGGCGGCTGCTGGACGAGCACCTCGGCCCCGGCCGCGCCCGCCCCGCCCTCGACATCGACATCGACAGCGGCAGCGGCAGCGGCAGCGGCAGCGGCAGCGGCACCATGACCCAGCACCGACATCACGAGCTCGGGTACCGCACGACCGGCGTCGACTGCTCCCCCAGCGCCATCACGCTCGCCGCCGCCCAGGACACCGGGCCATCCCCCGGGCCGGTCTGGCAGAGCCTGGACATCACCACCGACGACCTCACCGCCCTCCCGGAACCGGCGTACGCGGTCATCACCTGTCGCCTGGTCTACCGGTGGATGGACGACAAAGCGGCCCTCCTCAGCCGAGTCCGCCAACTCCTCGCCCCGGGCGGGGTGTTCTGGGTCGTCACCGAGATCGCCGACCGCCGGACCACCACCGATCCGGCCCTCCTCGCACTCGGGATCACCCGTGCGGAAGCCGAGACCCTCACGACCGGATGGTCCGTCGTACGCACCGCCGACCTCGACGTCCTGCGCTGCTACGCCCTCCGCCCCTGACCACCCCCTCTACCGCGGAGAAACCGATGAAGGACTTCGAGACACAGAACGTGGGCACCTGGACCACGTACGGCGCCCACCAGCTCGCC
>NZ_JAUPWM010000277.1:0-328 GCF_032436795.1 Streptomyces sp. P9(2023)
GATTCTTTCAGGTCACTGACGACATTAGGCGCGGTGATATTATTTTGATGAATGTTCGCTCTAAGGTTCCTAACCATGCTGGCGTATATCTCGGCGATGGGCAGATGCTGCATCACCTGCATGGCCGACTATCTCGCCGAGAGAATTACGGCGGCTATTGGGCGGAGCGAACTGTATACGTAGTCAGACACCGAGATATGCCAAATGGATAAGCCACTAAAGAAAGTTGTTCTATACGGCCCCATGCGTAAGCGATTCGGGCGAGAGTTTGAGTTAGCCGTATCCTCGCCTCAGGAGGCAATCCATGCCCTATGTGTCCAGGTCGAAG
>NZ_JAUPWM010000278.1:0-328 GCF_032436795.1 Streptomyces sp. P9(2023)
ATCGCGGCCTGTATCGGCCTGAAAGATGTCACCACCGGTGACACCCTGTGCGATATCGACAACAAGATCGTTCTCGAGCGCATGGAGTTCCCGGAGCCGGTTATTTCCGTTGCCGTCGAGCCGAAGTCCAAGGCGGACCAGGAAAAGATGGGTATCGCACTGGGCAAACTGGCCCAGGAAGATCCTTCCTTCCAGGTCAAGACCGACGAAGAGACCGGTCAGACCATCATCTCCGGTATGGGTGAGCTGCACCTGGACATCCTCGTCGACCGCATGCGTCGCGAGTTCAAGGTCGAGGCCAACATCGGTAAGCCGCAGGTGGCCTACC
>NZ_JAUPWM010000279.1:0-327 GCF_032436795.1 Streptomyces sp. P9(2023)
TGGTTCTAAGCCCCGAAAGGGGCTTTTTATTATCCAGCATAGACGTCATACAATAGACATCGTTTTACTGATATTTGTTAATCCACCATCTAATGCACTATAACTTATTTGATGTGTAAATAAGCAACTCGATACTTCGTCTGCTGGTTACCGGTTAGACTATGAGCTGTTTGTGTATGTGCTTGCCGTAGGCAAGCAGGAGAAAATCAAGGTTTCCTCATCTGTCAAAAAGCGAACCTGATATGAAGCGAAGCGGGAATAAAAAACGGTTGCAACAAACGCAGTTTTACTGCGCTATTCAACGCGAGCGTTATGAATTATGAGGCA
>NZ_JAUPWM010000108.1:0-719 GCF_032436795.1 Streptomyces sp. P9(2023)
TTAAACTATCTAAAACAATGTAGTTTACGTTCGCATGGGGGATCAGCACTTGAATCGAGCCGCTTCCTGCAATTGCAGCCAAACGACCACCAACATAGACGTTCGCCCCAGTTGGAGCATATGTGAAACAGGTCTGTGCCGGTCGTACAGCGGACGGGATCGTTGCACAGAAATATTCCCGATCTTTTTCAAAATAACAATTTGCTGGAATTGAAGCGTTTGTCGTTGTAACCTGCCCACGAAACAGAATCGTTCTAGTCCCATCAACGTTATACTGAATTTTATACTGAGGGACCCGACCCTCAGAAGCTTGAAATCCAGCATTCAGTGGTAAGTTGATCCAGGGAGTCTTTGTCAGCATGTCAGCCGTTAGAACACCATAGAACCTACCACCTAAATTAGAAGACAAGGTCGATCCACCACCAGTTAATGCAGCGAATGACTGATTACTGCCGTCAGGATTATTAATCGTCGTTCTTAAGGCATCTGGGTCAAGGGAATTAGTCCCAGTATTAATAACAGCACCAGTTGACTTTACATATTGAGTCGTTGTATTTTTAACACTCCCGTTTTCAATCACAGAGGTCCCCTTGACCCAGTTTGGACTACCAGAAACAATTTGACGATCAAAGTTGCTGGTGAAATTGGACCCAATGAATTTCACCCCTTGGAAGGTCAGCCCCACAAAGGTCTCTGCCATGATATTCACTGCAGAGAAT
>NZ_JAUPWM010000014.1:0-151917 GCF_032436795.1 Streptomyces sp. P9(2023)
GTGGCGAAGGCGCCTTCAGGGATGACGGTGACGTCCTTGAGGACGTTGTTGGTGTCGATGGTGCCGATGAGTCCGCGTCCTGTGGAGGCGCTGTAGTAGAGGATGCGGTCGCCGCTGAGTGCGGTGATCTGTGTCCAGTCTGTGGCGAAGGCGCCTTCAGGGATGACGGTGACGTCCTTGAGGACGTTGTTGGTGTCGATGGTGCCGATGAGTCCGCGCCCTGTGGACGCGCTGTAGTACAGGATGCGATCTGACATCACATCGCCTTTCCGCACCGCGTCCGCGCCTGTCGATCGCCCGAGGCAACGAGCTGGTGGAGCCGTTCGGATGGCATCTCTGCTCGGGGCCGTTCCGGCATGGCGACATCGCTCGCGCGAACAGCGGATGCCATGGAAGTCAGGGGCGACGCTATGCAGCCACTCGTATGACCTGCTTCAGAGAGCGCCCGAGCGCCGACTGACCGGCACCGGACCCTTCTTCAATTATCGTCGTGCCCCCCGACATGCGCGAGCGGGACCTCGTCCTCAGCTGTTGCCCAGGGTGCAGGCGAGGAGGGGAGCAGGCGGTGCCAGTGGTGCTGTAGGGCGGAGGGGTTGAAGGCGTCGGTGTCGAACATCGTGAAGCCGTGGACGGTGCCGGGGTAGATCTCGGAGGTGTGGTCGACACCTGCGGCGCCTGGTTGAGCTCGCCGAGGGCCTCGGGCGTCATGTCGGTCTCGGCGTGGCCGAGGTGGACCACCTGGGCGCTGAGCTTGGAGAGGAAGTCGTGCAGGCTGTCGGCGCGTCGGCGACCACGGGGCTGTGGAATCCGGCGACGGCGGCCACCTCGTCGGGGTGGGCCGCAGCGGTGCGCATCGCCAGGAGGCCACCAATGCAGTAGCCGGTCACCGCGACCGGTCCGGCGGCGACCTCGGGCCGGGTGGTGAGGAACCTGAGGTAGGCGTCAGCGTCGCTCAGGACACGGTCGGTGGCGTGCGCCTCGATCAAGGGCATCAGCTGGGCGAAGACCGCGGGCCCGACCTCTTCTCCGATGTACTCGGAAAGTTCGATCACCGGTGCCGGGCCGTGCCGGTACAAGAAGTTGGGGACGAGTACGTAGTGCCCGTGCCGGGCCAGTTCGCAGGCCATCTCCCGCAGTACGGGCCGGATGCAGAAGCCGTCCGCGTACATCAGCACCCCTGGGTGCCGCTCGCCGTTGTCGGGGAAGGCGGCGAAGGCGTCGGCCAGGCCGTCCAACGAATAGGATGGCCGCTGTTATCAGAGCCCAAGCCGCGGACAGGCCCGCCGACGACGGCGCCCCCAAGACGCCCCGACCGGCTGCGTCGACGGGCGAGCCGACTGCTGTCGCACCTGTCCGCGGTCGGACCGGCTGATCAACTAGGGGCTGGCCCAGGGCGACGCCCGCAACTCGAACGGGACTCGCACGCGCTCGCTCGGATGGGTAATCGCCGTATGTCAGAACGGCCTTCGGCTGATCCTGTGGTGTGGATCAACACGCACCGGATCTGCTGGAAGGCCGTAGACGTATGAGTTTGCCGCACCCCGGCGCCGAACGCGATCCGTTCGCGTGGGCGTCACACTTCCGGGACGAGTTCTTCGGCTGCCTGACCGCTCGGTCCGACGTGTTGTTCGAGGTGACGGACGCGCTGCTGTGCGCGGACGGGCCGGTGAGGACGCCGGTTGACCTGACGCTGCTGGCTGAGCACCGACGTGGGCACGGTGCCCTGTACGCGGCCTTAAACCATGGTGGCATCGACGTCCCCCGCCTTCGGCGGACCCTGGCCGCGCTGCCGCAGCCGCGGGCGGCCGACAACCGACTCGTCTTGGCCGTGGACGTGAGCAACTGGCTGCGACCGGACGCGCCGTGCAGCGCGGAGCGGCTGTTCTGCCACACGTTCGGCCGCAGCCGGGACCAGCACATGATGATCCCCGGCTGGCCGTACTCGTTCGTCGCCGACCTCGAATCGGGCCGCACCTCTTGGTGCCAGCTACTGGACGCGGTCCGCCTCGGGCCCGAGGACGACGTGGCGGAGGTCACCGCCGCCCAGGTCCGCCGCGTCATCGAGGACCTGATCACCGGCGGGCAGTGGCGCGAGGGCGCCGCGGATATCGTGGTCATCTTCGACGCCGGCTATGACGCCCCACGCATGGCCCACCTCCTCCAGGGTCTGCCGGTTGAGGTGCTGGGCCGCCTGCGGTCGGACCGCGTGATGCGCAAGCCCGTACCCAGCCACTGGATCTCGCCGCCCCAAGGCGGGCGTCCACCCAAGCACGGCAAGGAATTCCGCTTCAACAAGCCGGATACCTGGGGCGAGCCGGACGCGGCGACCGTTCAGGTCACCAATCGCTACGGCACCGCGCAGACCATGGCCTGGGACCGGATCCACCCCCGCCTCACCCACCGCTCCGCGTGGATCGACCACGACGGCGAACTCCCCATCATCGAGGGCACGCTGATCCGCCTGGAGGTCGACCACCTGCCCGGCGGTGGAGACCCGCTGCCGGTCTGGCTGTGGTCCTCCCAGACTGGCATGACCAGCGCCGACATGGACCTGCGCTGGCAGGCGTTCCTCCGCAGGTTCGATTTGGAACACACCTTCCGGATGGCCAAGCAGACCCTCGGCTGGACCGGCCCGAAACTCCGCACCCCCGAGGCGGCGGACCGCTGGACGTGGCTGATCATCACCGCCCACACCCAGCTCCGCCTGGCCCGCCCGCTCGCCGAGGACCTCCGCCGTCCCTGGGAGAAGCCGGCCGAGCCCGGCCGACTCACCCCCGCCCGGGTCCGCCGAGGGTTTCGGAACCTCCGCGCTCACCTGCCATGCCCAGCCCGTGCACCGAAACCCACCCAGCCCGGCCCCGGGAGGCCCCTCGGTTCGAGAACCGGCGGTCCGCCACCCGCTACGACGTGGGCAAAACCGTTCGGCGCCCAGAGACCATCATCGATCGCGACCAGGCCAGACCTTAAAGAACAAGCCAAGGGCCCGAACCTGTCGCCGCCGCCCCGAACTGGGCCGGCGGCGCGTACGCGGTGGGCCGCTGGGCCGGCCTGGGTCGACGGGCCCGTACCCGGGCCGCCCGCCCCGACGTGGGGCTGACACCCACCCCCCAACACCCGCCCCCACCACCCCCGGCCCGTTTTACGGCGGAATCGCCACGGCCGGGGGGGTCGGCGTGCCACGCTGGGGGAGTTCGTGCGGCCGGGGAGGGGTGGGTGCGATGGAGTCGTCCGGGGTGGTGCTGCTTTCGACAGAGTGCCCCGGCGCCCATGGGCGCCGGGGCCTGTCCTCCCCTGTGCTGACCCGGAGCCCCGAGCTCCCAGGGTCATTCCCCTCGGACCGTTTTCCCCGAGCGGTCCGCCTCCCGCTGAGAAACTCCCCTCGGCGGCGCGCGTCAATCCTTGAGCGTGGTCACTCGAACGAGGGGTGTTGCGTGGCAGAACCCCATTTTCGAATAAGGGTTCGATAGTCTGGCGGTGCTCGACACGCTCGATGGGAAAGAGGGGGTGCCAGGGATGGTGCGACGTCTCGACGTCACCGGAGCCGACGGCCTACGCCTGGCTGCCTGGGAGTTCACGGAAGAGCAGACACAAGCAACACCGACCGCCGCATCCGGCGTGTTACTGCTGCACGGCCTCATGGGGAGCGCCTCGCACTGGGCCCCCACCGCCCGCTGGCTGGCCGGCCGCCATCGCGTCGTCGCCCTCGATCAGCGCGGTCACGGCCGCAGCGACAAGCCCGCCGCCGGCCCCTTCACCCGCGATGCGTACGTCGCCGACGCCGCCGCCGCCGTCGAGCAGCTCGGCCTCGGCCCCGTCACCCTCATCGGGCACTCCATGGGCGCCCTCACCGCCTGGCAGCTCGCCGCCCAGCATCCCGACCTCGTCCGCGCCCTGGTCATCTGCGACATGCGGGCCTCCGCCCTCGGCGCGGCCTCGCAGCGCGAGTGGACGGACTGGTTCCGCCGCTGGCCGGTGCCCTTCGCCTCGCTCGACGCCGTCCGGCAGTGGTTCGGCGCGGACGACCCCTGGGTCGAGCGGCCGAACCCCGCGCGCGGCGACTTCTTCGCCGAGGTGATGACCGAGCGCCCCGACGGCTGGTACCCGGTCTTCGACCCCGCCCAGATGCTGACCTCCCGCGTGACCTGGGTCCACGACGCCCACTGGGAGTCGCTCGCCCAGGTCCGCTGCCCCACGCTCGTCGTGCGTGGCCTGGACGGCGAGCTGGGCCGCGCCGAGGCCCAGGAGATGGTCCGCGTCCTCCCGCGCGGGGCGTACGCGGAGATCCCGGACGCCGGCCACCTCCTCCACTACGACCACCCCGACGCCTGGCGCACGGCGATCGAGCCGTTCCTGGAGGGAGTTCTCACCTCCTAGCTCAATGCCTCGTAGCCCAGTACCTCCTGGCTCAGCGTGCAGCGAAACCGATGTCGATCGCGCGCGACGGGCCCGCCTCCCTCGGCGGCACCGGCCGGTCGTACACGTTGTCCGGCGTCAGGATCTCCGTGATCGCCCGGGCGACCAGCGAGCTCGGCTCCTGCCCCTGCGAGGTGATGTCGGTGTTGAGCATCAGCACCATCGTGGCCTTCTGCGACGGCAGGTACACGGTCACCGTCTCGTACCCGGGGATGGAGCCGTTGTGCCCGATCCAGCCGCCGGTCTCCATGATGCCGAGCCCGTAGCCGGTGCCGGGGAAGCCGGTCGGCAGCGTCTTGAGGCGTTCGGCCTGGGTCTCCGGGCTGAGCAGCGTGCCGGTGGCGACGATCTTCGCCCAGCGGCGCAGGTCCTCCAGGTCCGAGATCATCGCCCCCGCCGCCCAGGCCCAACTGGGGTTCCAGTCCGTCGAGTCGGTGACCTCCCCGCTCAGCGTCTGGTTGGTGTACCCGCGCGGGTGCGGCTCGGGGAACTCCGGGCCCGTCGGGAACAGCGTGCGCCGCAGGTGGGCCGGGCGCAGCACCCGCTTGTCGATGAAGTCGACCAGCCGCTGACCACTGACCTTCTCCACCACCAGCCCGAGCAGGACCAGATTCGTGTTCGAGTACTGGAACTGCGCCCCCGGATCGAACGTGTTGTTGTGCTTGTAGCCGTACGCGAGCACCTCGTGCGGGGTGAAGAACCGGCTCGGATCGCTCAGCAGGTCGTGCTGGAAGTCGGCGTCGTCGGTGTACGGGAACAGGCCGCTGCGCATCTCGGCGAGCTGGCGCAACGTGATCTCGGGCCCCCTGGGCACACCCGCGATGTACTTCGAGATCGGGTCGTCCAGCTGGATCCTGCCGTCGTCCACGAGCTTCAGGAGCGCGGTGACCGTGAAGGTCTTGGTCTCGCTGCCGATCCGTACGAAGCCGTCGGTGGTCATCGGCTTCCCGGTGACCTTGTCGGCGACACCGCTCGCGCGGACGTAGCTCCCCTTCCCCGGGAACCACAGTCCGGCGACGAGCCCGGGGATGCCGGCCTGCTCGCGGACGTCCTCGATGGCCTTGTCCAGCCGGGCGGTCAGCTCGGGCCCGAAACCGTCCGGCGGGCAGTCCTCGGTACCGCCGTGGTCGAAGGTGGCGGAGAGAGCAGTGGGGAGGGCGGCAGGGACGGCGGTGGCGGGTGTGGTGGCCATCGGGGCCAGCACGGACGCCACGAGCAGCGCTGCGGCGAACAGTCGGCGTCGACGGGCGGGGGTACGGCGCATGGCGGGTGGTCTCTTCCAGTTCAGGACGTGGGATGTCGGGATGTTCTGGTGCCGGGATGTCACGACCGGGGATCCGGAACGCCAACGTGACCCCCGAGCCCCAGCCCGTACCCCTTCCTCGGCCCGCCGCCCCGGTGAGTCCACTCGTTCGGTCGCCGTTCCGACCGAGAACACCCGACGAAATGATCTTCGAGGTGGTTGGATCACTGCGGAAGCAGAAGTAGAAGTAGAAGCGAATGCAGAAGCGGGGGTCGCGGGATGCGCGTGGTGTTGTCGACGTACGGGGCGCGGGGGAGCGTCGAGCCGGTGGTCGTGCTCGCGGCGCGGCTGAACGAACTCGGCGCGCAGGCGCGGGTGTGCGCGCCGCCGGACGAGGAGTTCGGGAAGCGGCTGGCCGGGCTCGGCGTGGAGCACGTGCCGACCGGCGCGCCGGTGCGCGCGCTGGTGACCTCGGTGACGCCGGGTTCGGCGGTGGGCCTCGCGGAGCGGGCCGCCGCGTTGATGGACGCGCAGTTCGAGACGGTCGCGGCGGCCGTCGAGGGCTGTGACGCGCTGGTGGCGACCGGCCCCCTGCCGGTCACGACCGGGGCGCGGTCGGTGGCCGAGAAGCTCGGCATCCGCTACGTACACGCGAGCCACCAGCCGGTGGTCCTGCCGTCGCCGTACCGCAGGCCGCCCGCCCGCCGTGGCCGGGCGCTGCCCGCGGACGCGACGGACAACCGGGCGCTGTGGGAGCTGGACGCGCGGAACGCGAACGACATGTTCGGCGAGATGCTGGCGACCCGGCGGGCGGCGATCGGCCTGCCCCCGGTGGACCATGTCCGCGACTACGCCTTCACCGATCAGCCGTGGCTGGCCACGGACCCGGTCCTGGACCCGTGGCGGCCGACGGACCTCGGCGTCGTACAGACCGGCGCGTGGCTCCCGGCCGACGAACGCCCGCTCCCGCCCGAGCTGGTGGAGTTCCTCGACGCCGGTACGCCGCCGGTGTACGTGGGCTTCGGAAGCACGCCCCTCGGCGCGCCGCAGGACGTCGCCCGGGCGGCCGTCGAGGCGATCCGCGCGCAGGGCCGCCGGGCGGTCGTCTCCCGGGGCTGGGCGCAACTGCTCCCGCCGGACGACCAGGACGACTGCTTCGTCGTCGGGGAGGTCGACCAGCGGGCGCTGTTCGGCCGGGTGGCGGCCGTCGTCCACCACGGCAGCGCGAGTACGACGACGACCGCGACGCTGGCGGGCGTACCGCAGGTGGTGGTGGCGCAGGGCGCGGACCAGCCGTACTGGGCCGGCCGGGTGGCCGAACTCGGCGTCGGCGTGGCCCACGACGACCCGACCCCGACCACGGACTCCCTCGCGGCGGCACTGGAGACCGCCCTGGCCCCGGAGTTCGGCGCACGAGCGACGGCCGTGGCGGGCACGGTCCGTACGGACGGGGCGACGGTGGCGGCGAACCTGCTGCTGACCGGGGGCCGGTAGGCAGGCGGGCTACTGACCGAGGGAGGCGGCGCCGCTGGCCGAGGGCTTGGTCCGCACGGCCGTACAGGGCGACCGCGTCCACCTCGGCGGAGACGCCGTGACCGTCCTGGAGGGCACCCTGCACCTCCCAGGGTCTGGGTAGATGATCACGTCGGACACGGCCCAGTCGAACTGGTTGAGCCGGTCGAGCCGGTCGAGCCGGTCGAGCTGGTCGAGCTGGTCCGGCAGAGCCTAGGCCGCAAGCGCTCGCCGCAGGCACGCCGCCAGGCACTCCGCCAGGCGGGTCGCGATCGTGCCGTCCGGGTCGAGGCGCGGGTTGAAGATCGTGACGTCGAGGCCCACGGCGCGGTCGTCGGAGAGCGCCGTGCCGAGGACCGTCTCCAGCTCCGACCAGGTCAGACCGCCGGGCTGGCGGTAGTCGACGGCCGGCATGACCGCGTCGTCCAGGACGTCCACGTCCAGGTGCACCCAGAAGCCGTCCGTCCCGCCCCCGGTCAGCCGCCCGACCGCGCCCCGCGCCGCCTCGCCGGCGCCGACCGCGCGGACGGCGTCCAGATCCAGGGCGTACAGCCCCGGCGGCAACGGCTGCATCCCGGCGGCGGCGGACTCTTCGGCATCGCGGAACCCGAACACCACGACGTCCTCGTCCCGCACCAAGGGCCCCCGGCCCTCCAACTCGGTGAGCATCCGGGGGCCACGGCCCGTGACGAGGGCGAGTTCCATCGAGGCCGCCTCGCCGGTCGGCTCGGCCTCCGGCTGGTAGAAGTCGGTGTGCCCGTCCAGGAACAGCAGCCCGTGCCGCCCCCGGCGCCGCAGGGCCAGCAGGTTCCCCAGCAGGATGCTGCAGTCCCCACCCAGCACGAGCGGGAACCGCCCGCCGTCGAGAACCTCACCCACCGCGTCGGCCAGCAGCACGGAGTACCGGGCGATGCCACCGGGGTTCAGCACCCCGGTCCCGGTATCCCGCCGGGCCTCGTACGCAGGCGGGACCACCCTCCCCGCCCGCGACAGCCCGGAGAGCCCGCCCAGCCCGGCGTCCAGCAACGCCCGGGGCAGGTCCTGCACCCCGGACGGCCGCAACCCGAGCACGGACGGCGCCTCGACTACCGCGACCTCGATGGCCATACGTCCATGGTGGCGCGGGAGCGGAAAGCTCGCCCAGCTGACCTGACCGTCAGCGCGTCAGGGCGTCAGGGCGTCAGGGCGTCAGCGCGTCAGGGCCCGAGATCCAGGACCCGCACGGCCTCCCCGACCCATCGCGCGGGCGCGGTGGTGGCGATGATCGCTCCGTCGGGCCGGTCCACGGAAGGTTGTGCCGCGAACTGACTGTGCGCTGCCGCCCGGCGGTGTCGTCCAGGACGATGTGTACGGAGTCGCTCACCGCGCGGTCGCCCGGGCCAAGCGCCGGTCCAGCTCGTCGTCCAGGTCCTGCTGCTCGGCAGCGGTCGGGGCGCCCCCGTTCCACGCCTTCAGCCCGACCTTGGCCTCCGCGGCCCGCGCGGCCCGCTCGGCCGGGGTGAGCAGCGTGTCCGCCAGCCGGGCCAGATAGGCGCGGAGCGACAACCCTTCGGCCGCCGCGATGGCGGCGAAGCGGTCCTTGGCCGCTTGGGGCATGCGGACGTTGGCGTCAGCCGTCATTGGCTCCTTCCTCGTAAGCATTCGGTAAGCACTGGATGCCTACCGAGGCCACGGTTCCTCGCCGACCATGATCCGGACGAGTCCCGGAACGGGACCACCCCCACCATCAGAGGAACCCTCACATGAAGCGTGTTCGCGCACAGTTGGCGCGCATCGGGCGCATCGCGGCGGTCGGCGCGTTCGGCGCGACCGTCGCCCTGGTCGGCTCGGTCGCCTCGCCGACCCCGGCCGAGGCCGCCACCCTCAGTGGGCACCTGAAGAACAACAAGACGAAGCGCTGCCTCGACGCCGACTTCGCGGGCAAGGTGTACATCCGCCAGTGCCAGCTCGGGAACAACCACCAGACCTGGGACATCTCGCCCGACCAGATCCCGGCGGACTACCGCAAGGCCCCCGACGGCCGCTCGCGCTACGAGATCCGCAACCGCGCGACCGGCCAGTGCCTCTGGATCGCGGCCTCCGGCGACAAGGGCGTCCTCGGCACCTTCGACTGCCGAACCGCGCGGTTCGAATCCAAGCTGATCGACGCCGCCGGCGACACCTTCAACAAGGTCAACCTGCGCGGCTGGCACAGCTTCACCAGCAACCGCCGTACTGCCTCACGGGCAACAACGACCGCGCCTGGACCGAGCGCTGCAACTACAACAACATCGCCCAGCAGTGGGCCCGCGCCACCCGCGGCTGACCCGAACCCCCGGGGGCCCGGGGGCACCCGCCCCCGGCCCTCGGACCGCTCAGGCGTCGATCCCCGCGACGAACGCGGCCCAGGAATCCGGGGTCACGGCGAGCGAGGGGAGCGCGGTGTCCTTGGAGTCGCGTACGTGGACGGTGTGGGGGCATGCGGCGACCTCGACGCAGGCGTCAGCCTTGTCGCCGCTGTATGAGGACTTGGCCCAGACGACGGCGACCTCGATGCAGTTGCCGCCCTGTTCGCTGCTGTAGCTGCTCTTGAACCAGTTGAGTTCGGTGCTCATAGCTCTCGTGCCACCTGTTCGATCAGTTCTGAGGAGTCTTCCGGGGTGAGGGCCTGCGCCCGCAGAGTGCCATACCGCGCGAACGCGTCCCCCAAGTCGGGCTGTTCGCTCAGAAAGTACCTGCCGCTCAGGCCCTCGACGTACACGAGTTGGCTGCTGCGCTTTGCGGTTTCCAGGAGGATGAACGGCCCACTGAGGCCAGCGTGGACCTCTCGGTCCTCGGGCATCACCTGAATCTCGACGTTGCGGAGCCGAGCGACTTCGAGGATGTGCAGCAAGTTGTCCCGCAGAACCTTGCGACCGCCGAGCGGCCGGGTGAGCGCGACCTTCTCAAGGACGAACCTGACCAGTGGCAACGGCTTGCGGTGGAACACCGCGTGCCTGCTCATCCTCGCGGCGACCATGTCCTCCAGCTCATCGTCGTCCCACGGCGGGCTGGCGCAACGGAAGACCGCTCGCGCGTACTCCGGTGTCTGTAGCAGGCCGGGAATCAGGTGGTTCTCGTACGAATGGATGCCTGCTGCCTTCGCCTCCTCCTCCAGGTAGTCCTCGAACCAGGCGGCGACGGCGCTCATCGTGAGTTCCTGCGCGACCTCCACCAGTGCACCTTGTGCACCCAGGAGCTCATCCGAGAGCTCAACGAAGCGCCCCCTCGGCCGTCGCTCTCCGCGCTCGATCATGGCCACCTGGGACTTGGAGTAACCGGTCGCCTTGCCCAGTGCCTCCTGGGAGACCTTCGCCCGCTCCCGGTAGAAGCGCAGCAGCCTTCCGAAGGCTTTCGCAGCCCCTGGACTCCTGTTGTTCCCGTTGTTCACACCTGACCTCCCCGAGTGCACAGTCCGCCACAAACAACCTGTGTCGCTGGTCACAGTAGAGCGGCACCGGAAAGCTGGTGTCATGAATTCGCGCAAGTCACTTGACAGGGTGCCCTCTTGGGTACCCGCAACCGGCCACGCCCTCCGTCACGCCGGCGTGCACTTCGATGCCGTGCGGATCGGGGGCTTTCTCGGGGAGGACGTCGCGTACCGGCTCATGGAGTTCACGGACTTCTGTGCCGGGCCGATCGTCCGTGAGGCGACCGGTGAGCGGAACCTGTACTTTCTGCTGCCCCCGCAGACCGCCGTCGCCCACGCCTGGCCGGCCCCCGCGCGGGCGCTCAGCCGCAACGGCCGGAGCGAGGCGTTCGTCGGGATCCCCGCGCTCGACGGCGCGACCTGGCCGCTGGACTGGCGGTCCCTGCCCACGACCGAGGACCCGTTCGTGGAACCGGGGCTGCTGCACGTGATGGTCACCCGCGCGGTGAGGTGACCGCGGCGCCACGGTACGGTCCCCCCGCGGCGCGCCGAGCACCTCTCCGCGCCGCATCCGGGAGGGAAAGAATTGCGCACATCACTGCGTCGGCGCCTGGCCGCCGTGGCCACGGCGCTGGGACTCGCCTCGGTCGGCCTGCTGGGGGCGGGCACGACGCCCGCGCAGGCCGCGATCAGCGACTGCCCGTCGGGCTACTTCTGTGCCTGGAAGGACGCGAACGGCACAGGAACGATGTTCAAGACGAACACGAGCAAGGCGACACTGGGCACCTGGGACAACGCCTTCGAGACGACCGTCAACCGCACGTCCATGATCGCCTGCCTCTACGACGACGCGAACTACGGTCTCTCGCAGGGGTACAGCACGCAAGAGCCCGATCCCATAGCCACCCACTGGGGCGACAGCGCCGTCAGCTCGGTGAAGCTCGTCCGTACCGCGCGGGAATGCGAAGCGCTCCCGTACCCCGACTGGCAGGCGGAGACCGCGCCCAAGGCGGCGGGCTTCGGCGACCTGAACGGCGACCGGACGTCGGACGTCCTCGTCCGGGACGACGCGGGCCGTCTGTGGTTCCTGCCCGGTGACGGGACCGGCCGCATGGTCGGCTCCGGTGGCTGGAACGGCTTCGACGCGCTCACCCGGCACGGCGACTTCAGCCGTGACGGCCGCGAGGACGTGATCGCCCGCGAGGCGTCCACCGGGAAGCTGTGGCTCTACCCGGGCACGGGCACCGGCGGCCTGGGCACGCGCAAGCTGATCGGCAGTGGCGGCTGGAACGGCATGGCGAAGGTCACCGCGTTCGGCGACCTCTCCGGGGACGGCCGCGCCGACCTGCTCGCCGTCGAGAAGTCCACCGGCAAGCTCTGGATGTACCCGGGCACCGCCTCAGGTGGTCTGGGTGCGCGCAAGCTCCTCGGCAACGGTGGCTGGAACAGCATGAACGCCCTGGTCGGGGCGGGTGACATGAATGAGGACGGCCGCCCCGACCTGGTCGCCCGCGAGGCGTCCACCGGCAAGCTCTGGTTCTACCCCGGCAGGGCCGGAACCATCGGTTCCCGCGTGCTGATCGGCAGCGGCGGCTGGAACGGCATGCAGAACATCCTCGGTGTAGGCGACTTCAACGCCGACGGTCACTTCGACCTCGCCGCCGTCGACACCTTGGACGGCCTGGTCCTCTACCCCGGTCGCGGCACCGGCGGGCTGGGCGCGGGCGTACTGGAGAGCTACGGATGGTGGCGTCTGAACGGCGCCTTCTGATCCACGGCAAGGGCCTCCGCTTTCGAGCGGAGGCCCTTTCTGCATAAGGGACTTGTTGTACGAGACCGGCACCGATGCTGTACGGTGACCGCGTCATCACGCTCCGTGAGAGAAATGGAGCGGCCCCCCGATGGTGCTACCAACACCACCCGAGGGCCTTCACCCCTAGTGGATACGAGGTCCACCAGAAATGCTTCGGCATGTTATCGCGCCCACGCGCAGCTACGTGAAGGCCTCGCACGACATCGTGCGCCACCCGCGTCTGAACTCCGACGCCAAGCTCCTGATCCTCTACGTGCAGGGTCTCCCCGAGAGCGAGTCGGGCAAGGCCCTCGGGGAGCACGCCGCCGCGTTGGGGCTCAAGCCCCGGGCCTTCCAGCGGGCGAAGGAGTCGCTCATCGCCTCCGGGTTCTTCCACGAGTGGAAGTGGCAGGGCGCACGCGGGCATTGGGTCACCGAGCAGCTCCTCGCCAACATCACCCTCACGCGTGAGGGGGCGAGCGCCGTCCGCGACGGCCGGTCGCCGACCGACCACGAACCGACGGTCGGTTCTCCGAACGGCCCATGCGTCGGCTGCCCTCCAAAAGAAGAAGAACGGGGGAAGAACTCTCCCCACCCACCCTCCAAAGCGGGTGCGCAAGCGCGAGGGAAGGAAGCACAGGCCCCGGCCCCGGCCCCGGATGACCCGGAGCCCTCGTCAGAGCCGGACCCCGCCCCCATGCCCGACCCTGCTCCCGACCCCGACCCTGCTCCCGACCCCGACCCCGACCCTGCTCCCGACCCCGACCCTGCTCCCGACCCCGACCCCGACCCCGGCCACACCTCCGCCTCCACCTCCGAAGTCCTCGCTGCCGAGCGTCTGTTGCTGTCTCTCCGCCACGCCCATCCCGTCCTGGCGCTGGGTGTTCGTGAGGCCCGGGCGTTGGCCGAATCCGCTGCCGAGTGGTTCCGGCGGGGGCTCTCCTCCGCCGATCTGCGGCACGCCCTGACCACCGGGCTACCCAGTGACGGGGTCCGTTCGGCCGTGGGCTTCCTGCGGCACCGGCTGGTCGTGAAGCTGCCCGCACCACCGCCCACCGAGGCGCCCGCTCCCGCCGCCGCCCCGCCCGCAGGGCTCGTCATCTGCGACGGGCCAGGTGACGACCACGTCTTCCGGCCCGTCGCCGACGAGACCCGGTGCCGGCGTTGCCGTACGGCCGAGGCGGCGCGGCAGCAACACCCGGCCCACTCGCCCCGCCCGCCCCGTGGCTCCTGGCGCACGCTCGTCGAGGAGGTCGCGGCGGCGGACGGCGTCCAACGCGGGTCCTAGTCCTGCGTCGGGTTGTTGTCCAGCTTGCGCTGTTCCCGGCGGTTGGGGTGGCGGATGACTAGTCCCCCCATGCCGCCTGACCCGGTGAGCCGGATCAGCGGAGTTCCGGGAAGCCGGGCGGGAGTGGTCTTGTCCTTCAGGCCGCCGACGCCGGGATCCATGCCGTTGGTGTCCGCGGCCCAGCCGTCGGGGATGACGATCGTGACGCCGGATGTCTCCCCGTACGCCTCCACCGCGATCTCCGCGAGGCGGCACTCGACCCGGGTGAAGTCGAGCTTCACGCCCCCCATGCCTCCGTGAGCGATCACGTGCCCGGGGACCTCCCAGCGCCCGGGGCCTCGGGACGCGCCGTGCATGCCGCCCTTGAGCACCAGCGGCGGCAGGCTCGCCGCGGAACGCAGCGGCGGCAGGTCGGCGGTCAGGACGGCCAACTCGGCGTGGGTCTTGGACGTCAGCGCCTGCTCCAGGCGGGTATCCAGCTCGTCGAAATCGATGCGCCCCTCGGCCGCCGCGTCGCGCAGCTGCTCCACCACTGCTTCCCTGTCGTCGTGAGAGGCGCGGAGTTCACCTGAGGGAACGGGGCGCGGAGAGGGCTCCGGAGGCTGCGTAGTCATGGCCACAACGATATGCAGCCTGCGGGCCGGGTGAACGGGGACCGTACATCTCCAACTCGCCTTGGTGGCCGACCGTCTGACGCCCGCTGTGCTCTCGTCGTCTGCGAGCCGGCCGTTACTCCTCCGGCAGTTCCACGATCACCAACGTGCCCCGGCTTCCGGGGCGGACCGCGTGAGCAGTTCCTGCCGCCACCATGAACAACTCGCCGGCCCGCACCGACACCGGCATGCCGCCCACCTCCAGCTCCAGCCGGCCGTCGAGGACCAGCAGAGCCTCGGCGGACCCGTGGCTCTCTTCCTCGACCGGCAGCTCGTCCATGCGCAGTACCTTCACGCAGGCCGGCCCCACCATGCCCAGCCTGCGAGAACTCCACGCCTCCGGCAGACCGGCCGCCGTCTCCGCAAGGTCGACCGCACTCATGGCACACCCCTCCTCACAGACCCTCTCGGTCATGCCGAAACGGGCCCGCACGCATAAAGATCAATGGATGCCCTGGAAGCTACCTGGCCAGGAAGTACAAGTGGCCGACCGTTTGGCAAAGCCTGTTCGCCGGGTCCAGTCCACTAGCGCCCGCTCGAACCTCCCCCGGCGGTGCGCCAGGCCCAGGCCAGCGCGGCCCCAGGGGTGACGCAGGCGAGGAAGGCGGCCGGACGGGCGAGGCCGGCGGCCTCCCAGCCGATGGCGGTCGGCAGCAGCAGGAGCAGCCCGAGGGCGACGATCCCGAAGGCCGGGAGGTGGACGTCGGGTGTGAACCTGCGTACCCGGGGTGTCAGTTCCCACCCAAGGGCGCCCGTCAGGAGTGCCCCAGCCGGAATGACCAGTACGAATCCGAAGACGGTGAAGCTGTGGAAGACACCCGGCCGGTCGCGACGGCCGTCCGTAAGGACAGGTGAGTCCGGGCGGGGGTCGCCCGGGGCGTAGTACACCTCGATGGTCATGCCTGTCTTCGGAGGGGCGTTCCGGGTGTACATCCCGGCCATGGTCACCTCGCGCGGCCCGCTGTCGTAGGGGATCCGCAGGACGAGGTCGGTGTGGAAGAACACCGGCTCGTCGGAGGCGTTGTCCCCCTGGACGGGGTCCCCGGCGAGCCGGACCACGGTCGCGGGATGTTCCCCGTATCGGGCCGCGTTCAGCCGCGCGGTCTCGCGGCCGTACTCCGGGGAGACCATGAGCCCCATGGCGAGGCAGGCCAGGGTGGCCGGCGGGACCAGCCAGGCGAGCAGCCACACGGGTGCGCGGCCGAGGTACTCGCTCGACAGGGGCGTGTTCACAGGGCCCCGCCGCCGCCAGTAGGAGTTCCGCCCAGGGGCCCGGCGGGAGGAGACGATCCACGCGGCGGCGAAGAGCACGAAGAGCGCGGCGAACCCCATCTCGGCGTACAGCGGCGGGTACGGCGCCACTCCCCACAGCACGCACCCGATCGCCCCGGCGACGCTGACCGCCATGCCCCAGCCCGTGAGCGAGGTCCACACGCTCCGCGTCCGCCGGTGCTTGCGCAGCTCTCCCGGCGTGTAGTCCAACCACTCCAACCGTTCCATGTCCGCCCCCTGTTCGCGTGGTCCCCGCGTCGCAGGATAGGCGTCCTCCGATCGGCCCGGCCGGACCCGTTGCCGCCCGGCCGGTACCGACCGATATCGCCTGGCGGCCGGGCGCCGGGTCGGGCAAGGTGCCGGGTGATGAACGCCCTGCGACGGATCGCCGCACTCCGCAACGACCCGATGGAATCCCCCGAACTCCGGTCCGCGGCGCGAACCCGGCCGGCGGCGTGACGGTCACCCCAGCCAGGGCCTTCATGGCGCGCGTGCCGGACGTCAGGCGAAGTGGTCCTGGGTCGGGTTCACTTGGAGGGCGGTGTTCGCGCGCTTCTCGAACGGGCGGTGACGGTCGCCCGTGCCCGCGTAGAAGTAGGCGACCCGGTCGCGCGGGCTGAAGGCGAGCAGGTCGGCCTTGCCGTCGCGGTTGGCGTCGCCGGAGCCGATCAGCTCGGTGTACGCGTTCCAGCCGGCGCCGATCTTCGTACGGGCGGTGAAGGTGCCGTCGCCCCTGCCGAGGTACAGCCACAACACGCCGTCGTGGTCCCGGGCGACGAGGTCTCCGCCCGGTCCGCCGGCGAGGTCGCCGACGGCCGTGAGCTGGTTGTACGTCTGCCAGCCGGCGCCGATCCGCTTGCGCGGGGCGAACGGCTTGTCCAGCTGCCCGGTGCCCGCGTACAGCCAGAGCACGCCCGACGTGTCGGAGGCGACGAGGTCGGCCCTGCCGTCCCCGGTGAGGTCGCTGCCGCCGGCCAGCTGCTTGTAGACCTGCCAGCCTCCGCCGACCTGCTTCCGGTTCTGGAAGAGGGTGCTGCGGCCCCGGCCCTCGTAGATCCAGAGGACGCCGTCCTTGTCCCGGCCGACGAGTTCGGGCGAGGCGTCCCCCGCGACGTCCCCGACCGACTCGATCCGGTCGAACATCCGCCAGCCGGAGCCGAACGGCTTGCTCTGCCCGGTGAGTTGCTTCGTGTCCGGCTTGAAGTACGTGCTGAGGATCGCCGCGTCGTTGCTGCCGTTGCTCCGCACCAGCAGGTCCGGCGCGCCGTTCCGGTCGAAGTCGTGGTGTCGCGGCTCGCGGGTCGCCGTGAACGTGCCGGAGTCCTTCATGACCGGACCGATGCCGTCGAGCGGCGTGGCGGTGATCTCCCAGGTGTAGTCGCCGGTGGGGGCGTCTGTGTAGGCGGGGCCGCTGTCGCCGTTGATGTCGCCGCGCCAGTCGAGCGCGACGAGACCGGCGGTGAGCCCGGTGCGGACCTCCCGGTAGACGGCCCACCCGTCGATGTCGTTGCGGCGCACGCGGATCTCGACGTAGACGTTGGAGCGGTTCAGGTGCCAGCGGAACGGCACCACGTCGGTGTTGTCGAGGTCGACCGCCCCCGTGGGCACCTTCGCCGGCTCGACCTGGGCGATCGTGTCCGTACCGATGGCCGCGACGAGGGAGGCCGCGGGCCGGCCACTCGTGTCGAGGGCGATCCGGTAGGCACCTTCGCCCTGCGCGAGGGTGCCGCCGCCCACGACCTGGCCGCCTTCGGGGACGTCCGCCGTGGAGACCATGTGGTCGAGCAGCTTGTACGTCTCGCCGCTCGTGAGGTGGCGGGCCGTCAGAGCGTGCAGCGGGGAGGGAGTGGTCGCCGTGCCGCCACCGGGCTTGCCGAAGGTGATCCAGTCGTCGCCGAGCAGCCGTACGGACAGCTTCCGATCGGGGTCCTGGCCGAGCGGTACGGCGGTCTCGCCGCCGCCGGCCCGATTGCGGACGACCGCCTTGGCCGCCTGGGAGCCGGGCTCGTACTCGACCCAGGCGATACGGGTGTCGGAGAGCGTGACGGAGGCGCGGTCCGCCTTCGCCGGGACCACGTACGACTCGACGACCTTGGCGGAGGCCAGGTCGACGACGATCCAGTACGTCTTACCGTCGGCGCCCTTGCCGTCGATCAGGGCGTGCCGGGTCGTCGCCGTCCGCAGGATGGCGTGCGGGTCGGCGAGGGGCGAGCCGACGACCTCGCGGGTCCCCTCGGCCCGGGTGTGCAGCTTCAGTACGGGCGGGGTGCCGGCGGTGTCCGCGACCGTGAAGACGCCGCCGCCCGCGATGCCGGGGATCCGGAGGTCGTAGGTGTCCGCGTCCACGGGCACGGCGTCCGTGGATCCTGTCGCGCCGTCGAAGATGCGGACCTCGTTCTCGAACGGCTTCTCGATGGCCGCGGTGTTGCCGGAGGCGTAAGGGTGGTCCTCCTGCTCGGTGGTGAACCACCGGAGGTCGGTCGTGGCGCCGTCGGAGTAGCGGGTCCAGCGGTAGTAGCTGTAGCTGGGCCTGTCGGTCTGGGTGAAGAAGCCCTCGCTGCCGGCCGCGACGACGTACGAGCCGGGCTCCATCGGGAGGGGCGCGTTCCGCGCGCCGACGTCCGCCGACGAGGAGGAGGGAGCGGCGGCCGCCGCCGGGGGCGCGGCCAGCGCGGTGGCGCCGAGGGTCACGGCGAGAACGGTCGCGACGGCACTGCCAAGACGGCGGGTGGAGCGTACGGAAGTCAACTGCGGTTCCTCCTGAAGGCCCGGAGGTACGCACACCAGTGCGTACCTCCGGGTTGGACTCACGATCCGCTGAAGGGGTTGTACGGGTTGCTGCAATCCGAACGCCTGATGAATCTTCAGGGACCTTCCCCGGCGGCTCCTACAACCACGTCGCCCTGCCGGTGGTCCAACCGGGCGGTGCGTACCCGTGTGCGCACCACCCGGCCTGTTCAGGAGCCCGTACGAGGATCGGCGGCGGCTGGAACGCGTACAGCCAGCTCGTCGGCGCGGGCGATGTCGACCACGACGGCAAGGCCGATCTCTTCGCCCACCACCCGGGCAGCAAGCGTGTCTATCTCTACTCCGGTACGGGCGAGTGGCGTACGCCCTTCCGGGCCCGCGAGGTGACCGGCGTCCACGCCGACGAGTCGCCCGACCACACCGCCTGACCACACCGCCTGACCGCACCGTCCGACCGGGCCTCGCCGGGCGTGGTCAACCACGCCCGGCGAGCGATCACATCCAGCAGGTCAGAACCCGAAGACCGTGTTCCGCGCCATGCCCGCGTTCATCGCGCACGTGTTGCCGTACGTCGCCGACCACGAGACCCGCTTGCCCTTCCAGACGCCCTCGCCGGTGACCGTGACCGGGTCCCAGACGTGCGTGCAGGGGGTGCTGTGGTTCATCCTCGCCAGCTGCCCGAAGTCGCCGTCGACCGCGTTCAGTTCCTCGCAGGCCGTCTCGGGCGCCGGGTGGGTGCCGCTCGGCGTCGGGGCACAGCTCAGGGTCACGGCCCGGTCGATCGTCGCCGCCGGGGACTCGCCCTTGGCGACGGCGAGCACGAGCGCCGACGCCGGGTACAGGCGGGTGGGCTCGGCCTGGGCGGGTACGGGGCTCGCGGCGACGCCGACCAGGGCGAGGCCGGTGGCGAGCGCGGTGGTGAAGGCGGTGTCACGGAGCAGGTGACGCATGAGAGTGTCCCTTCGGGGCGGGTGCTTCCTGATTGCGCGCCGGAGTCTTGCCGATGCGGAGGGTGATCGCACATCCGTCGCCGCTTTCCGGACACGACCGAACGTTCGGGCAGTTGAGGAGGGTTGCGCCCCACCGTCGAGAGCGCTCCACGCTCCCTTGGTCCAACCTCGAACGACCGACTGACCTGCGAGGACGAGGAATTGGTTCGACGTTGGAGAACCCCCGGCGTCGCCTGTTCGACCGGAAGCCCGTCCCGTCGAACGCCCCGCCCGAGGCATGATCGTCCCCGTGAACGAGACAGAACCGGATCTTCTGGCGCGGCTCTGGGCCGAGCACCTGCGCGCGCCCTTCCCGCCCCAGCTGCGCGGGCGGGACATCGAAGGCGCGGACTTCGTGCTGCTGGACGCGGACATCGCCGGCTGCGTCTCCGCGGCGCTCGACGGCTCGCTCGACGCCCGCCGCCGGGCCATCCTGCTCCGCTGCCGTGCGGCCGTCGAGAAGGTCCTGCCGGCGCTCGACGACGAGAACGGCGCCGTCGCCTACTACGCCCGCCTGCGCCACATGGCCGAGCTCGCCGGCGGACCCGCGACGCCCGCCGTCACCCCGTGGAACGCCGAAGGCGCCGAGCCACCGCCCGGCGCCTTCGACAGGCCAACAGGCCCCCTCACCCCTTACTGACCGCCACAAGGATCTCCGGCAGCCGCCCCGCCATCCGCGACGCCGCCAGTTTCAGGCCGCCCCACATCAGCAGCGCGCCGTACAGGACCCCGGTCGGAAGGAGCAGCCACAGCACCGAGCGCTCGTCCGTGACGTGCAGGTAGATCGCCGCGCCGATCACCGGCGCGCACAGCACCGCCGCCGCGAGCATGCCGCCGAAGATCGAGATCCAGGCCAGCCCGCCCTGCCCCGGCGCCACGTTCTTGTACGGGCTGTCCTGCGGGATCGAGTACGGGAAGTCCACCGAGGTCACCGCGCCGACCGCCAGCATCGCGCCGAGCAGCGCGAAGGCCACGCCCACCGCGTCCGGCAGCGACGACCACTCGCCGGACACCGCCGCCGTGCCCGCCGTCACCAGGATCGTGAACGGAACGGTGATCAGCAGCATCGTCAGCGCCCGCGCCCGCAGTTCGGCGTACGCGTCCGCCTTGGTCGAGATCGTCTGCGCGACCATCCAGAACGCCGAGGTGTCCTGGCCGAACTGGTTGTACATCTGCATGCCGAGCATCGCCGAGGCGAAGCAGGCCCAGTAGACCCCGCCCGCGCCCTGGAGCGCGTTGAACATCGGCACGATCGCGCCGATCGCGAGCGCGGTGATCCAGCTCGCCTTCGTCTTCGGGTCGCGCCAGACGTAGCGCAGGCTGCGCTCCATCACCGTTCCCGTACGCCCGCCCGGCAGCAGCCGCCCGAGCAGGCCCGTGGACGCCCGGTCCCGGCCCGACTCCCCGGCCGCGCCGATCGTCGAGCCGTCCGGTGCCGTCATCAGCTGCACCAGGCTCCGCTGCCACCAGTACAGCAGCGCCCCCAGCGCGAGGACCGTGAGCAGCAACTGCCCGGCCGCGGCCGCGTAGTCGCCCGCGCTCGCCGAGTCCACCGCCGCGATCGCCGAGGCCGGCGGCAGCCAGCCCACCACCGCCGCGGCCGGTTCGAGCGCCGCCAGGCCCCCGGAGCGGCTGAGCCGCTGCGCGCCGAAGTTGACCACCTGGATGCCGAGCGCGATCACCAGACCGCTCAGCACCGCCAGGTCCCGGCCCTTGCGCGAGGTCAGCAGCCGTACGTTGGCGGCGGCGACCGCCCGCGAGAGCGCCACGCACACCAGGACCACCAGCGGCACGGCGAGGACCGCCGCCACGACCCCCGCCGCGCCCCGCGCGAGCGCGAGGGCCGCGCCCACGCCGACGAGCAGGGTGAACCCGGGGCCGATGCCCACCAGCGAGGCCACAAGGAGTGACCGCACCAGCGGACGCGGGTGCAGCGGCAGCATCACCAGGCGCGACGGGTCGAGCGTCTCGTCGCCGCTCGGCACGAACAGCGGCATGACGGTCCACGACAGCGCGAGGAACCCGGTCAGCAGGATCGCGATCGAGTCGGCGTCCGCGTACCCCCGCAGCAGGACGAACCCGAGGAGCAGCGCCGCGCCGAAGAGGGCGGAGAAGACGATCGACGTCACATAGGCGGCGGTCCGGCCGGCCGACTGCCGCAGCCCGTTGCGCAGCAGCGACCACTTGAGCCGGACGAAGACGGACGTCAGGGAATCAGGTGCGGCGGCGGCCGTGGCCGTCGTCGTGGCCGTGGTCATCGGGCCGTACCCCCGCCGAGCCAGTCCAGCGAGTCGCCGGCCGACTCCCGCCCGTTCGCGCCCACCAGCTCCAGGAACGCGGCCTGCAGCGACGGCGCGTCACCGCGTACCTCCGCGAGCGGGCCCTGCGCGCGGATCTGCCCGGCCGCCATCACCGCGACCCAGTCGCACAGCGACTCCACCAGCTCCATCACATGGCTGGAGAACACGACGGTCGCGCCCGAGGCGGTGTACCGCTCCAGGACGCCCCGGATCGTCTGCGCCGACACCGGGTCGACGCCCTCGAACGGCTCGTCCAGGAAGAGGACTTCCGGATTGTGCAGGAGCGCCGCCGCCAGGCCGATCTTCTTGCGCATACCGGTCGAGTAGTCCACGACCAGCTTGTTCTGCGCGCCCGCCAGGTCCAGCACGTCGAGCAGCTGCGCGGCCCGCTTGTCGACCTCGGCACCGGGCAGCCCCCGCAGCCGCCCGGTGTACGCGAGGAGTTCGCGGCCCGAGAGCCGCTCGAAGAGCCGCAGACCCTCCGGCAGGATCCCGATCCGGGCCTTGACCTCGGCCACCGACTCCGGGTCGCGCCACACGTCGTGCCCGGCGACGAGCACGCGTCCCGCGTCCGGCCGCAGCAGGCCGGTGATCATGGAGAGGGAGGTGGTCTTGCCGGCGCCGTTGGGGCCGACGAGACCGATGAACCTGCCCGCGGGCAGGACGAGATCGATGCCGTGCACGGCGATCTGCTGCCCGAAGCGCTTCCACAGCCCCTCCACGCGAACGGCGGGCACCGCTCCCGGTCCCCCGGGGGCGCTGCCCGCCTCTACGTACATTCCGTCAGATGCCTGGTCAGGCATGGTCCGTCAGCCCTTCGGTCGTCCCCGTACGGCGCGCTGGCGCCGCGTACGAGCACACCCTAAGGGGCCGTCCTCAGGGGTGCCGGGCCCGCGCCGCCGCCGCTTCCCGGCCGCAGGCGTACGCGAGGGGGCTGATCAGCTCCTCGGCGTCCGGCAGCCAGCGGTTGGCGGCGGTGGGCCGCCGGGCCCACTGCACCGCGCCGTGGCCGCCGACCCGGGTGGGCGGCGCCGCCACGTAGAACCCCTCGCCGCGCGTGGTCAGGTCGATCGAGGCCGGGGCCCAGCCCAGCTTCCGTACGAGATCGGGGACCTTGGTCGCGGCGCCCGGCAGGACGAAGAAGTACATCCGGCGGTCCGGCGTACAGGTCACCGGGCCGAGCGTCAGCTCCATGCGCTCCATCCGGGCCATGGCCAGGAAGCCCGCCGCCTCAGGGACCTCGATCGCGTCGAAGGTGCGGCCGGTCGGCAGCAGGATCGACGCCTTGGGCTGCTTCGACCACATGCGCCGCGCCCCGACCGCGCTGCCGGTCGCCTGGGTCGACCAGTCGGGCCTGGCCGGGTGCGCGCCGGGCGTGACGCACGCCTCGACGCCGCAGGAGCACCGCTCCCGGCCCTCGACCGCCTCCAGCCAGGTCCCCGGGAACACGTCCCAGTGCCGCTCTTCCGCATACCGCACGGCGCTGTCCAGCAGCTGCTCGCCTCGCTGCTTGGGGATCTGTGCGGCTTCCGTGACTCCGATGGTCTCTTCCACGGTGAACTCAACTCCCGCCGTCACCTGGGGTTACGGGCGGGGTGCCGCGCGCTCTGGAGCATCGATCCTGCACGGCGGGGCGCATGGGTGCACGGACGGGGGCGCGCGTGGGGCCGGCGAGCGGTGGAGGGGTAGCCAGGGGTGGGGGGTGTCGGCCGTGCCCCGCGCGAGGGGCATGCACAGGGACCCGTGGCCGATGCGTCCGGTTTCGCGTGTTCACATCGGCATTGACCGGATATCCGCCGGGCAGTGATCAGTTCTCTTCGATCACACACCGGCCTCAGGGGGTAGTCATGTCAGCCAGGCCACTCGTCGCCCGCCAGCCGAACGAACGGCTGCAGGCGCTCATTCAGGAGGCCGCGTGTTCCAACGCGGGCCTCGCCCGCAGGGTGAACATGGTCGGGGCCGAGCGCGGTCTCGATCTGCGGTACGACAAGACGTCCGTGGCGCGCTGGCTGCGCGGGCAGCAGCCGCGCGGCCGGGCACCGGGGATCATCGCGGAGGCACTGGGCCGCAAGCTGGGGCGCACGGTCACGATCGACGAGATCGGCATGGCCAACGGCAAGAACCTGGCGGCGGGCGTGGGGCTGCAGTTCGCGCCGACCGTGCTCGGCGCGATCGAGCAGGTCTGCGAGCTGTGGCGGAGCGACGTCGGCCGCCGGGACTTCCTCTCCGGGTCGACGGTCGCGGCCTCCGCGCTGGTCGAGCCCAGCCGGGACTGGCTGATCACGGGCGCGGACACGCACGTGGCCCGGTCGGCCGGGGCACGGGTCGGGGTCTCGGACGTGGAGGCGGTCCGGGCGATGACGGCGGCGCTGGTGGACCTGGACCGGCGGTTCGGCAGCGGGCACGTCCGGCCGGTGGTCGTGCACTACCTGAACAGCGTGGTGGCGGGGCTGCTCTCGGGCTCGTACCGGGAGACGGTCGGCCGGCAGCTGTTCGCGGCGGTCGCGCGCCTCACGGAGCTGGCCGGGTACATGGCGGTGGACACCGGGCAGCCGGGGCTCGCCCAGCGGTACTACATCCAGGCGCTGCGGCTCGCCCAGGCCGCCGGCGACCGGGGGTACGGCGGCTATGTGCTCGCCGCCTCGATGAGTCATCTGGCCGCCCAGCTCGGGAACCCCCGGGAGATCGCGCAGCTCGCGCGGGCGGCGCAGGAGGGCGCGCGGGGGCGGGTGACGCCGAGGGCGGAGGCGATGTTCTACGCGGCGGAGGCCCGCGGGCACGCGCTGCTCGGGGACGCGCACGCCTTCGCGGCGGTCGCCGGTCGTGCCGTACGCGCGCTTGAGCAGGCGGATCCGGAGTCGGGCGACGACCCGGCGTGGATCGCGCACTTCGACCACGCGTACCTCGCCGACGAACTGGCCCACTGTCACCGGGACCTGGGGCAGGCCGAGGAGGCGGCGCGGGCGGCGGAGGAGTCGCTCGACGGGCACCCCGAGACGCGGGCCCGGCGGCGGGCGATCGGTCTGGTGCTGCTCGCCTCGGCGCAGGTGCAGCGGCGCGAGGTGGAGCAGGCCTGCCACACGGGGACGCGGGCGCTCGAACTGCTCGCGACGCTGCGGTCCTCGCGGGGCTCGGAGTATCTGGACGACCTGAAGGAGCGGCTCGACCCGTTCGCGGCGGAGCCCGCGGTACGGGGGTTCGGGGCGCGGTTGGACCTGCACGCGGTGTGACGACCGGGTCTCCGGGGCCGGAAGGGGCCACGGGGGCGCGGAGATACGGGAGTTTGGGGCGGGACCGGTACGGGTTCGTTGTGGGTCTGTTACCGGGCTCACACGTGTGTGCGCCGCCCTGGACGCACCCGGTAGCGTGAGCCGACGATTCCGTAGGTCCATCAGTAGGAGTCCCGGTGACGCAGAGCGGACAGGGGCCGGAGCCGCAGTATCCGGCGGTACGGCCCACGCACGAAGGTGTCGTGCTGCCCGCGGAGGGCGGCGTGGAGACCGGCCAGGGCACGGGCCCGGCCGGTGGCCAGCCGTGGGGCGGCGCCTGGGGTCCCGGTGGGGGACCGCAGGGGCAGCAGCCGCAGCAGCCCCAGGGGTCCGCTCAGCCGCTGCTGCCGGCCCAGCCGCTCCCGCCGGAGGCCGTGCCGGGCGGGGTCGCGGACATGCAGGCGACGCAGTACATCGCCCCGATCCCGCCTGCGCCCCGGGGCGCGGGGCCGGGGCCGATGCCCGGACCGATGCCGGGCGCGATACCCGGTGGGCAGCCGCAGCCGCCGCAGGGGTACGGCTACCCTCCGCCGGTGCAGCCCGCGCAGCCCGGCTACGGATATCCTCCCGCCGCGCAGCCCGCCCAGCCCGGGTACGGCTACCCGCCCGCGCCCTCCGTCGCCGACATGCAGGCGACCCAGCACATCCCGCCCGTCGCCGCGCGGGGCGCCGGTTCGGACACGCAGTTCCTCGGCACCGGCCCGCTGGCCGGCGGCCCGCCGCAGCAGCCCGCCGGGGCGTCGGACGCGACCCAGTACATCGCTCCCGTACCGGCGCAGACGCCCGGTGAGCGGCAGCCGCCCGCCGAGTTCGACAACCTCTTCCGCAGCGACGCGACGCAGCACATGCCGCAGCCTCCGCGGCAGGCCGCGCCGCCGCAGTTCCAGCAGCACCAGCAGGCGCCCTACGCCCCGCACACCCCGCCGCAGCAGCAGTTCCAGCAGCAGCCGCCGGTGCCGCCCGCGTTCCAGGGCGCGTACCAGGACGGCTACGACGACGAGCCCGAGCGGCGCCGAAAGTCGCCCGTCGCCCTGATCGCCGCCGTCGTCGTCGGCTGCGCGGTCGTCGGCCTCGGGGCCGGCGCGCTGCTCAGTGGCGGGGGCGAAGAGAAGGACAAGGGCCCCGGCCAGAACGTGGCCGCCAGCTCGGGCGTCCCGTCGGCCGCGCCGAGCGGGAAGGCCGCGGCCGACCCGGCCGACCCGGCCGAGCCGCAGGCGAAGGCGCTCGACAAGCTGCTCGCGGACAGCAACAACAGCCGTGACGCGGTGATCCGCTCGGTCGAGGCGATCAAGCAGTGCAAGAACCTGGACAAGGCGGCCGTCGATCTGCGGGGCGCCGCAGGGCAGCGGCGGGCCCTGGTGACCCGGTTGCAGGGCCTGAGCGTCGACAAGATCCCGGACAACGCCGCGCTGAGCGCCGCGCTCACCAAGGCGTGGCAGGCCTCGGCGTCCGCCGACGACCACTACGCGGCCTGGGCGGACCAGGTGAAGGGCAACAAGAAGCTGTGCAAGGGCGGCAAGGCCCGGGGCACCACGCAGACGGTCGAGGCGGGCAAGAAGAGCTCCGACGCGACGATCGCCAAGCGCGAGGCGGCCGGGCTGTGGAACCCGACCGCCCAGAAGTTCGGCCTGCCGAAGCGGGAGCCGGTCCAGCTGTAGGGGCCACCCGGCTCCGGGGCGGCCCGGCTCCTGGGCCCGCGGCTCCGGCCCCCGGCTCCGGGGCCCGCGTGCCTACGGGGCGCTGAGGACGGTCTCGCCGACGTCGACGAAGCCGGGCTTCTGCGCCACGAGCTGCCCCTTGCGGACCACCTGGAACGTCACCTCGTGGTTGACGATCCGCGGGAAGCGAGGGGCGCCGAGCATGTCCTCGTAACGCCAGCGCAGCGTCGGGGTGAGGCCGCCGGTCTCGACCTGGACACCCTGGTCCAGGGCGTACGCGACGGCGCCCGCGGTGATCGACTCGCTGTCGAGCGACTCGATCACCTTCTTCAGGACGGTGTACGCGATCCAGGTCGTCTGGACGCCCGCGTCGGTCGGGTCGACGCGGTTGTCGGCGAACGCGTGGTCCTTGATCACCTTGCGCATCGGGGCCCAGCGCTCGTCGTTCGCCTCCGGGTACCAGCCGGTGACGTACGCGCCCTCGAAGGGGCTGTGCTCGCCGCCGGTGCGGTCGACGACGGGCTGGCTGACGCTGCCGAGCACGGAGGAGATCCGGATGCTCTCGGCGCTCTTCGCGTCGTCCGAGCCCTTCCCCCCCTCGTCGCCCGGGAGGCGGCGGAAGGAGTCGAAGAAGGTCTGGGTGCGTTCGCCGAGGACGGCGGCGACGCAGCCGTCCTTGCCGCCGGCCTTGGCGCGGGCGCGGTCGGCCGGCGCGGTGTACTCGGCGGCGTCCTCGGGGGCCGGGATGTCGGTGGCGCCGTCGTGGCTGCTCTTGCGCAGTCCGGAGTTGAGGAGGTCGGGCAGCTTGTCGCCGGCGAGGGTGTCGGGCCGGACGAGGGAGACCTTGCGGCAGGACTCGGCGAGCTGCGTGCCGTGACCGGCCATGAGGGAGGCGAGGCCGCCGTTGACCGGGTAGGAGAGCGGGCTGGTGAACTCGTCCTCGGAGATGCCGTAGCCGCCGATGTACGGGATCTCGGCCGCTTCGAGGGGGGCCATGAAGGCGCGCCCGTTCTGGCTGTACGAGCCGACCACGGCGACGACGTCCTCGCGGACGGCCCGGCGGGCGCAGGCCGCGGCGCCGGCGGAGCTGTTCTCCTCGTTGCAGGTGAGGATCCTGAGTTCATGGCCGTCGATGCCGCCGGCCGCGTTGACCCAGCGGGCGAAGGCCTGGGCCATGGCGGGCATGCCGGGCTGGTTGGTGGCGCGGGTCCCGTCCGGGGCCCAGGTCATGACGATCACGGGCTCCCTGGAACCCCCCGAGGTCCCTGGGATCACGCCACAGCCGGTGAGCAGTGACGCCCCGGCCGCTGCCGCCGTGACGTACGCGAGGAGTGAGGTCAGTCGCCTACCGGTCATGGTCACGCACAATTCCGCCTCATGGGTAACGCAGAAATGTGCATAGTTCAACGCAGGGTGACGCCAAGGTGAATTGCAGGGGTCCACTCCGGCCGGGGAGGGTGCTGGTCGGCCGATCTTGATGGGGAACGTACGATCGAACGGTGTCCAGTCCAGTCTCAGGTTCGGTGAACTCTTCCCGTCGCGGCCGTCGCTCCTCCACCATGGGCGGCATGCCGCTCAACGACATGCCGTGGTGGCGCTGGCGCAGCAACGTGCGCTCGGCGCTGCACATGCTCTCCGACCCCGGGTTCCACGAGACGACCTGGCTGGCCGGCCACGAGGGGTACGGCGACGTCACCGACGCCGTCTACCGCCTGGTCGAGGACACCTGGCTGGACAACTGGTCCGCCGAGAAGTACGTCGGAACGATCTTCCGCGACTCGGGCGAGGCCGCGATGGTGGACGTCGCCGCGCTGCGGGTGCTGCGGATCATGCACCAGGTGGGGCCCGACGCGCCGTTCTCCGCGTACATGGAGCACCACGGGTGGCCGGAGGCCGTACGGGCCGCCCGCGAGGCGCACGTACGGATGGCGTCGGCGGACGGCGAGGACCCGGACACGCCCCCGCGCTCCCTGGACGTGCTCCGTATCATGAACGGGTCCGTCTGACGGACGTCCGCCCTGCCGGGGTGGCGGGGTGTGAAAAACTACGGGGATGACCGACCAGTACGTCCTCACTCTCTCCTGCCCGGACAAACAGGGCATCGTGCACGCCGTGTCGAGCTACCTCTTCATCACGGGTTGCAACATCGAGGACAGCCAGCAGTTCAAGGACCGGGACACGGGTCTCTTCTTCATGCGCGTCCACTTCTCGGCGGAGGAGCCGGTGACCGTGGAGAAGCTCCGGGCGAGCTTCGCGGCGGTGGGCGACTCGTTCGTGATGGACTGGCACATCAACCGGGCCGACGAGCGGATGCGCGTCGTGCTGATGGTGTCGAAGTTCGGCCACTGCCTGAACGACCTGCTGTTCCGCTCGCGGATCGGGGCGCTGCCGGTCGAGATCGTCGCGGTGGTCTCCAACCACACGGACTTCGCGGAGCTGGTCGGCTCGTACGGTATTCCGTTCCGGCACATTCCGGTCACGAAGGACAACAAGTCGGCGGCGGAGGCGGAGCTGCTGGAGCTGGTCCGTTCGGAGAACGTGGAACTGGTCGTCCTCGCCCGCTACATGCAGGTCCTGTCGGACGACCTGTGCAAGCAGCTGTCGGGGCGGATCATCAACATCCACCACTCCTTCCTGCCGAGCTTCAAGGGCGCCAAGCCGTACCACCAGGCGCACGCGCGCGGCGTGAAGCTGATCGGCGCGACGGCCCACTACGTGACGGCAGACCTCGACGAGGGCCCGATCATCGAGCAGGAGGTCGAGCGCGTCGGCCACGAGGTCACCCCGGACCAGCTGGTGGCGACCGGCCGCGACGTGGAGTGCCAGGCGCTGGCCCGAGCGGTGAAGTGGCACGCGGAACGCCGAATCCTCCTGAACGGCCGCCGCACGGTCGTCTTCGCGTAGCCCGCGCGCGCGTGGGCACAACGGACGGCGCCCTTGCCGGGCCCAGGCTCCCGGTGCCTGGCGGTGCCCATGGGTGCGGCGCCGTCGTGGGTTGTGCCCACCCGTTCCGCCCTGCGGAACGATTGCCCACAACCCGGCGGTCTACAGCCTGCTGAGGGACGCCGCTGCGAAGAGGACGTCTCGGATTGCCTCTCGGTCGCCGTCCTGGCCTGCCGCCGCCTCTCCCGGAGGGACGTGGCCCGCCAGTAGCTGGCAGAACTCGACGCCGTCCATCGCCACCTGCGCCACCGCGTGGTCCGGCGAGCCGACCGCCGCCGGGGAGTCCAGGGCGATGTACCAGTGGCCGCCGCCCGAGCCCTCGACCTCCAGGTGGAGCGAGCGGCCCGGCGCTCCCGCCGTGACCAGGTGGCGCGCCGGCCCCGCCAGGCCCGCGCGGCGCCGGTCGGCCAGGGCCGCCGGCAGCAGCCGCGCCGCCAGGTCGATCATGCCGTGCAGGTGCGTCCCGCTCGGCGGCTCGTACGGATACGCCACCGCGTTCGCGATGTCCTCCGCGTGCACCCAGCACTCGAACGCCCGCTCAAGCAGCGAGTCCCGCATCGGCAGCGCGAAGTCCCCGTACGTCACCGTCAGGTCCGCGACGCCCCGCCCCGCGAACGACACCGTGCGGATCAGCGTGTGGCTCTGCTCCCGCCACGGCTCGCGCACGCCCCGTGTCGGCGGGTGGTACGAGCCCTGCCAGTACGCCTCCGTACGCTCCGCCGGGTCGAGGTCCGCGGCCTGCGGGCCCAGCGGGTCGTCCAGGCCGAGCGCCGTGGACACCAGGCCGTCCACCGTCAGCAGATGGCCTATGACACCGGCCACCGTCGTCTTGCGCGTCACCGGCCGCTCGCCCTCGAACCACTTCAGCCGTACCGGCGCGTGCCACTCCGATTCGCCGATGTCCCGCAGCAGCGCGTCGAGCCGGGCCGTCTCCGCGTCGTACGGAGTCGCCCAGGTGGGCACCGGAATACGGGCCGGGCGGCGGCCCAGACAGTTCTCCAGGACCCGGGAGCGCAGCAGCGGGTCGAGGTCCAGGTCCCGTTCGGAGTGCAGCAGCCCGACCGCGTCCCGTAGCCGCAGCGCCTCGTCCGCGCACGGCGCGCACTCGGTCAGATGGTCCTCGACCGCCTGCGTCTCCTCCGGCGAGCAGGCCGACAGCGCCCACGCGCCGAGAAGCGATTTCAGGACGCTGTGCGGGGGCGGGGGCGGGGGCGGGGGCGGGGGCGGGGGTGGAGGAGGCGGCGGCTCGGGATCCGTCACTCCGGGGTCGGTCGTGCGCTCTGTCACCGCAGGGCTTCCCGTCAGGTCCGCGTGGTCGTCCGCCGCCGCGCGCGGTCCCGGTATCCGGCGAGCGCGCGCCACCTCGTCGGGCGTGTCGTCGGGGCCGCTCACAGCGTCCGTCCGTAACCGGGCGGCGACGAGCCCTCCAGCGGGCGGGTGTTCGCCGTCGAGAGCAGCTGTAGCCCGAGCCGCAGCCGGCGCCGCGCCTCGTCCTCCGTGACGCCGAGGTCCGCGGCCGTCTGCCGGTAGTCGCGCCGCTGGAAGTACGCCAGTTCAAGCGCGGCCCGCAGCGGCGCCGGCATCGACGTCACGATGTAGTCGGCGCGGGCCGCGACCGAGGCCTGGCGCACCTTCTGCTCCAGCTCCTCCGCCGAGCCCTCGCCGGTCTCCGCGTACGCCGTCGCCTCCGTCTGCCGCAGCCGGTGGACGGCCTGCCGCTGGGTCAGCTTGGCGACCCAGGAGCGCATGTTTCCCTGCTTGGGGTCGTACGCGTCCGGGTTCTCCCAGATGTAGCCGAACACCTCGCGGGTGACCTGGTCGGCGGCGCGCTCGTCGTCGAGCACGCGGTGGGCGAGGCTGTGGACGAGGGAGGCGAACCGGTCGTAGAGCTCGCCGAGCGCGGCGGCCTCACCGCGTGCAAGACGCTGCTGCATCCTGCGGTCCCAGCGCGGTGGTGTGTCCTTCGCCATGCGTCGACCTCCCGACCCGAGTTCACCCTCCAAAGTAATGGGCCGTCCGACAGCGCACTCCCCTTTGCGGCAAGTACGCCTCCGGGGTGGGGCGGGATGGTAAGGAAATGGTCATCCCCGGGCCAGGGGGTTTCGAGTCGCGGTCGCGGGGCAGCGGGAGGGGACGGGAACGACTGCCTCCGCTTGAACGACTGCCTCCGCTTGAAGGGCGCGACGCGTGAATCTCCACGTCGACGAAGAAGAGCAGGGCCCATGGACCGTGCTGCGGATCCACGGGGAGCTGGATCTGCTGACCTCGCCCCTGGTCAGGAGACGGGTGCACGCCGCCGTCGCGAGCGGCCGCCACGATGTCGTCCTCGACCTCTCGGGCGTGCTGTTCTGCGACTCCAGCGGGGTGGGCGTGCTGATCGCGGCGCGCCGCCTGATGCGCTCATGCCAGGGCCGGCTGCACGTCGTCCTGCCCGCCCGGGGCTCGGAGGACGCCTCGCACGTCAACCGGGTCCTCGCCGCGCTCGGGGTGCGCCGCCTCTTCGATGTCTACGGTGACGCGATGGCGGCCGTCGACGACGAGGCCCAGCCGCTGTCGGCGTGAGCGGCGTGAGCAGCGTGAGGGGCGAGGGCGGCGAGGGCGGCGAGGGCTTCGCGACCGGGAGGGTCGCGTGACCCGCGCGTCGCCGCACTCGGCACCGCGGCGCCGATCGTCGTACCCTCCCTGGATGGAGCCCATGGACACCGAGCAAAACCCCGGACAGCTCTACGAGCGCCGGATCGCCCGCCGTTTCGCCGCCTTCGACCAGGACGGCGACGGGACGATCTCGCGCGAGGACTTCAGTACGGCGGCAAAGCGCCTGCTCACCGAGTTCGACGTGTCGTTCCGCTCCGACCGGGGCCAGGCGCTGTGCGACGGCGCCGAGGCGTTCTGGCAGGGCATGGCGGGGATCGCGGACGTCGACGGCGACCAGAAGGTCAGCCGCGAGGAGTTCCTCGGCGGCGCCGTGAAGCGGCTGCACGACCACCCCGAGCGGTTCGCCGAGATCGCCCGGCCGTTCCTGCACGCCGTCCTCGCCATCGCCGCGACCCCCGCCGACGTGGAGCGCGCCCTGCTGGCCCTCGGCATCGCCGACGTCCCGGCCGCGCTGAGCGCCCGTACCCTGCCGACCGTCGCCTCGGGCCAGGTCGACGAGGCGGCGGCGGTCAACGCGTTCGCGCACTACTTCATGACGGAGTAGCCGAGCCACCACCTCCGTCCCTGGCCCCGTCCCGGTCCACGAAGTGGACGTCGTACCGTTCCTGCGCGGGCAGCAGGCTCTCGAACGGCTCCAGGCCGTGCTGGATCCGGCCGAGCGACCGGAAGTACCCGAACCGCTCCACGCCCGGCGACAGCACGGCGAGCACCTCGGCCGGCGTGCCCGGCGCGGCGCCGAAGGCGTGCGGCATCCCCGGCGGTACGAGGACGAGACCGCCCCGGCCCACGGCCGTCGTGTCCCCGGCGAGCTCGAACTCGACCGTCCCGGCCAGGACGTAGAACAACTCGGTGGAGCGGGCGTGGAAGTGGAGCCGGGCCCCTGGCGCCCCGGCGCCGAGGGCCAGCCGGTTCGCGCCCAGCGCGCCGCCGTCCGCGAGCAGATGGAAGCCGCCGCCGTGCGGCAGCGGTATGTGTTCGGCTTCGTCGGCCTGTACGACCTGTGCTGCTTGATGTGTCATGCAGCCATTCCATGCGGGGAAGAGCAGGCGAACCAGAACCGTTTCCCGACCACAGACATCACCGAAACAGATGGATGCGGACGCGGAGACGGGACGGGGACGGCATGGAACTGAGGCAGCTGCGCTACTTCGCGGCCGTCGCCGACGAGGGCGGCTTCGGCCGGGCCGCCGAGCGCCTGCACATCGTCCAGTCGGCCGTCAGTCAGCAGATCCGCCGGCTCGAACGCGAGCTGGGCGTCCGGCTGTTCGACCGTTCCGCCCGCCAGGTCCGGCTCACCGCCGAGGGCGAGCGGCTGCTCCCCGAGGCCCGTGCGGTGCTCGACGCCGCCGACCGCACCCGCCGCGTGGCCGCCGAGCTCGCGGCGGGCGAGGAGGGCGTCCTCCGCCTGGGCACCGTGCACGGTCCGGGGGACCGGACCTACCGGCTCCTCGCCCGCCTCGCCGAACTCGCCCCCCGCCTTGAGGTCCGCCCCGAGCGCCTGCCCCCGGCGGCGCGCCTCGCGGCCGTCGGCTCGGGCGCCCTCGACGCGGCCTTCGTCCGGGCCCGCCCGCCCGGCACCTCGGCCACCGGCCTGGAACTGCTGCCGCTCTGGCACGACCCGCTGTACGTCGCCCTGCCCGCCACGCACCCGCTGGCGAGCGACACCGCGCCGCCCGCCCTCGCGGAACTCGCGGAACTCGCGGAACTCGCGGAACTCGCGGAACTCGCGGAACTCACGGAATTCGCGCAACTCACGGAGTTCGCGGACCTCCCCGCTCTCCCCCTCCGCCTCGCGCCCCGCGAGCGCAACCCCGCCTTCCACGACCTGGTCACCGCCGCCGTACGTGCCGAGACCGGCGAAGCGCCCCTGCTCGGGCCGCCGTTCACCGATCTCCAGTCCACCCTGACCGCGATCGGCTCGGCCCGGGAGCCCTCCTGGACGGTCTTCTACGAGGTGGCGGCCCTCCCGAACACCCCGCGCACCGCCGTCCGCGCCCTCCCGGAACGGACCGCGTCGGTCACGACGTACCTGGCCCTGCGCCCCGGCCCGCCGCCCCCGCCCGTCCGCCACCTCCTCCAGGCCACCCGCGACCTGGCGCCCTAGGTGTTCTGTCCGGCGGATCATGGCCGGGTCCGCGACGCCTGGCACGGCACCTCGCCGCGTTGCCGAAACGCCCCAATAGCTCCGCTATCGAGACGCTCCGGCGCCTTGCGATGCACCGCACCGGACGCCGCGGCCTATCCGACCCTGATCCGCCGGACAGGCCCTACTAGGCGAACTTCTCCCTGAGCTTGTACTTCAGTACCTTCCGCAGCGTCTCGTTACGAGGCAGGGCGTCCACCACCTCCACCTGTTCCGGCAGCTTGTGGACGGAGAGCCCCTCGCCGCGCAGGAACTCCGTGACCGCCGCGAGGGTCAGCGGGTCCGCGCCCGGGGGCTGTTCGATCACCGCGCAGACCCGCTCGCCCCGGTCGGGGTCCGGGAGGCCGACGACGGCCGCGTCGCCGACGGCCGGGTGCCGGTGGAGCAGGTCCTCGATCTCCTTGGCCGAGATGTTCTCGCCCTTACGGATGATGATGTCCTTGATCCGCCCGGTGAGGACGAGATGGCCGCTCGCCGTGACGTGCCCGACGTCGCCCGTGATCAGGAAGCCGTCCTCGTCGAAGGCGGCGGCGGTCTGCGCCGGGTCGAGGTACCCCTGGCAGACGGCCTCGCCACGCAGCCGGACCTCGCCGTTCCCGGAACCGTCGTCCGCGATCCGTATCTCCATCCCGGCCGGCGGCCGCCCCTCCGTGGTCGCCAGGTTCTCCGTCGTGTCGTCCGGCGACCCCATCGTGATCATCGGGACCTCGGTCATGCCGTAGCCGTGGGTGAGCTGGCAACCCATCTCCCGTACGACCGCGTGGTAGACCTCCGGCGGCTTGGGCGCCCCGCCGCCCGCGAGCAGCCGCAGCGTCGGTATCAGCTTCTCGCCGGGCTGCTTCCGCTGCTCGGCGAGGAACATCGAGTAGAAGGCGGTGGACCCGCCGGCCACGGTCACCCCGTGCCTGCGGTACTCCGCCAGCGCCTCGGGCAGCGCGAACTGCTCGAACATGACGGCGGGGAACCCGTACAGCAGGAGCATCACCGTGTAGTCGGGCCCGGCGATATGGGCGTACGGGAAGGCCATCGAGCCGATGTCGTCCTCGGTCAGGTGCAGCGCGTGCGCGAGGCAGGAGCCGCCCGCGATCAGGGAACGGTCGGTGTGCAGGACGCCCTTGGGGTCGGAGGTCGTGCCGGAGGTCCAGTAGATCCACCGGACGTCCTCCCCGGATGCGGGCGGCGGCGGCAGGACGGCCGGGTCGCCGTCGGGCAGCGACTCGGGGCCGTACGCCTCGAAGACCCCGCGCGCGCCGAGCCGCCGCGCCATCTCGGTGTGGTCGAAGCCGCGCCACACACCCGGTACGGCGAAGAACTCGGCCTTCGACTCGCGCAGCGCGAAGCCGACCTCGCGGTCCCGGTAGAAGGGGATGACCGGGGACTGCACGGCGCCGAGTCGGGCGAGCGCGAAGGAGAGGACCGCTGTCTCGATCCGGGTCGGCAGCTGCCAGGCCACGACGGTGCCGGGCCGCACCCCCGCCCCGTACAGCCCGGCGGCGCACCGCTCGGCGCGTTCCCGCAGCTCTCCGAAGGTGAGCACGCGGTCCTGCTGGAGGAGGACGGGCCGGTCGGGGGTGAGGTCGGCCCGGAGCTCGACCAGCTCCCAGAGGGTCCGGGCGGCGCCCAGGGCGTGTGCGGTGTCGGTCACGGCGATCCCCTTAACTGACGATCAGTCAGATTTACGGGAGAGGGTAGAGGTCCGCTCCTTGTCGGTCCAGGGGTGCGGGGCTAACCTGAGACCGCTCGGTATCTGACGGGTCATCAGAAATGGCATCGGGAAACGGGAGAGGGCCTCATGACGGAGCTGCCCCGCATCATCAGCGTCGACGACCACGTGATCGAACCGGCCCATCTCTTCAAGACCTGGCTGCCGGCCAAGTACCGCGACCGGGGGCCGCAGCCGCTCACCGCCGGGATCGGGGAGCTGGCCTACGTCGCCGGGAAGTACCAGATCACGATGGATCCGGACGGGCCGCCGACCGACTGGTGGATCTACGAGGACCTCAAGTTCCCTTACAAGCGGAACATCGCCGCCGTCGGCTTCGACCGGGACGACATGACCCTGGAGGGCATCACCCGGGAGGAGATGCGGCGCGGCTGCTGGGACCCGGCGGCGCGGCTGAAGGACATGGATCTGAACCATGTCGAGGCGAGCCTGTGCTTCCCGACGTTCCCGCGCTTCTGCGGGCAGACCTTCGCCGAGGCCAAGGACAGGGAGGTCGCCCTCGCCTGCGTCCGCGCGTACAACGACTGGATGGTCGAGGAGTGGTGCGGCGACAGCGGCGGCCGGCTCATCCCGCTCTGCATCATCCCGCTCTGGGACATCGACCTGGCGGTGGCAGAGATCCGCCGGAACGCGGCGCGGGGCGTGAAGGCGGTGACGTTCTCGGAGATCCCCACGTATCTCGGCCTCCCGTCGATCCACTCCGGCTACTGGGACCCGTTCTTCGCGGTGTGCCAGGAGACCGGGACGGTGGTCAACATGCACATCGGGTCGAGCAGCCAGATGCCCGCCGCGTCCCCGGACGCCCCGCCCGCCGTCCAGGCCTCGCTGAGCTTCAACAACGCGATGGCCTCGATGATGGACTTCCTGTTCAGTGGCGTGCTTGTGAAGTTCCCGAGGCTGAAGCTGGCGTACAGCGAGGGGCAGATGGGCTGGATCCCGTACGCCCTGGAGCGCGCGGACGACGTGTGGGAGGAGCACCGGGCCTGGGGCGGGGTGCGCGACCTGATCCCCGAGCCGCCGTCGACGTACTACTACCGGCAGATGTTCTGCTGCTTCTTCCGCGACAAGCACGGCATCGCGTCGCTGGACGTGGTGGGGCGGGACAACGCCACCTTCGAGACCGACTACCCGCACGTCGACTCGACCTTCCCGCACACCAAGGAAGTCGCCCTGGACCATGTCCGGGGACTCGACGACGAGACGATCTACAAGCTGATGCGCGGCAACGCGATCCGCATGCTGGACCTGGGGATCGTTTGATGGACCTCGCGGACGGGGCGGGCGAGGAGGAGTTCCGGGCGCGGCTGAGGGAATGGCTGGCGGGCGTCCTGCCGACGCTGCCGCCGAAGCCCGATCCGCTGGACTGGCCGGGGCGGCGCGCGTACGACTGCGGCTGGCAGCGGCGGCTGTACGACGCCGGTTACGCGGACGTGCACTGGGACGCCTCGCCGACCCAGCGGCTGATCTTCCTGGAGGAGACCGAGCGCGCCGGGGCCCCGTACGTCGGCGCCAACTTCGTCGGGCTGCTGCACGCCGGGCCGACCATCGCCGCCGAGGGGACGCCCGAACAGCGGGAGCGCTGGCTGCCGCCGGTGCTGCGCGGCGACGAGGTGTGGTGCCAGGGCTTCAGCGAGCCGGACGCGGGGTCCGACCTGGCGTCGCTGCGGACGCGGGCGGTACGGGACGGGGACGCGTACGTCGTGTCGGGGTCGAAGATATGGACCTCGCACGCGGAGGTGGCGGACTGGTGCGAGTTGTTGGTGCGGACGGACGGCTCAGGTCCCAAGCACCGGGGGATCACGTGGCTCGCGATGCCGATGGACGCGCCCGGGATCACCGTACGTCCGCTGCGGACGCTCGCCGGGTCGACGGAGTTCGCGGAGATGTTCCTGGACGAGGTGCGGGTGCCGGTCGCCAACCGGGTGGGGGAGGAGAACGACGGCTGGCGCGTGACGATGGTGACGCTGTCGTTCGAGCGGGGGACGGCCTTCGTGGGGGAGGTCGTGGCGTGCCGGCGGGTGTTGGGTGAGCTCGCCTCCGCCGCGCGGAAGAACGGGCGTTGGGACGACGCCGTACTACGCCGGCGGCTCGGGCGGCTGAGCGCGGAGTTCCGGGCGCTGTGGCGGCTGACGCAGTGGAACGTGAGCGAGGCGGAGGCGGGGGGTGGGGGGCCAGGGGTCGGAGGCTCCGTCTTCAAGCTGCGGTACTCGCATGCGCGGCAGGAGCTGTACGAGGCGGCGGCGGAGGTGCTGGGGCCGGACGCGCTGGATCTGGGGCGGGACTGGACGTTGGACCGGCTGTCGTCGCTGTCGTACACGATCGCGGCCGGGACCAGTCAGATCCAGCGGAACATCGTCGCCGAGCGGATACTCGGCCTGCCGAAGGGGCGGTGAGGGTGACGTGGACTTTCGGCTGACGGACGACCAGAAGGCGCTGAAGGCGGGGGTACGGGAGCTGCTGGAGGGGCGGTTCGGGCGGGAGGCGTTGCGGGCGGCGGTCGATTCCCAGGTGTTGGACCGGGGGCTTTGGCGGGATCTGGGGGCGGCCGGGTTCTTCGCCCTGCGGCTCCCGGAGGAGGCGGGCGGTGTGGGGCTCGGCCTCCCGGAGGCGGTTCTTGTCTTTGAGGAGGCGGGGCGGGTGTTGTTGCCGGGGCCGTTGATTGCCACGCACTTGGCCGCCGGTTCCGTGGACGGTGCCGCGGAGGGGGAGGTGGTGGTGACGGCGGTCGACGGTGGCCTCGTGGAGTGGCTGGAGGCGGCGGACGTGGTGCTGGGCGATGTGACGGGTGCCGTCGCCGTGCGGTCGGTGGATCCGCTTACGCCCTTGCATCGGGTGCCCGGGCCTGTGGTTGCGGGGCGCTCGGAGCGGAACGCGCCCGCAGGGGCGCCGTCCCGTGTGCCCACCCGTCCCGCCCTGCGGGACGATTGCCCACACGGGGCAGTCCTGCTCACCGCCGCTGAGCAGCTCGGGAGTGCCTCGCGCACGACCGAGATGGCCGTGGCTTACGCCCGTAATCGGGAGCAGTTCGGGCAGGCCGTTGGGGCGTTCCAGGCCGTCAAGCATCTCTGCGCGGAGATGCTCGTACGCACCGAGGTCGCGCGGGCGGCCGTCTATGGGGCTGCCGTCACCGCCGACCCCGTCGAGATCGCCGGGGCGAAGCTGCTTGCCGACGAGGCGGCTGTGCAGTGTGCGCGGGACTGTCTTCAGGTGCACGGCGGCATGGGGTTCACCTGGGAGGCCGACGTACATCTGCATCTCAAGCGGGCCTGGGTGCGGGCCGAGCGGGGGCTGACGCGGGCGCGGGCGGAGGAGATGGAGGCGGCCGCGCTGTAGGCGGCGGGTGTGCGGGTGCTCACGGAGCGTCGATATCGGGTTGTGTCCTTCGGGCGGGCCGTCACGGCCCGGAGTCGGGGTTCCGCTCCGGTACCCTCCGTGGGATGCGAGTGGTTGTGAGCCCGGATCGTCCCGGTGTCGCCGTAGCGGTGACCCCGGATCGGGCGATGCCCACCGCTGGTACCCCGTGGAGGCGCTGGACGTCCTCCTGTTCGACTCCCCGCAACGTGCGTCGCACAGTATGGACCATGCGTACTCCTTCGCGCTGGAATATGCCCGAAGCGCTTGTTGCGGTGACTGTACGTCAACCATGCTGTCTCACAAGGGAATCACGTTCCGTGAGGACGTCGATGGCTGTGAGGCGCGAGGCGATGTGTCCGCCGGTTCGGATGGTGTGAGCGGTGCAGGTGCTTCAGGTTCAGTTGGAGGTCGGGCCGGACCCGGCGGAGGTGGGGCGGGCCCGGCGTTGGGCGCGTTCGAGGCTCGCCGGTTCGGGCATAGGGGATGACGAGCCGCTGGCCGAGACGCTGGTGCTGCTCATCTCCGAGCTCGTGACCAACGCCGTGGTGCACACGGGCTGTCCGGCCGTGCTGCGGATGCTGTTCGGCGCGGGCTGTCCGGAGTCCGGGACGGTACGGGTGGAGGTCGCCGATTCGAGCGACCGGCCGCCGCAGCCCCGGCACGCGCACGGCGAGGACACCAACGGGCGCGGCCTGGAGCTGGTGGACGGCCTGGCGGACCGGTGGGGCTGGCAGCGCGAGGGCGCGGGCAAGAGCATCTGGTGCGAGGTGGACCGGGGGGTGCCGATGAAACCGCCGGCGTCCACGGCCAGTCCTGCGGCCTCGGTGCACTGTTGACGGTTCGTGGTGTTTTGTTCACCCTGGGGTGAGCGATTCGTTGCGAGGGGACGACGAGGGCGGGCCGGTGTGCCCGGGCCCTTGACGAGTGCGGGTCGTGGCCGGGTGGCGGCGGTGGTTCGTGCCGTGCTCGGGGCGCGCGCGAGCGCGCCGCCACCCGTGGAGCCCGTAGTGCGGCCGGGCCGGTCGCTCGTAGGGCCGTGATTCAGAGAATGGCGACCGGGGCTACGGGTGTGCCCGTTCCGCCGACGAAGGGTTCGGGCATCGCGGAGAGCAGGAAGGCGTACTGCTCGCGCTGTGCACAGGCTGTGGACAGACTTTCCAGATTCCAGTTCTGACCCTGGAGCATCCCCATCTCGACCAGGTCGAGGGCGTGGACGGCCAGCCAGAGGTTCTCGATCTCGGGCGGGAATATCTCGAAGGTGAGCGTGTCGTTGGCGACGGCGGCGACGTCGTGGGCGTGGAACCACTCGGGCGTACGGACGGAGAGGCCGGGGGAGGGGAACGCGTACGCGTGCTTGTCCCCGGCGAGATACTGCTGGATCTGACCGGTCCGTACGAGGACGATGTCGCCCGCCCGGACGGTGACGCGGCCGAATTCGGCGGCCTCGTCGAGGTCTTCGGGGGTGACGGCGTGGTCGCCGGGCAGCCGGTCCAGGCCCTTGGCGGCGGCGACGTCGAGCAGGACGCCGCGGCTGACGATGTGCCGGGCGGTGTGGATGCCGCTGTACGCGGAGCGGCCGTGCGGGGTGATGGTGGCGGCGGGGCGCCCGTTGTAGATCCTGCCCGAGTGCGAGACGTGGGTGAGGGCGTCCCAGTGGGTGCCGGCCTGGAGGCCGAAGGTCACGGCGTCGTCGCTGGTGGCGACGGTGCCGGGGCCGAAGAGCTCCTGGTTGATCTGGACCATGACGTGGAGCGGGTTGACCCGGCCGGGGATCATGCCGGTCTGCACGCCGTCCTGCTTGAGGTCGAGGGCGAGGGGGACGCGGTGTCCGGAGCGGACGGTGCGGGTGGCTTCACGTACGACGTCGTCGGTGATCAGGTTGAGGGTGCCGATCTCGTCGTCCCGGCCCCAGCGGCCCCAGTTGTTGACGCGTTTGGCGATGTCGTGGAAGGGGGTGGGGAGTTGGGATGGCAGGGGGTTGGGCGCGGGATCTGACATCGGGGCCTCCGCGGGTCTTGTTCTCCGGTATCTGGCGGGTCGTAGAATCCAGCTGACGAACGAATCTAACGGACCGTCAGAAAGTGCGGGAAGGGGCCGGGCGTGGGGAACTTCTTGGCAGGCAAGGTCGTGGCGGTGACGGGCGCGGGGCGCGGGATCGGGCGCGCGGTGGCGCTCGCGTGTGCGGCGGAGGGGGCGAAGGTCGTCGTCAACGACTACGGGGTCTCCATCGAGGGCGGGGAGCCGGCGTCGGAGGTGGCGCTCGGGGTGGTGAAGGAGATCGAGGCGGCGGGTGGTTCGGCGGTCGCGGTCGCGGACGACATCTCGACGATGGCGGGCGGGCAGCGGGTGGTGGATACCGCGCTCGCGGAGTACGGGCGGATCGACGGGGTCGTGTGCGTGGCGGGGATCCTGCGCGAGCGGATGCTCTTCAACATGTCGGAGGAGGAGTGGGATCCGGTCGTCGCGACGCATCTGAAGGGGACGTTCACGGTGTTCCGGGCGGCGTCGGCGGTGATGCGGAAGCAGGGCGGCGGGACGCTGATCGGCTTCACGAGCGGCAACCACCAGGGGTCGGTGGCGCAGGCGAACTACTCGGCGGCGAAGGGCGGGATCATCTCGCTGGTGCGGTCGGCGGCGCTGGGCCTGCACAAGTACGGGGTGACGGCGAACGCGGTGGCGCCGGTGGCGCGGACGCGGATGTCGGCGAACGTCCCGATGGAGCTGAAGGAGATCGGGGAGCCGGAGGACGTGGCGGCGCTGGTCGTCTACCTGCTCTCGGACCGGGCGCGGGAGGAACGGATCACGGGCCAGGTCTACACGATCGCGGGCCCGAAGATCGCGGTGTGGGCGCAGCCGAGGGAGTTGCGGGCGGGGTACGCGGAGGGCGGCGCGTGGACGCCGGAACGGATCGCGGACTTTCTGCCGGGGACGGTGGGGGTGGACCCGATGCCGCTGCTTGCGCGCCTGGAGGAGATGGCGAGGGCGGCCTCGGAGGGCACCAGGCCCAACGGGTAGGCCGACGCCGTGTGCCCTCGCTTGTGCGGGGGTCCCGCCTCCCGTGTGGGCAATCGTCCCGCAGGGCGGGACGGGTGGGCACACGGGACGGCGCCCTATGCGGGCGCCTTCCGCACATGCGCCCCCCTGTACCCCGGGGCCGTTGCGCGGTTCAGGTACCTCCGGGTGCACGGGGCGGACGCGCCCGCCAAGGGCGCCGTTCCGTTGTGCCCACCCTCCCCCAAGCTCTCGGCTTCGCTCGAGCAGGGGGACCCCCATCGCCCCAGCGGAACAGTTGCCCACAACGGGGGCGCCGCCCAGCCGAACCGGAGTTCACAGCTCGGCCAACTCGCGACACGAAGGAGCACGCTCATGAGAGGTGTCGTCTACGACGGCAAGCAGGTTCAGGTCGTGCACGATCTCGACATCCGCGCGCCCGGGCCCGGCGACGTGCTCGTGCGCGTCGCCGCCGCCGGGCTCTGCCACAGCGATCTCGCCGTCATCGACGGCACCATCCCCTTCCCCGCCCCCGTCGTCCTCGGACACGAAGGCGCCGGTGTCGTCGAGGAGGTCGGACCCGGCGTCACCCACGTCACCCCCGGCGACCACGTCGCCCTCTCCACGCTCGCCAACTGCGGCGCCTGCGCCGACTGCGACCGCGGTCGCCCCACCATGTGCCGTAAAGCCATCGGGATGCCGAAGCAGCCCTTCAGCCGCACCAGTACAGGCGAGCCGCTCTTCCAGTTCGCCTCCAACTCCTCCTTCGCCGAGAAGACCCTCGTCAAGGCCATCCAGGCCGTGAAGATCCCCTCCGACATCCCCCTCACCTCCGCCGCCCTCATGGGCTGTGGCGTCCTCACCGGCGTCGGCGCCGTACTCAACCGCGCCAAGGTCGACCGCGGCGAGACCGTCGTCGTGATCGGCACCGGCGGCATCGGGCTCAACGTCCTCCAGGGCGCCCGGATCGCCGGCGCGCTCACGATCGTCGCCGTCGACACCAACCCCGCCAAGGAGGAGACCGCCCGCCGCTTCGGCGCCACGCACTTCCTGAACTCCACCGAGTCCGTACGGGACATCCTGCCCACCGGCGCCGACCACGTCTTCGAGTGCGTCGGCCACGTGGGCCTCGTCCGGCAGGCGATCGACCTGCTCGACCGGCACGGTCAGGCCATCCTCCTCGGCATGACCGCGCCCACCGCCGAGGCGAGTTTTCCGCCCGCCGCGATGTTCCTCGACAAGTCGATCCTGGGCTGCCGGTACGGTTCCTCGCGGCCGCAGAAGGACATCGCCCTCTACGCCGACCTCTACCGCGAGGGCCTCCTCCTCCTCGACGAGCTCGTCACCGCCACGTACCCGGTGGAGGAGTTCGCGCGGGCGGCGGAGGACGCAGAGCGCGGCAAGGTCGCGCGGGGCGTCCTGACCTTCTAGAAGGGCGTACGCCCCCGGCCCCGCCCCGGCCCCGGCCCCGGCCCCGGCTCAGGCGATCCAGGTGCCCGTCACCGCCTGGACCGCCGAGCCGTCGAGGTCCTTCAGCTTCAGGCAACGCGATCCTGGAGGCGTAGCCCGCCCCCTGTCGCCATCACCGTTCCGCCCTTACGGTCATGTCTCATGGCCTACCGCGACATCCTCACCCGCCCCGTCCTCACCTGGTCGGCCGTCGCCGTCGCCAGCCGGCTGCCCGTCGCGATGGCGCCGCTCGCGCTGGTGTTCCTCGTGCGCGAGCAGCCCGGCGGCTACACCCTCGGGGCCGTACTCGCCGCCGCGTACGTCCTCGGCGAGATCCTCGGCGCACCCGTCCTCGGCATCCGGATGAACGCCGAACGGGCCCGGCCGCACCTCGCCGTCGGGCTCGCGGTCGGCGCGCTCGCCTTCAGCGGGCTCGGGTTCGGGCTCGCCGGCACCACCCACCCCGCCCTCCTCGGCGTCCTCGCCTTCATCGCGGGCGCGGGCCCCGCCGCCGCGCCCGGCGGGCTGCGCGCGGTGCTGACCGGCATGGTCCCCGAGAAGGCCGTCACCCAGGCGCTCTCCATGGAGTCCGTGCTGACCTTCGGCATCTGGGCCGCCGCCCCCGCCCTCGCGACCGGGCTCGCCCTCGGCGTCGCCCCCGGCGTGCCTCTGCTGCTCGCGGGCGGGCTGATGGCGGCCTCGGTCGGCGGGCTCCGGGCGCTGCCCGCCGGCTGGAAGGTCGACGGGCAGGGCCGCGACGCGGACGGCGAACCGCTGCGGCGCGTCCTGGTCCGGGCCTGGCCCGTGTACGTGACCGGCGCCGCGAGCCTGACCCTGCTCGCCCTCGCCGAACTGATCCTCCCCGCGCTCCTCGAACAGCGGGGCATCGGGATCGGCTGGGCCGGCCCCCTGCTCGCCGGGTTCTCGATCGGCTCGGCGGTCGGCGCGTTCGTGTACGGGCTCCGCAGCGGCTGGCCGGGCCGGCTGCCGGTGCAGAGCCTGCTCCTCATCCTGGCCGTCTCGGGGGGCGTCGTGCTGGTCGCCGTCCTGCCGTGGACGGGCGCCATCGCCCTCGCCCTCGTCCTCGCCGGACTGCTCCAGGCCCCGGCGATGCTCACCCGGAACCTGGCCCTCCGCCAGATCCTCCCGCCGCACGCCCTGGCCGCCGGGTACTCGGTGATGTACGCGGCCGTGGGCGCCGGCTACGCCGCGAGCGGCACGCTGGCCGGCGGCCTTCTGAAGGTCGTCGCGCCGTCCACGGCGATCCTGTGGGGCGTCGCCCTGACGTTGGTCCTGACGGCGATGGGGGCGGTGGGCGAGTGGCGGCGGGTGCGGGTGGACGCGCGGGTGGACGCGCGGCGGGAGAGCGGACGGGAGGCGGCGGCAACGTCGCTGCCGTCCCGGGCGGGTGCGCGGACCGACTGACGAGGCGCCGCCTCGGGCGCCGGCCCCGGGGCGGGGGTCAGGCTCCTGTGCGGAACGCGCCCGCATGGGCGGCCGTGCGGAACGTCCTCCGGTACGTCGTCGGGGCGACGCCGATCGCTGCCTGCAGGTGGGACCGTAGTGACTGTGGCGTGCCGAAGCCGGCGTCGCGGGCCACCTGGTCGACCGGGAGGTCCGTGGACTCCAGGAGGTGGCGGGCCCGTTCGACCCGCTGCTGGGTCAGCCATTGGCCGGGGCTGATGCCGACCTCGTCCCGGAAGCGGCGCGTGAACGTCCGTACGCTCATCGCCTCCCGTACCGCCAGGTCCCGCAGCTGGATCGGCTCGTGCAGATGCGCGAGCGCCCAGGCCCGTGCGGCAGTCGTCGTCGCCGTCCCCGCCTCCGGGACCGGCCGCGCGATGTACTGGGCCTGCCCGCCGTCCCGGTGTGGCGGTACGACGGTCCCGCGGGCCACGTCGTTGGCGACGGCGCTCCCGTGGTCGCGGCGCACGATGTGCAGGCACAGGTCGATCCCGGCCGCGACGCCCGCCGAGGTCAGTACGTCCCCGTCGTCGACGAAGAGGACGTCCGCGTCGACCCGTACCTTCGGGAAGCGCCGCTGGAAGTGCTCCGCCGAGGCCCAGTGGGTGGTGGCCGGGCGCCCGTCCAGGTAGCCGGCGGCGGCCAGTACGTATCCGCCCGTGCAGATGGCGACCAGCCGCGTCCCGGGCCGGATGCGGGCGAGCGCGTCCGCGAGTTCGTCGGTCAGCCGGCCCTCGTCGTACACCGGGCCCAGTTCGTACGAGGCGGGTACGACGACCGTGTCCGCCGTCGCGAGCGCCTCCGGGCCGTGCTCCACGTGGATCGCGAAGTCCGCGTCCGTCTGGACCGGGCCCGCGACCGGGGCGCAGGTCACGATCTCGTAGAGCGGCCGGCCCGCGCTGTCCTTGGCGCGGCCGAAGATCCGGTGCGGAATGCCCAGCTCGAAGGGGAGGAGGCCGGGCAGGGCCAGGACGGCGATACGGTGCGGCACGAGCAGATCCCCTTGCGATAACCCTTTGTGGTCCAGACCACTTGCTGCTAGAAGTCGGTCCGTGACGGACAAGCCCTCCTCCTACAAGTCTGCGGCCCCCGACCCCATTCCCGGAACGGTCGCGCCGCCCGCGTCCGCGCCGCCCGCCTCGACCCCCGCCCCCACCCCCACCCTCTGGAACCGCGACTTCCGGCTCTTCTTCGTTGCTCGTGCCGCCGCCGTCTTCGGTGAGGGCATGGTGCCCGTCGCGCTCGCCGCCGGTCTGCTCGGCGCCGGGTACCCCGGCTCCTCGGTCGGTTACGCGCTGGGCGCCTGGATCGGCCCCTTCGCCCTGCTCGTCGTCGTCGGCGGGGTGCTCGCGGACCGGTTCACCGCCCGCCGCATGATGATCCTCGCCGACCTGATCCGGCTGCCCGGCGCGGCCGTGCTCGCGGTCTCCTTCGCCGTCGGCAGTCCGCCGCTCTGGTCGGTGTACGTGCTCAGCGCCCTGAGCGGCGTCGGCGCCGCGCTCTTCCAGCCGGGCGTCGCGTCCACGATCCCGCGCATCGCTCCGGACGTGCAGCGTGCCAACGCCGTGCTGCGGGTCGTCGAGTCGCTGATGACGATGGCGGGTCCGGCGGTCGCGGGCGTCCTCGTCGCGCTGACCGGCGGCGCGGGCGCCACCTTCGGCCTCAACGGCGCGACCTTCGCCGTCAGCGCGGTCTGCCTCACCCTGATGCGGCTCCCCGCCCGCCCCGCCGACTCGGTCCGGCGCGGTTCGCTGCGGTCGGAAATGGCGCTGGGCTGGCGGGAGTTCACCGCGCGGAGCTGGCTGTGGGGGGTGATCGCGATCTGGACGGTGTACGGGTTCACGGTCGCCGGGCCGATGGTGCCGCTTACCGCGACCCTGGTGACCGGCGACCACGGTTCGGCCACGTACGGCTGGCTGATGGCCGTCGCCGGTGCGGGCAACGCGGCCGGTGGGCTGCTCGCCCTGCGGCTGCGGCCCCGCCGCCCGCTCGCGGCGGGCGCGGTCGCGCTGCTCGGGCTGCCGGTGAACCTCGTGCTGCTCGGCTCGGGGGCGTCCGTGCCGCTGCTGTGCGTGGGGCAGTTCGTCGGTGGCGCGGCGTTCGCGTTCTGGCTGGTGATGTGGTCGACGTCGGTCCAGACGCATGTGCCGCAGGAGGCGCTGAACCGGATGCACGCGTACGACGTGGCCGGCTCGCTCCTGATGATGGCGGCGGGCCGCGCGCTCGCGGGCCCGGTCGCGGAGGAGGTCGGCACGGAGAAGGTGCTGCTGGCGGGGGCGGGGATCGCGGTGCTCGTGGTGGCGGCGCTGCTGGTGGTACGGCCGATCAGGAGGCTGGCGAGGGTGTGAGCGTACGGCCGCGTTCGCGGCGACGGGCGTGGTGAGCCTGCGCTTGGCCCGATCCTTGCGAAAGCTGTCATTCGGGCCAATGGTGGGGAGGGTTCCCGGCCACGAAGCTGTGTGACGTGACCCAGACAACCGAGAAGCCGGCGGCGCCCCTCTCCTCCCGTAACTCCCGTACCCCCCGAGTGCACCGCGCGTGGTTCGTCGCGGCCATCACCTTCGTCACGATCATCGGGGCGGCGGCCTTCGCCTCGCTGCCGGGGCTCCTGATCGAGACGCTGCACGGCGAGTTCGACTGGTCGCGCGGCACGATCGGCTTCGCGGTCTCGGTGAACCTCGCGCTCTACGGCCTGACGGCGCCGTTCGCCGCCGCCCTGATGGACCGGTTCGGCATCCGCAAGGTCGTCGCGGTCGCGCTGAGCGTGATCGCGCTCGGCTCGGTGCTGACCGTGTGGATGACGGAGCCGTGGCAACTCGTCCTGTACTGGGGCGTTCTCGTCGGCTTCGGCAGCGGCTCGATGGCGCTGGCGTTCGCGGCGACGGTGACGAACCGGTGGTTCGTGGCCCGGCGCGGCCTGGTGACCGGCGTCCTGACGGCGGCGGGCGCGTCGGGTCAGCTCGTCTTCCTCCCGCTCCTCTCCTGGCTGGTGGAGAACGAGGGCTGGCGCCCGGCGGCGGTGACCGTCGCGCTCTCCGCGCTCGCGGTCGTCCCCTTCGTCTGGCTGCTGCTGCGCGACCACCCGGCGGACGTCGGCCTGGCCCCGTACGGCGGTGAGTTCGTGCCGAAGCCGGCGCCGGTGACGGGCGCGGCGCGCCGGGCCGTGACGGTCCTCTTCAAGGCGGCACGCACCGGCCCGTTCTGGCTCCTGGCGGGTACGTTCGCGATCTGCGGGGCCACGACGAACGGCCTGGTGAAGACCCACTTCGTACCGGCCGCCCACGACCAAGGCATGCCGATCACGGCGGCGGCCGGGCTGCTGGCCGTGATCGGGGTCTTCGACGTCGTCGGCACGATCGCCTCCGGCTGGTTCACGGACCGCTTCGAGGCGCGCCGCCTGCTGGCGATCTACTACGCGTTCCGAGGCGTGTCGCTCCTGTTCCTGCCGATGCTGCTGGCGCCGACGGTCAACCCGCCGATGCTCTTCTTCATCGTCTTCTACGGCCTGGACTGGGTGGCCACCGTCCCGCCCACGATCGCCCTGTGCCGGGAGTACTACGGCGAGGACAGCGCCATCGTCTTCGGCTGGGTCCTCGCCTCCCACCAGGTCGGCGCGGCAGTCGTCGCCTTCGCGGCCGGCGTGGCCCGCGATGTCTTCGGCTCGTACGACGTCGTCTGGTACGCCTCGGGCGCCCTGTGCGCGGTAGCGGCCCTGATGGCCCTGGTCATCCGCCGCCGCGAGCCGAGTGTGCCGGCCGTGGCCTAGCTAGGGCCTGTCCGGCGGATCATGGCCGGGTCCGCGACGCCTGGCACGGCACCTCGCGGCGTTGCCGAAACGCCCCAATAGCTCCGCTATCGAGGCGCTCCGGCGCCTTGCGATGCACCGCACCGGACGCCGCGGCCTATCCGACCCTGATCCGCCGGACAGGCCCTAGCCGCTGAAGCGGCCGAAGCGGCCCCGGTGGAAGAGGAGGGGTTCGCCGGTGTCTTCCTCCGGGGTGCCCAGGGCCTCCACGCGGCCGACCACGATGAGGTGGTCGCCGCCCGTGTGGACGGTGGCGATCGTGCAGTCGATCCAGGCCGGGGCGCCGGTCAGGCGGGGGGAGCCGGTCACGGGGGCGGCGTCGTACGGGACGCCCGCGAACTTGTCCGTGCCGCTCTTCGCGAAGCCCAGGCACAACTCCCGCTGGTCCGCGCCGAGGACGTTGACGCAGAAGGCGCCGGCCCGGGCGAGCCGGGGCCAGGTCGTCGACGTACGGGCGACCATGAAGGCCACCAGCGGTGGGTCCAGGGAGAGCGACGCGAACGACTGGCAGGCGAAGCCGGTCGGCCCGTCCGGGTCGAGGGCCGTCACGACGGTCACCCCGCTCGCGAAGTGGCCCAGCACCCGCCGGAACTCGGCCGGGTCGACGGGCATGCGCTCGTCCTCCCGTACCGCGCGGAGCCGCGGGCGGGGGTGCGGTTCGACGGCCGTAGGTGACCCGGCCGACCTGAGGTATCGGACGGCGGTGGCCGCCATCCCAGCGTGTCCCATCACAGTGTTCATTGAAGCTGACGATGCGTCAGATGGGAAGCCCTGTGCCGCTGACGGGTCTCATGCCGACGCGCTAGCGCCCCTCGTACCGGGGCGTCCGGCGCTCCACGAAGCTCGCGACGCCCTCGTTCGCGTCCCGCGTCGTCATGTTGATCTCCTGTGCCGCCGCCTCCGCCGCGAACGCGGTCGTACGGTCGGTGTCCAGGGAGGCGTTGACCAGCTGTTTCGTCAGAGCCAGGGCCCGCGTCGGGCCCTGTGCGAGGCGTTCCGCCCACTCCCGCGCCGTCTTCTCCAGCTCCTCCGCCGGTACGACCAGGTTCACCAGACCCAGCTCCCGCGCCTCGTGCGCCGTCACCGCGTCCCCGAAGAACATCAGCTCCTTCGCCCGCTGCGGCCCGATCAGCCGGGGCAGCAGATACGCCCCGCCCCCGTCCGGCACCAGCCCCCGCCGTACGAACACCTCGATGAACTTCGCGGGCTCGGCCGCCAGTACCAGATCGCACGCGAGCGCCAGATGCGCCCCGATCCCCGCCGCCGTCCCGTTCACCGCCGCGATCACCGGCTTCTCGCAGTCCAGTACGGCCGCGATCAGGCGCTGCGCCCCGAGCCGGATCGTCCGGGCCACGTCACCGGGGACCCTCCCCCAGCCTCCGGCCGGGGGGACCCCCATCTCGCTTCGCTCGCCCGAGCCCGAGCCCGAGCCCGAGCCCGAGGCCGGTGCGCCCCGCAGGTCCGCGCCCGCGCAGAAGCCCCGCCCGGTGGCGGTGAGGACCACGCACCGGACGTCCGGGTCGGCCGAGGCGTCCCCGAGCAGCGCGATGACCCGCTCGCGCTGGTCCCAGGTGACGGCGTTCATGGCCTCGGGCCGGTTGAGCGTGATCCACGAGACGCCGTTCTCGACGGTGTGCAGGACATCGGTCATGAGTCGAGTGGCTCCTATCGGCACACCGCGAGCGCGTCGAGCGCCACCGCGCCCTGCCCCCGAGGCAGCACCATCAGCGGGTTGATGTCCAGTTCGGCCAGGTCGCCGTCCAGCTCAAGGGCCATCCGCTGCACCCGCAGCACGACCTCCACCAGCGCGTCCACGTCCGCCGGCGGAGCCCCCCGTACGCCCTTCAGCAGAGCCTGCCCGCGCAGTTCCCCGAGCATGTCCCTGGCCTGTTCCTCGCCGAACGGCGGTACGCGTACGGCCGCGTCGTTCAGGACCTCCACCAGGACGCCCCCGAGACCGACCGTGACCGTCGGCCCGAAGAGAGGGTCGCGGGTCACGCCCACCACCATCTCGACGCCGCGCCCCACCATCTGGCAGACGAGGATCCCGTCGAGGTCGACACCCTCGTAGCGGGCGATGTCGGTGAGCTCCCGGTAGGCGTCCCGGACCTGGCTGGCAGAGGTCAACCCCACTTTCACAAGCCCGAGTTCGGTCTTGTGGGCCAGCTGCGCACCGGACGCCTTCATGACCACCGGATAGCCGACGAGCCCGGCCGCCCGGACCGCCGCCGCCGCGCTCGTCACCAGCTGCTCGCGCGGCACCCGGATCCCGTACGCCCGCAGCAGCTGCTTCGCCGCGTGCTCGCTGAGCTGCCGGCCGGGCCGCATCAGGGCCTGGGCCTTGCGGAAGGAGGGGGAGGGGGTGCGCGGGGCGTCGTCGAAGGGGGAGCGGTAGGCGGTGGTGAAGCGGTGGTGGTCGAGGTACGCCTTCACGGCCCCGATGCAGTTGGCGAACGTACGGAAGGTGGCGACGCGGGACGATCCGAGCAGGGTCTCCCGGTAGGCCGCCTCGGTCCCGACCGGCGAACCCCACACGACGCACACCAGCTTGTCGGTGGCTTCGGCGGCGTCGACGAGGTCTTGGGCGAGCTTGTCGCTCATGGGAGGGAAGGGCCCGGTGATGGGGCAGATGAGGACGCCGACGGAGGGATCGGAAAGGATGGCATCGATGATCTTCCGCCCACGCCAGTCGCCGACGGGGTGCCCGCCGTTGTCGACGGGATTGGCGACGTTCAGATACCCGGGGATCCACTCGTGCAACTCGTCCTGCTTGGCCTGGGGGAGGGTGGGCAGGTGGAGCCCGGCGGCGGTGGCGAGGTCGGAGAAGTGGGCGCCGGTGCCGCCGGAGATCGAGTAGACGACGACGCCGTCCGCGACCGGCTTGCGGGCGCGGGCCAACAGGGCGGCGGTGTCCTGGAGTTGGTCGAGCCCGTCGACCCGTATCACCCCGTACTGCCGCATGGCCGCGTCCACGACCTGGTCCGCGCCGGTGAGCTTGCCGGTGTGCGAGGCGGCCATCCGGGCACCGGCCTCGGTCCGCCCGACCTTGACGGCGACCACGGGCACGCCCTCGCGGGCGGCGCGGTCGGCGGCGAGGAGGAAGGAGCGGCCGTCCTTGAGCCCCTCGACGTAACAGGCGATGGCGCCGACCTCGGGCCGGGTGGCGAAGTACGAGATGAAGTCGGCGGTCTCGAGGTCCGCTTCGTTGCCGGTGGGAGCCCAGTGGGAGAGCCTGATGCCGAGTTCCTGGAGCGTGTGGACGGGCCGCCCCTGGTGCCCGGACTGGGTGATGAGCGCGATGGCGGGCCCGTCGAGGTCGTCGCGGAAGCGCTCGAAGGCGTTGAGGTTGGTGTTGGGGCCGAGGAGGCGGATGCCGGAGCGGCGTACGGCGTCGGCGAGACGTTCCTGCGCGGCGGCGCCCTCGCCGCCGGTCTCGGCGAAGCCGGAGGCGAAGGCGACGGCGAACTTGACCTTGGCCTCGGCGAGTTCCTCGATGACGGGGAGCGGGTCGGCGAGGAGCAGGACGGCGAGGTCGACGGGTTCGGGGAGGTCCTTGACGGACGGCACGCAGTCGATCCCGAAGACCGTCGTACGGGTCGGGTGCACGGGCACGAGCCGGGCGCCGACCCGCTCGGCCCAGGCGATCAGCTGCCGCGTGATCCCGGTGTTCGGCCGCCCCTCGGCGTCGGAGGCCCCGACGACGGCGACGGACCCGGGCCGGAAGAACCGGTCGAGATCGGGCACGGGCGCGTGCAGCGCCCGCCCGCTGACATCGAGGTCCCCCGCGACGGCGGTGACACCGTGCACGGCGACGGTGGCCGCCCCCGGATGCTCGCCACAGGCGACCACGCGGGCGCGGAGATCGGTGGTGAAGGTGCCGTGAGTCGATCCGAGCATCGTTCCGCTCCACCCTTCCGCCGCTGACGCATACCTGACGCCCAGTCAGATTACAGAACTGACGACGAGTCAGGAATGGCCCGGACGCGACGATCTGGCGGACCCGGTGCGTCGTTCGTGGGCGGTGCCTCCCGCCCCGCCCCCGTTGTGCGCAACGGTCCCGCTGGGGCTCCCCCCCCCGCCCCGTTGTGGGCAACTGTTCCGCTGGGGCTCCCGCCCCGCCCCCGTTGTGGGCAACGGTCCCGCTGGGGCTCCCGCCCCGCCCCCGTTGTGGGCAACGGTCCCGCTGGGGCTCCCCCCCCGCCCCGTTGTGGGCAACTGTTCCGCTGGGGCGGAACGGGTGGGCACAACGGAACGGCGCCCTTGGCGGGCGCGTCCGCCCCGTGTAACCCCGCCCACACCGAGGTGCCTGCACGCGCAACGGCCCCGGGGTACAGGGGGGCGCATGTGCGGAAGGCGCCCGCATGGGGCGCCGTCCCGTGTGCCCACCCCCCCCAAGCTCTCGGCTTCGCTCGAGCAGGGGGGACCCCGGCGGGGGGTGGGGGGCGCGGGGCGACCGCCCCACGCAGGGTGGGGCGCGGGGTCACCGCACGCACGGGGTGCGGCGCCCGCCCCGTGCGGCGCCCCCCGTGCCGCAACGGCTACCCCGCTGACCGCCCCCGCCCGGCCAGCGCCTTCGCGATGCGCTCCGCGTCCCGCGCCATCTCTCGGAACATCCCGCTGATCGGGTTCGTGAATCCCGTGAAGTAGAGCCCCGGCGCCGACTCCGGCGACCGCGCCCCGTGCGTCACCGGGCGGCCCCGCTCGTCCAGGACCCCCAGGTGGCCGACCAAGGGCTCGAGCGCCCGCCCGTAGCCCGTTGCCGCGATCACCGCGTCCGGGGTGATCGCCGAGCCGTCCGCCAGGACGACCTTGTCGCCGGCGAACGAAGCGACCGCGCCCACGATCTCCACCGCACCCCGCCGCACCGCGTCGATCAGGCCCACGTCCTGCACCGGGATCGCGCCCTCCCGCACCCGCGAGTACAGCCCCGTGTCCGGCCGCGGCAGGCCGTGCTCCGACAGGTCCGGGACCGCGACCCGGGCCATCAGCTCGCCCGCCTTGTCGACCAGCCGCACCGGCAGCCGCCGTACCAGGATCCCCGTGCGCTGCGCCGGCCACCCGGCCGTCGAGCGGCGCACGATGTGCGGCACCGTGCGCACCGCGAGCCGCACCCGCCCCGCACCGCCCTCCACGAGGTCCGCGGCGATCTCCGCGCCCGTGTTCCCGGCGCCGACGACGAGGACGTCCCGCCCCGCGTACGGGGCGGGGTTGCGGTACGCGCTCGCGTGCGCGAACTCGCCGCCGTACGCGTCCAGGCCCGGCCACTCCGGCACCCGCGGCGTGTGGTTGTACCCGGTCGCGACGACCACCGCCCGCCCCGTCAGCCGCCGTCCGCCCGTCGCGTGCAGCAGCCAGCCGCCCTCGGTGTCCCGCTCCACCCGCGTGACCTCGACCCCGGTCACGATCTCCAGCTCGTGCACATCGGCGTACTTCTCCAGGTACCGCACCACGTCCGCGCGGGCCACCCAGCGTCCGAAGGAGCGGGGCATCGCGAGGCCGGGAAGGGCCGACAGCCGACGCGTGGTGTGCAGCCGCAGCCGGTCGTAGTGGGAGCGCCAGGAGGCGCCCACGGCGTCGGACTTCTCCAGGACCACGGCCCGGACGCCCTTCGCGCGCAGCGAGGCGGCGACGGCGAGTCCGCCGGGTCCGCCCCCGATGACGTACACGGGGTGATCGGGGCCGAATTGGGGGGTGTTGACCATGAGTGCTCAGCGTAACGAGCTGATCACTTGTTGGGTCTCGGTCAAGAGGGGGTTCGGTTGCGAAACGGTTACGCCTGGGTGGGGTGCATGGAGACGTGCGGGAATCGTGCGCGGGTCTTGCGCGGGTGGAGCCACATCCGCTGAACTGACGTACCGTCAGATTCGTTCCAACGGGAGGGGCAGGTACCGCCGATGCAGACCGTCTGGCTCACCGGCGCCGAATGGCTCGCCGTCCTCCGCATCGGCCTCGGCCTGTGGTGGCTGGAGAGCTGGCGCCACAAGGACAAGAAGGGCTGGTTCGAGCGCGGTACCGGCATCGCGTGGGCGGCGGACATCGCCGGCAAGCACCGGTGGCCGTTCGTGAAGCGCGGCTTCGACTCGGTCGTCGCACCCCGCCCCAAGGTGATGGCGTACGTCGTCGTCTACGCCGAACTCGCCCTGGGCCTCGGCCTGATCTTCGGCCTCCTGACCCCGATCGCCCTGATCGCCGGCCTGCTCCTCAACCTCCTCTACCTCGTCCTGATGATCCACGACTGGGCCGAGCAGGGGCAGAACGCGATGATGGCCCTCATCTCCCTCGTCGCCCTCTTCGCCGTCTCCTGGCAGACCTGGTCCCTCGACCACGCGATCGGACTCTTCTGATGGGCAATCCGAGGACGGCCGCCGACCCCGACATCGACGCCTTCACCCGCCCCTACTGGGAAGCGGCGGGCCAGGGCCGTCTCCTGCTCCGCCGCTGCGCCGCGTGCGGCCGGGCGCACCACTACCCGCGCGAGTTCTGCCCGCACTGCTGGAGCGAGGACGTCACCTGGGAGCCCGCGAGCGGCCGGGCCACGCTCTACACCTGGTCCGTCGTCCACCGCAACGACCTCCCACCCTTCGGCGAACGCGTCCCGTACGTGGCGGCGGTGGTCGGCCTCGCCGAGGGCCCCCGGATGATGACCGAGATCGTCGGCGTACCGGAACCGGACCTCCGCATCGGCATGGACCTGGAGGTCACCTTCCGGGCGGAGGGGGACGGGGACAGGGCGGTCGCCGTCCCCGTCTTCGGGCCACCGTCGGCGGCGTCAGAGGGCTGAGATGTTCCGCCAGAGCTGAGCGCGATTGCCGGAGTCGCAGGCGGACGTGCTCAGGAACGGCGGTCCGACGATCATGCACTGGCCGTTGCCCACATTCATGATCGTCCGGCCGGAGGACGTGGTGGAGCGGACCTTCCACGCCTGGTTGCTGGAGCCGTTGCAGGCGCTGACGCCGACGCCGCCGGGGTTCCCGCCCGACTGGAGGCAGTGGCCGGTCTTCTTGTTGACCAGCCGGAAGGTGCCGTTCGCGCCCGGTGAGTAGGTCCACGCGAAGTGGATCGGGTTGCCGGCGCCGTCGTCGGCACCACACGTGTGCGTGTTGGCGAAGTCGCCGTAGCCGGGGTTGTACTCACCCACGCACTGGCCGTTCGACACGTTCTCCAGGGAGTACGTCCCCGAGGTCGACGAGCCGCCGCCGTCGGAGGGCGGGGGTGCCGGGCGCGTGGTCTTCGGCGGGGCGGGCGTGGAGCCCCCGCCGCCTCCCGAGGGGGTCGAGCCGCCCCCGGACGCGGCGTCCCCGCCGCCGCCGGGCCCGGAGCCGGTGCCGCCCGCCGCCGCACCGCCGCCACCCGCTCCGCCGCCTGCCGCCGCACCACCCGCAGCCGCACCGCCAGGGCCCGCCCCCGACGGCTGCCCCGAGGGCGATCCCGGCGCGGAGGAGGACGGCCCGGCGGAGGACGGTCCGGCGGAGGACGGGGTCACGTCCGCCGGCCCGGAGTTGCCGGGCGCCGGTTGCGAGGAGGTGGCGGACGGCCGCGCCGCCGAGGAGTCGGGGCCCGCGCCCTGTCGGCCGATCTCGTACGGACCGAGGGCGACGGTCAGGGTGGTGCCGGTGGCCACGACGACGGGGACCACGAGCATGACGAATCGGTTGCGCCGACCCTGCCGCGGCGCCTTCGCGCCCGGCCCGGTGGCCGCGGCGGCGTCGGCGCCCGCGGTCGAGGGCTCGTGGGAACCCCGCTGGACGAGCGCCACCGTCCCGATGTCCTCGACGGAGTCAGCAGCTGTGGCCTCTTCCTCGCCCGAGAGGTCCGCGAGCTCTTCGGCCGTGGGTGGCGTCGCGGCGAACGCGGCCCGCTCCTCGACCGACGCCATGACGGCCGCAGGCCACGGGGTGTCGTCCGCGTAGCCGTCGGTGAGTTCGACGACCTGGGCGGCGGTCGGCCGCTCCGCGGGATCCTTGGCGAGGCAGGACCGTACGAGGTGCGCCAGAGCGGGGGCGGTCTCCGTGAGCTTCCCGAAGTCGGGCTCTCCGTGGACGACCCGGTAGAGCAGGCCGGGGCCCGATCCGTCGCCGAAGGGAGGGCGGCCGGTCGAGGCGTAAAGGAGCAGGCTGCCGAGCGCGAAGACGTCCGCCTGGCCGGTCACATGCGGGTCGGCGACCGCCTGTTCCGGCGCCATGTACGCGGGCGTGCCGATGACCATGCCGGTCCTGGTCAGCCGGCTCTGGTCCGCCGCGCGCGCCACCCCGAAGTCGATGAGCGACAGGCCGTCGGAGGTGAGCATCACGTTGGACGGCTTGAGATCCCGGTGCACCACGTCGGCGGCGTGCACCGCCCGCAGCCCGGCCGCCGCCTCCCGCAGCAGCCGCCACAGGGCCTCGGTGGGCAGCGGGCCGCCATGGAGTCTGATCGCCTCGTTGAGGGTGACACCCGGTATGTACTCGGTCGCGAACCACGGCGGCTTCGCGGTGCGGTCGCTCGCGAGCAGCCGCACACTGGCCCCGCCGGGCAGCCGGGCCAGGTTGTCCAGCTCGTGCCCGAAGTGGCTCAGGAAGTCCGCGTCCTCGGCGAGCACGGGCAGCACCCGCTTCACCGCCGCGAACCGCCCCGGCACCGCCCCGAGATACACCCGCCCCATGCCGCCCGAGCCGAGCACCCCGAGCAGCGTGAATGCCCCGATTCGCCGGGGGTCCCCCGGCTCCAGCGGTGTGGCTCCGCTGCCGTTCAGATGCGACGTGTTGTTCGGTTCCCCCTGCATGAGCCACAGGATAGCCAAGCTATCCTGCGATCCGCATCGGCAGTCAAGTCACAGAATTGTAGGGATAGTTGCCGCCGCGCCGGATGAACTTCCCGGTCATCGGAGTGGAGCCCGGTAGAGCCCAGTGACCGGGGGCAGCACCCCTCGTTGGCCGGGTCATGAAGAGCACCCTTGCATTCGCCCTGGCCGCGGTCGCCCTCGCCGCCCCCGGCCTCGGCGGAACGGCCGACGCCGCCGCCCCGACCCCGGCCACCCGCATCCTCCTGACGGTCACCTCCGAGGCGACCGGCGACGTGACGGAGGTCTACCTCGGCTGTCGCCCGACCGGCGGCAACCACCCTGTCGCCGAGACGGCCTGCGACGAGCTCCAGCTCGCGAACGGTGACTTCGACCAGCTCGCCGGCAACGCCGACAAGGCCTGCCCGATGATCTACGACCCGGTCACGGTGACGGCCGTCGGCACCTTCAACAAGGTGCCTGTCGACTGGAAGAAGACGTTCGGCAACGGCTGCGAGCTGAACGCGAAGACGGGCCACGTCTTCGCGTTCTGACGCTCACACGCCCGCGTACGCCACGAACGACGCCCACGCCGTCGGAGCGACGGCGAGCTGGGGGCCGTGGGGGACCTTGGAGTCGCGGACGTGGATGGTGGTGGGGTGGGCGGCGACTTCGATGCACTCGCCGCCTTCGCCGCTGCTGTAGCTGGACTTGTGCCAGTCGTAGGCGACCTCGATGCAGTTGCCGCCTTCGCCGTCGCTGTAGCTGCTCTTGAACCAGGCCAGATCCGTGGTGCTCATAGCTCTCCCAGCATCTTATCGATCAACTCCAGGGACTCGTGGGGCGTGAGTGCCTGTGCGCGGATAATCCCATAGCGCTCGGTGTACATGCGTACCTCTTCTGGGTCGGTGATCAGCCGGGGGTGTCCGTAGCTCTCGGTGTACGCGACCTCCCGCCTGCCCTTCGGGGTGAGCAGAGTGAACGAGCCGCCCAGTGCGGGGTGTTCCTCGCGGTCGGTGGGCATGATCTGGAGGTGTACGGCCCGCAGTCTGCCGACCTCGATGAGGCGGCGCAGCTGCTGCCGGAACGCCTCGCGGCCGCCCAACGGGCGGCGCAGTACGGCCTCCTCGATGACGAAGCTCATCGTCGGGGCCGGCCACTTGTCGAAGATGACCTGGCGGGCCAGGCGGTCGGCCAGGCGCTTCTCGATGGTCTCCTCGTCGTACAGCGGGCGGCGATAGCGGAACACGGTCTCCGCGTACGCCGGTGTCTGCAGAATGCCCGGCACGGCCTGCACCTCGTAGTAGTGCAAGGCCACTGCCTCCGCCTCCGCCTTCGCGAAGTCCCGGAACCAATCCGGGTGCCGCGTCCGCGCCCGCGCCAGCGCCTCCCGTACGTCGTCCACCGCCGCCAGCAGTACCCCGCCCGCCTTCAGAACGGGATCCGCCCGCAGCAGGAAGTCCGGCTGAGGCGTCCGTACTCCACGCTCCACAGACGACACCAGGTCCTCGCTACAGTGCGTGGCCGTGGCGAGTTCCGCCTGACTCAGGCCCGCGTTCTTACGCAGAACCTTGATGATCTTTCCGATCGCACTGAACAAGTGCGCCGTACCGTCGACTTCGGACGGCCGTTCCGGCCGTTCCTCCTCGTTCCCCGACATCCGTACCGCCTTCTTGGCGTGCCCGTACTGTCACTCAGCGTCGTATTGTCGCTCCTGGTCAGGGTAGAACCGGGCGGCCAGGCTCGGGGATATGAAGTCCGAAAAAGCCACCCCAACCAGTGAGTTCGTCCTCCGGCTGTCGGCCACCCGGCGCGGCGCCCGGCTCGCCCGGCTGCTCGCCGTGCAGCAGCTCCGCGACTGGGACGTCCTGGATACCGCCGCCGCCGAACTGGTCGTCGCCGAGCTCGCCAACAACGCCGCCACCCACGGGCGCGTGGCCGGGCGGGACTTCGAGGTGCGGATGGAGCGTGGTGAGGACCACGTACGGATCGAGGTCTCCGACACGCGGGGCGACCGCGAGCCGGTCCCCGTCGCAAGGCCCGACGAGGGCGGATACGGGCTCGTGCTCGTATCCGCCCTCGCCACCGCCTGGGGCGTGAAGGCCCGCTGCGTCGGCAAGACCGTATGGGCGACGGTCCCGCTGACGGAACCCCGCCGGGGTCAGAACAGGGTGACGTTCCCCGTTCCGAGCTGCTGAGGGGTGTAGACCTCATTACGGGAACCGAAAGGCGCTCGCCAGATGCCCGTGCCCTTGTAGAGGGCGAGGGTCTCGTAGGTGCCGCCCATGACGCCTTGCGCGACCAGGTCGGGGCGACCGTCCCTGTTGGTGTCGCCGACGCCCACGAGGTCGGTGTACCGGTCCCAGCCCCCGCCGATCCTCGTACGGGCGGCGAAGGTGCCGTCGCCCTTGCCGAGGTAGAGCCAGAGGACGCCGTCCTTGTCGCGGGCGACGAGGTCGCCGGCGGCGGCTCCGCCGAGGTTGCCGGTGGCGGTGAGCTGGTTGTAGATGCCCCAGCCCCAGCCGATCTTCTTGCGGGGGGCGAAGGGGGCGGCGGCGTTGCCCGTGCCCTTGTACAGGTACAGGTCACCGGCCTTGTCGGCGGCGACCAGGTCGGGGCGGCCGTCGCCGGTCAGGTCGCTGCCGCCGGTGAGCTTGTCGTAGGTCTGCCAGCCGGCGCCGATCTTCGTACGCGGCGCGAAACCCTTGCCGGTGCCCGTGTAGAGCCACAGGACGCCGCTCCGGTCCCGGCCGAGGATGTCGGCGTGCACGGATCCGCCGATGTTCCCGGGGGCCGCGACGCGGTCGTAGATGTTCCACCCGGTGCCGTAGTCGACCCGCTCCCGCTGGTACCGCTGGGCGATCAGGGTCTGGTGGCCGTCGTATCCGACCAGCCGTCCCGAGTCGTCCTTGACGAGCAGATCGGGGGCGCCGCTGTCCGAGAAGTCGTGCGGGGCGGGCTTGTTGGCGACCTTGAGCGTGCCGGTCTGCTCGACCGTCGGCCCGATGCCGTCGGTGGGCCGTGCCGTCATGCGCCATGTGTAGGCGCCGTTGTAGGCGGAGGTGTAGTCGCCGAACTGGCCGGTCCAGATCGCCCCGGTGACGTATGGCCTGTCCAGGTACGAGGGCTCGGAGGTCCATCGTTTTCCGGACGCGGTGTGGGTCAGTTCGACCTTCAGTTCGGCGTTGCCGCGCTTGACGTACCACCAGAACTTCGCGTCACCGTGCTCGAAGTCGACCACGTCGGGAAGCGGCTTGTAGACCTCCGCGACGACCGCGGTGGGCTCGCCCGTGCTCGCCACGAGGGTGGCGACGGGAGTACCGTCCGTGCCGACGGAGATCCGGTAGAAGCCCTCGCCGTGCTCGACCGTGCCGCCCCGTACGATCTGGTTGCCGTCGGCCTCGCTGAAGACGCTGCTCCGCATGCTGTCCAGGAGTTTGACGGTCTTTCCGGACGTCAGCGAGCGCGCCGTCAGGCCATAGAGAAGGTTGGGATCGCGATTGTCGGTTGGCGCGGACGTCGCCCCGTAGGTCACCCAGTCGCCCAGTAGCTCGGTGCGGACGGTCCCGGATCCCAGGACGACGCGCTCGGGCTCGGCCGAGGTGTCCCCCCGCCGGGCCACCGCCAAGGTCACGGCGCCGGTGGCCGACTGCTCGGTCCAGATCACCTGCGTGGCGGACATACCGGCGTCGCCCTCGTCGCTGACCACGGGGAGGGCACGGTCCTCGACGACCGCGCCGGTGGCGACGTCCACCAGGGCGAGGTGCTTCCCGGGTCCGCCCACGGTGTTGTAGGTGAGGATCAGAGTGTCGAGTGTGGACATGTCGTACCGGTACACCGAAGCGTTCTCCGGCAGACCGGTCACCTTGCGGTCCAGAACGGTGTCGCCCGGCTTGCTGACGAGGTGTACCTCGGTGCCACCGGCACTGTTGGGCTTGTCCATGACGAGGGTGGTGCCGATCGGACGGCGGAGTTTCGCGTCCGGGCCGAGCTTGGTGGCGTCGATCGTCACGGGAGTGGTGCCCGCCGCGAGGTCGTGGAACGTGTGGACGCTCCCCGCCGACGTCACGACCAGGTCCGTCTGCGGGCTGCCCAGGTACTCGCGTGCGGGCAGAAGGGTCGTGACGCCGTCCGAGTACCGGGTCCAGCGGTACTCGGCTCCCTTGTCCGTCCGCAGGATCGTCAGCAGTCCCGAAGGGCCATGGCTTACGTAGCGAGAGCCGGGCGGCAGCGAGATGGCGGCCTGCTGCGTGGCCGTAGCGGTGGCCGTAGTCTCGGCGCCGGGCGGCGTAGTCGCCACCGCCGGGGTCGCCAGGCCCGCCGCCGTGACGGCGAGGACGGCCGTGACCGCCGCGGCGAGACGTCGCCGGGGCGAACCAACGTGGATCAAAGGGGGTCCCTCCCACAGAAATGCGCGGGCGGCGGTGATCCGCCGTTGCGGGTGGGACTCGTGGGGTTGGCGAAGGGTTGTACGAGAGGAATGGGGACTTCCGGCGGGCGGTACGCGCCCCCTCCGCCTCTCCCGCCCGGCGCGGCCCGGACCGGGAGAGGCGGAGGGGGCCGACGATCAGGACACCATCGTGAACTTCGTTCCCTCGCCCGCGTACAGCGAGGTGTTCGCGCGGCTGAACGGGGCCGTCGCCGAGCCCGTGCCGAGGTAGACGTACGTGCCGTCCGCTCCGTGGCCGAGCAGGTCGGGGCGGCCGTCGTTGTTCGTGTCGCCGACGCCGACGAGCTGGCTGAAGGCGTTCCAGCCCGCGCCGATCCTCGTGCGGGCGGTGAAGGTGCCGTCGCCCTTGCCCTGGTAGAGCCAGAGGACGCCGTCCTTGTCGCGGGCGACGAGGTCGCCCGCCGTGCCTCCGGCGATGTTGCCGACCGCGGTGAGCTGGTTGAACATGCTCCAGCCGCCGCCGATCCGCACGCGGGCGCCGAACGGCGCGCTCGCGCTGCCCGTGCCCTTGTAGAGCCACAGGTCACCGGCCGTGTCGGTGGCGAGGAGGTCCGGGCGGCCGTCACCGTTGAGGTCGGAGCCCGCGGCGATCTTGTTGTAGCCGCCCCAGCCGCCGCCGATCTTCGTACGGGCGGTGAAGGTGCCGTCGCCCTTGCCGAGGTAGTGCCACAGGACGCCGGTGGTGTCGCGGGCGACGAGGTCACCGGCGGCACCGCCCGCGATGTTCCCGGCGGCCTCGATCTGGGCGTACGTGTTCCAGCCCGTGCCGATCTTCGTGCGGCGTGCCGGGGTCACCTGGCCCGAGACCGGCCAGTCGAAGGTGTCGTCCCGCCACAGCGTGCCCGAGGCGTCGCGGGCGAGGACGTCGGTCGAGCCGTTGTCGGTGTAGTCGTGCGGGTTCGCCTGCCGGGTGACCTTGAACTCCCCGGCGGAGTACGCGGCTCCGCCGATGTTGTTGAGCGGCGTGGCGAGGATCTCCCACCGGTACGTGCCGTTGGGGGCGCTGACGCCGTCCAGGAGGCCGTTCCAGGTGAAGGTGCCTGCCGAGGGCTGGTAGAGCCGCTGCTTGAGGGTCTTGCCGGAGGCGACGTGCCGCAGGGTGACGTCGGTGTAGACGTTCGGGCGGGAGAACTCCCACCTCATCGTCACCCGGCCGTTGTTCCTGTCGAGCTCCGCCACCGCCGGGACCGTGCTGCCGGTGATCTCGACCGCCGTGGGCTGCCCGGTGCGCGCGACCTGGGTGACGACCGGTGCGCCGCCCTCCGCCGCGGTGATCCGGTACAGACCCTCGCCGTACGCCACCGTGCCGCCCCGGACCAGCAGGCTGCCGTCCGGCGCGACGGCCGAGGAGCTCATGTGGTCCAGGAGCTTGACCGTCCCGGCGCCGGTGAGCGAGCGGGCGGTGAGCGGGTGCAGGGCGTTCGGCTCGGTCGCCGTACCGCCGTCGGTCTGCCCGTACGCCACCCAGTCGCCGACGATCCCGGCGAGGACGGCGCTCTGTCCGGCGCCCAGGTCGAAGCTGTGCTCGGAACCGCCCCAGACGGCACGGTCGTCCACGACGATCTTGGTGGAGCTGCCCGGGTGCTCGGTCCAGGCCATGTACTTCGGGGTGATCGCCCCGGTCACGCCGAGGTTCCAGGCACCCGTCTGGGGCTGGTACTTGACGGCGTACCGGTCGCCGGTCAGGTCGGCCACGGCCCGGTGGTAGGTGGTGTTGGTCCCCGTACCGATCGTGGAGAGGACGAGCACGTCGGTGCCGGAGGCGCCGAGGACCTGGTAGCTCTGCTCCTTCTTGTAGTTCGAGAGCAGCTGGTTGACGAGCACGCCGTTCTGGCGGCTGATCCGGCGGAGCTCCGGGTCGCCGTACCCGTCGGGCTTGGTCGCGAAGAGGGTGGTGCCGGCCACGCCGACGAACGTGGCTTCGGGGCCGAGGACCTGGACCAGGTCGATCGAGTGGCTGGAGAAGCCGCCCGCGGCCATGTCACGGAAGGTGTACCGGCTGCCGTCCACCGTGACGACGGTGTCCGAGGAGGTCTTCAGCGCGCGCGTGCCCTCGATGGGCGTGGTGGAGCCGTCGGCGAACTTCGTCCAGGTGAGGGTGGAGCCGCCCGCGCCGTCGGGGCGGGCGGTGAGGAAGCCGGTGGTGCCGCTGGAGACGATCTCGGCGTCCGCCGGGATCGGGAGGACGGCGTCCGTGGCCTGCGCGGGCCCCACGGGGGAGGCGGGCGCGGACTGCGGCGCGGCGACGGCCGCCGGCCCGGCGACGACGAGCGTCCCCGTGACGGCGGTGACCGTCGAGAGGGTCAGGACGGCGGCGGCGAGCCGACGGCCGGACGTGGTGGATCTGGCGGATCCGGTGGATCCGGTGGATCCGGTGGATCTACGAGCGTTGTGCACGCTTTCCTGCTCTTTCTTCATGCGTATCGGAATCCGTGTCGGAGAACCGAGTCGGAGAACCGAGTCGGAGAACCGAGTCGGAGTACCGAGTCAGAGGACCGAGTCGAGGTCGGTCGCGGGGGAGTGCAGGTACGAGGCCGCGGCGGGCTTGAACGGGGCGACCGGGTCGCCGGTGCCGGCGTAGAACTTGGCGCCCGACGCCCCGACCGCGTAGAGGTCGGCGCGGCCGTCGCGGTCGGCGTCGCCGATGCCGACGAGGTGGGTGAAGCCGCCCCAGCCGCCGCCGATCTTCGTGCGGGCGGTGAAGGTGCCGTCCCCCTTGCCCTGGTACAGCCAGAGGACACCGGCGGTGTCGCGGGCGACGAGGTCACCGATCGCGCTGCCGGCGATGTCGCCTACTGCCGTGAACTGGTTGATGCCGCCCCAGCCGCCGGTGCCGACCTTCACACGGGCCGCGAACGGCGTCACGGTGTCGCCGGTGCCCTTGTAGAACCAGAGCGCGCCCGCGGTGTCGGTGGCGAGCAGGTCGGAACGGCCGTCTCCGTTGAGGTCGCTGCCGCCGGTGATCTTGTCGTACGCCTGCCAGCCGGCGCCGATCTTCGTACGGGCGGCGAAGTTGCCGTCGCCCTTGCCCTGGTAGAGCCAGAGGACGCCGTCCTTGTCGCGGGCGACGAGGTCGGCGGTGGTGCTGCCGGCGATGTCGCCGACGGCCTCAAGGCGGTCGAAAATCTGCCAGCCGCTGCCGATCCGGACCCGGCCGGTCGATGACGCCTCGGTCATGGACCCCGTCTTGACGGTGTCGTCGCGCCACAGGACGCCCGAGGTGTCACGGGCCAGCAGGTCCGGGCTGCTGTTGTCGGTGTAGTCGTGCGGGCCCGCCGTGCGGGTGACCTTGAAGGTGCCGGTCTGCTTGAGGTCCGGGCCGATGCCGTTGAGCGGGCGGGCGTTGACCTCCCACGTGTAGTCGCCGCTGGGGGCGAACTCGTTGATGCCGGGGCCGGAGAGGAGGCCGTTCCAGGAGAAGTCGACGACCCTCGGGCCCGTGGTCGACGGGGCGCGGAAGGTGAGCTCCTTGCTCTTGCCCGTACGGTTGTGACGGATCGTCACCGCTCCCTCGGCCTCGCTCCGGGAGAGCGTCCAGGAGAGCTTGGCGCCCTCGTTCCGGTCGAGGTCGACGACCGGCGGGACGTTCGTGGCGACGAGGCCGAGCGCGGTGGGCTCGCCCGTGCTCGCGACCAGCGTGGCGGTCGGCTTGCCGTCCGTGCCGAGCGCGATCCGGTAGATCCCCTCGCCGCGGTCGAGGGAGCCGCCGAGCACCAGGAGCGAGCCGTCGGCCGCGGGGACGGTGGACTCGGCGTGGTCGAGCAGCCTGACCGTCGTTCCGTCGAGGGCGTTGGCGGCGATCAGCGCGTAGCGGTCGGACGGGAAGGTGCCGCCGGCACCGCCCGGTGCGGCGTAGGTCACCCAGTCGCCGAGGACGCCGACGTGGGTGCGGACGGCGTTGCCCATGTCGGCCACCTGCACGGCCGGGGAGCTGCCGTCCCCGCCGCGTTCTGCGGTCATCACCCTGGTGGCCCAGGGCGTCACGGCGTCGACCCAGGCGATGCGGCCTCCGGAGGCGGCCGCTTGCGAGCCGCCCCCCGACGGCAGGATCTCGCGCTGCTCGACGACGGAGGCGGTCGCGACGTCCACGACGGCGACGTAGAAGGTGTTGGTGCCGGCGGCATCGCGCGTGAAGTACCGGATGATCACCTCGGAGTCCGAGACGGCGGCCATGTTCTGGTACCTGAGGGTCGCCGGAAGGCCGGTCACCTGCCGGCTGTTGCCCTCGCCGACCAGGTGGACCTGGCTCGTCTGCGTGGTGTCGTCCCGGGCCGTGAAGACGAGCGTCCTGCCGACGACCCCCTGCCACATCAGGCGGCTGTCCCTCTGGTCGATGAGCTTCGGGCTGCTGCCGGGCGACGCCATGTCGTGGAGCCAGTAGTAGGTGGTGGTGTCCTCCCTGGTCACGATGGTGTCGGACCCGCCGCCCTTGTACCCGTTGTACCGCTCCGGAAGGACGGTGGTGGTGCCGTCCACGGTGCTCGTCCAGCGGTAGATGCTCTTGAGGTCGGGCGTGACCTCGGTGGTGAGGAAGCCGGACGGGCCGGCGCTGAGGATCCTGGTGGTACGGGGGATGCTGATGACGTCCGCCTGGGCGTCGGCGGGCGCGTTCGCTGCCGGGGCGTTCGCGGCGACGGCGGCGGTAAGGGTCGCGGCCGTAGCGGGCGCCGATGCCAGGGCCGTACCGGCCGTGACGGCGAGGACGGCGGTCACGGCGGCGGCGAGTCGGCGCCGGGGCACGCGGGTCTGGATCACTTTCGGTTCCTTCACGAGGAGGGGGCAGGAGGACCGGGCGCGCCGTGGTGGCGCGCCCGGTGGTGGGGAGGAAAGGCTCAGAGGATGTGCGGGTACGTGCCGCCCAGCAGGACCTCGGTCGGCGTGCGGGTCGCGAAGGGCGCGAGCCGGTCGCCCGTACCGGCGTAGAAGTACGAGGAGTCGGCGGGCCCGGAGACGTACAGGTCGGGGCGGCCGTCCTTGTTGCCGTCGCCGATGCCGACGAGGTGGCTGTACGTGTTCCAGCCGCCGCCGATCTGCTTCCGGGCGGCCGGGGCGCCTTCGTCACCGATCGCGACGACGTCCGAACCGATGTTGTCGACACGGTAGTTGGAGTCGGTGGACAGCGCGGTCGAGGACCCGTCCGCGTACCGGGTCCAGCGCAGCTCCGGCTTCTCGTCCGACCCGCTACGGGTCAGAAACCCACTGGCACCGGCGGCGGCGAGGCGGCGATGAGTGGCGGCTCGTTCGTGGAGCACGATGGGTCCTCCCCCAAGGAACGCTGGCGCACCATGCGCCACTCCCGATCAGACTCTTGATCGCGGGGGAGGGTTGTATGAATGTTCGGATGTCTTACGGGAGTTGTGGGGGAGGGGTGTCGGGGCAAGGGGGTGTGGGCCGGCGCGATCCAGCTCCGGTGACCCCGGCCGGGTCACGCCCCGCGCCGCTCCACCACGCCTCGTACGTACGCCGCTTGGCCCGCGTGCTGGTTGTCCTCCGCGATCACGCTGATCAGCCGTACGCCGAGGGTGACCGGCGGGTCCCAGGCGTCGTCCACGACGCGGTCCAGGTCCGCGTTGGTCAGGCTTCCGAGGTGTTCCAGGGTGCGTTCGTGCACGGCGTCGTAGTAGCCGAGCAGCAGCTCCGCCGGGGCGCGGACCGCGGCGACCTGGTTGCTGGAGTGGCCGTAACCGGTGGCGCGTGCGGAGAAGGGGAGTCCGAAGCGGGCCTTCCAACCGTCCGCCGTCCAGAGCTGCTCGGTCTCGAAGGCGCCCGCGACGTGGTCGTCCTGGATCCGGGTGAGATGCCAGACAAGCCAGGCGATCGTGTTCGCGTCCTCGTCGACCCGGGCCGTCAGCTCGTCCTCCGACAGCCCCTCGACGGCCCCGTACACGGCCTCCTGGACGCGCCCGAACGCGTCCACCAGCAGGTCGGCGCTCTTCATGTCACCCAGCTCCTCGCTCGCCGTCTCGGTCGGGGCGGCGCGACTCCCGCGATGCCCGGGACTTCCGCGATGCCCGGGATTTCCGCCACTCCGCCACCGTCGCCTCCACGTCGAAGGGCCGCAAGTTCAGCGGCGGGCCGGCCGGCGGGCGGGCGAGGGCCTGCGCGATCTTGGTGTTGATCTCGCCGATGATCCGGCGCACCTGCGCCTCGGAGCCGGCCTCGCCGATCGCGTCCCGCGCGTCCTCGGCCTCCTTGCGGAGCGCGAGTGCGGGCGGGAGTACGGATGCGCCCTCGCGGTGCATCTTGCGCTTGATCCACCACAGCTCGTCGTACGGCGCGGTGTCGTCCTCCAGCGGTCTGCCGAAGCCGGCCAGCTTCCGGAACTCGCCGCGTTCCGCGGCTTCGCGGATCTGCTTGTCCACGAATGACTCGAAGCTGACGCCGGGAGGTTTCCGTTCGGTCATACGTCCAGCCTAAAAGGCCGGGCTGGGAAAAGGCAGGACGGGGAAAGGCAGGACGACGGGGAAAGGCAGGAGCCCCGCTCGTGCCCGAAGGCACGGAGCGGGGCTCCTTGGGTACTTCTCTAGCCGTGCGCGATCGCCGATCCGGGCAACTTAGACCGGGGTGACGTTCTCCGCCTGGGGGCCCTTCGGACCCTGCGTGACGTCGAAGTTCACCTGCTGGTTCTCCTCAAGGGAGCGGAAGCCAGCAGCGTTGATCGCGGAGTAGTGGACGAAGACATCCGGGCCGCCGCCGTCCTGGGCGATGAAGCCGAAGCCCTTTTCAGCGTTGAACCACTTGACGGTTCCGGTAGCCATAAGCCCTCCTTGGGCCAAAGGGTTGCCCTGCTCCAGAACCTGCAAACAAGTCTGAAAACTACAAAAGCCTGCGGGTCACATGCTCCGCAGGCTCTGTACTGCAAGGGAAACCAAACTGCAACTTGCGAGGAGCGTAGCACGCAGTGTGTGCGGCGCACTAGAGGGAAAGATCACGTCACCCACACGTTTGACGAGCCTCTGACGTGCTGACGCGATCACCGCCCGAGAGGCCCCGCGAGCGGCCGTGAGGGGACCGCTCAAGCGACCGCTCAAGCGACCGGTCGAGCGACCGCTCAAGCGACCGGTCGAGCGCCACGCGCGCCCCGGCGGTGCCCACCGTACGAGACCGGTCTAGCCTCGCGATGTGGACAATGCAACCGATGACCACCAGCGCAGCCGGCCCCGCGTCGGACACATCCAGTTCCTGAACTGTCTGCCCCTCTACTGGGGTCTGGCCCGCACGGGAACGCTCCTCGACCTGGAGCTGACCAAGGACACCCCGGAGAAGCTCAGCGAGCGCCTGGTGGGCGGCGGGCTCGACATCGGCCCCATCACCCTCGTCGAGTACCTCCGCAACGCGGACGATCTGGTCGCCCTGCCGGACATCGCGGTGGGCTGCGACGGCCCGGTCATGTCCTGCGTGATCGTCTCCCAGCGCCCGCTGGAGCGGCTGGACGGGGCGCGGGTGGCGCTCGGTTCCACGTCCCGAACCTCCGTACGGCTCGCGCAGCTGCTGCTCGCCGAGCAGTTCGGCGTACGGCCCGACTACTACACGTGTCCGCCCGACCTCGGCCTGATGATGCAGGAGGCGGACGCCGCCGTCCTCATCGGCGACGCCGCCCTGCGGGCCTCGCTGCACGACGCCCCGCGCCTCGGGCTCAAGGTCCATGACCTGGGGCTGATGTGGAAGGAGTGGACGGGGCTGCCGTTCGTCTTCGCGGTGTGGGCGGCGCGCAAGGACTTCCTGGCGCGTGAGCCGGAGACCGTACGGGAGGTCCACCAGGCCTTCTTGGCCTCGCGGGACCTGTCCCTGGAGGAGGTCACCAAGGTCGCCGAGCAGGCGGCGAGGTGGGAGTCGTTCGACGCCGAGCTGCTGGAGCGGTACTTCCGGACCCTGGACTTCCGCTTCGGCCCGGAGCAGCTGGCGGGGGTACGTGAGTTCGCCCGCCGTACCGGCCCGACGACCGGCTTCCCGGCGGACGTAAGGGTGGAACTCCTCGGGGCCCACCGCGCCTGACGCGTCAGCCTGACGCGTCAGCCTGACGCATCAGCCTGACGCATCAGGAGGACGGCACGGGCCCCTGCATCTGCCTGCTGATCCAGGCGATGGACCCGTCCTCCATCCCCTGGACGTAGCTCTTCGCGTTGTGCCCGCCTCCCTGGATGACCTGGAGGCGGGTCTTCACCGGGCCCTTCCCGTAGTCCCGCATGAAGGCCTTCAGGCGGCCCATGCCGGACTCCTTCGTTCCGATCTGGAACGCGAGGTAGACCCGGTTCTTCCCGGTGTCCGGTTTCGCACCGAGCGCCTTGGCCAGCTTCTCCGGGTTGTTCGCCTGCCGTTCGGCCTCGTGCCCCGCCCACAGCGGCGAGTCGGGCACGGTGTCGGGCCCCGACGCGATGACGGCCTTGAACTTCTCCGGGCGCTGGAGCACGGCCTTCAGTCCGGCGAAGGCGCCCGAGGACGAACCCATGAATGCCCAGCCGTCACGGGACGCGAAGGTACGGAAATTCGCCCGGACGAAATCGGGCACGTCCTCCGTGAGCCAGGTGCCCATTTTCGGCTGGCCCGGGATATCGCTTCCGTCGTAGTAGAACTTGTCGTCCGGGTTGAGAACGGGCATCACCACAATGAACGGAAGGCTCTTTCCCTCCTGTGACCATGTGCTGATGCTCGACTGGAGTTTGAGGTCCGTACCCATCCAGTAATTCATCGGATACCCGTTACCGCCCGGCAGCGCCACGAGAACCGGAAAGCCGCTCTCCGCGTACTTCGGGTCGAAATACTGCTTCGGCGCCCACACCCACACCTTGCCGGTGAAACCGGACTTCGCCCCGGCGAGCGTGGTGACCCCGATCTTGGTGCCGTCCTCCAATGTGTTGGCGGTCGTGAAACTCGCCTTGGGGCCGGTGGGGAGGACAGTCTCGGGGACGTTCGCAGGGCCCTTCGCCCGCAGGGTCGTCGTGCCGCTCCCGGGGGTGTCGAACGTGACGGGCGCGCCCTCCCCCGAGCAGCCGCTGACCAGAGCGGCCGTGGCCCCGAGGGCGAGGACGGTGGCGAGGATCCTGGGGACCCTGGGGAGGCGTGTCATGGGGTGACTCCGGGTGTTTCGGACACAACGACTGATTACGGAAGGGAGGAGTGTGGATCAGGCTCGTCGGTTGGCCCGCGCTCGCCTCCCATCACCGTGATTCGGGCCACCCGCCCTCGCCACCGCACCAGGGGGTACGTGTTCCCGGAGTTCCGCCCAGCTAATAGCCTCGTTGGATCAGTGACGGGCCAAGGGGCGCACCGGCGGTATGCGTGCGCGGGGGAGGACGCCGACCATGCGAGTTCTGGTGACAGTCGTGCGGGAGGGGGCGGCGCCGCAGGACGTCGTGGTCAGCGCCGACGACAGGGCGACGGCGCGCGACGTCGCGGAGGCGCTCGCCACGGCCCTCGGCACCCACGCCCAGCCCCACCCCCCGCACGCGGGGGTACCGAACGTCGTCGTCCCCCTCGCAAGCACCACCCCGGACCCCCGCTACGTCCCCGCCCTCCAGCCCCCGTCCCCCGGCCCTACCCTCTGGGCGGACGGACAGCGCTGCGAGCCCGGGGCCCCGGTCGGCGGGCTGCTGCGGGACGGTTTGCGGATCTCGGTGGACGACGCGATCGGTCCGCTGCTGCGCGGTGGGGAGCCCGTGGGGCGGTACGAGCTGAGGGTCGCGGGTGGCCCCGGTGCCGGCCGGGTCGCCCGCCTCGGCATCGGTACGGCCACGATCGGCTCCGCTCCCGGCTGCGCCCTGCCGGTGCCGGATCACTCGCTGCCGTCGGTAGCCGCCCGCGTGTCCGTCGACGCGCAGGGCACCGCCACGCTGCACGTGCAGCCCGGCGCCACGCTCCTGCTGGACGACGAGGAGGTCGAGGGGGACCGGGAGTGGCCGCTGGGGACCCTCGTACGGGTCGGGGACTCGCTCTTCGTCCTCGACCAGGTCACCGAGCCGGACGCGCACCTGTCCGCGACCGGTGAGGGCGGGCTCGCCTACAACCGCCCGCCCCGGCTGTCGCCGATACGGCCCGTACCCCGGCTGGTCGTGCCCGCGCTGCCGTCCCGGGGAGAGCGCGCCCGCTTCCAGCTGATCGCGGCGCTCATCCCGATGGCCTTCGGCCTGATGATGTACTTCCTGACCTGGCAGATCTACATGCTGCTGTTCATGGCGATGACGCCGATCATGCTGCTCGGCCAATGGATCAGCGATCTGCGCGAGGGCAAGCAGAAGAACAAGGTCTCACTCAAGCAGTACAAGAAGGATCTCGCCGCGTACGAGGCCGAGCTGGTCCGCCTCGGCAAGGAGGATCAGAAGAACAGGCGGGCCGACAACCCCGATCCGGCGCAGGTGCTGCTGTTCGCCACCGGGCCGCGCCGTCGGCTGTGGGAACGGCGGCTCACCGATGTGGACGCGCTGCGGCTGCGCATCGGCGTGGGCTCGCTGCCTGCCGAGATCGAGCTCGCGATGGCGCGTGGCGGCTACGAGGAGGACCGGCCGGAGCCGCCGATGCTGCCCGACCTGCCAGTGGCCCTGTCCTTCCCCGAGCTGGGCGTCGTCGGTGTGGCCGGCGACCGGGGCCGGGCGCTGGCCACGGCGCGCTGGCTGACCGTGCAGGCCGCCGCCCTGCACAGCCCCCGCGATCTGTCGCTGGTCGTGATCTCCTCGGCACGTGACGCGGGCGCCGACTGGTCCTGGGCGCAATGGCTGCCGCACACCTCACCGCAGCAGGGCCAGGACTGTGTCGCGCTGGTCGGATCCGACTCCGAGGCCATCGCCCGCCGGGTGAACGAGCTCCTGAACGAGCTGGGACGGCGCAAGATCGCCCGGCAGAACCAGCACACGATGGGGGGCGGCGGGACGAATCCGGACCCGCACGTCCTGCTCGTGCTCGACGGGGCCCGGCTGCTGCGCCGTACGCCCGGTGTGCCGCAGCTGCTCCAGGAGGGGCCGCAGTACGGGATCTTCGCGCTCTGCGTCGACGAGGACGAGCGGCTGCTGCCGGAGGAGTGCCGAGCCGTCGTCTGCTGGACGGCGGAGTCGCCCACGCATGTGCGGCTGCGCGGCTCGGGTCTGGAGTCAGCCGGCGAGGTGCTGGCCGACCAGGTCGGTCCCGAGTGGTGCGAACTGCTGGCCCGTTCGCTGGCTCCCGTACGGGATGTGAGCCGTGACGACGCCGGCAGCGCCCTGCCGACGGCGGCCCGGCTGCTGAACATCCTCGACATGCCCGATCCGAGCGGTGACGACATCGAGCGGATCTGGCGCACGGGCGGTTCGACGACGGCCGCGCCTATCGGTATCGCGGCGGACGGAACATTCACCCTGGACATACGGAAGGACGGGCCGCACGCGCTGGTCGCGGGCACCACCGGTGCCGGTAAGTCCGAGTTGCTCCAGACGATCATCGCGTCGCTTGCTGTCGCCAACCGGCCCGACGCCCTCAACTACGTCCTCATCGACTACAAGGGCGGCAGCGCCTTCATGGACTGCGCCCGGCTGCCGCACACCGTCGGCATGGTCTCCGACCTCGACGCGCACCTGACGGAGCGGGCCCTCGCATCGCTCGCCGCCGAGCTGCACCGCCGCGAGGCGATCCTCTTCGACACGGGCACGAAGGACATCGAGGACTACAACGACACGCGCAGGCTCCGCCCCGAGCTGGAGCCGATGCCCCGGCTGGTGCTGGTGATCGACGAGTTCGCCTCGCTCGTCGCCGAACTGCCCGACTTCATCGCCGGTCTGGTCGACATCGCCCGCCGTGGCCGTTCGCTCGGTGTGCACCTGGTGCTGGCGACCCAGCGTCCGGCGGGTGTGGTCAGCGCCGACATCCGGGCCAACACCAACCTCCGTATCGCACTGCGCGTGACCGACGCCACGGAGTCCTCGGACGTCATCGACGCACCGGACGCCGGGGCCATCGCGAAGTCGACGCCGGGACGCGCGTACGTCCGTTCCGGCGCGCAGTCCCTCGTGGGCGTGCAGTCGGCCCGGATCGGTGGCCGACGGCCGGCCACCGGCAAGCTCGGGCCCATGGCGTCCCTGATCCCGCTCGGCTGGGGTTCGCTCAGCCGGCCACTGCCCCGGGCCGCGGAGGCGGACGACGACGGCACGATGGTCACCGACCTCGCCGTGCTCGTGGACGCGATCCGGGCCGGCTCGGAGAAGATGGGCTTCCCCGCCCCGCGCAGCCCCTGGCTACCGCCGCTGCCCGCGCACGTCACCGTCGACGAACTGGCCGCCGTGGCGGGCGAGCCGCCCGCGCACGGGGACGTGGAGCCGATCGGCTACGCACTGACCGACCTGCCCGCCAAGCAGAGCCGCAAGCCCTTCGCCCTCGACCTGGTCGAGGGCGAGCACACCATGCTGGCGGGCGGCGCTCGCTCGGGCCGCTCCACCGCCTTGCGGACGCTCGGCGGCGCGCTGGCCCGCGCCACCTCGCCGACCGATGTGCATGTGTACGCGATCGACTGCGGCTCGAACGCGCTGCTGCCGCTGGTGCGGCTGCCGCATGTCGGCGCGGTCGTGAACCGTGACGAGCCCGACCGCGTACGGCGGCTCATTGAGCGGTTGCTCGGCGAGATCACCCGACGTCAGCAACTCCTTGCCATGCAGGGCGCGTCGAGCGCGACCGAGCAGCGCGCGTCGGCGGCCCCAGAGGACCGTCTGCCGTGGATGGTCCTGCTGCTCGACAGCTGGGAGGGCTTCGTCTCGACCTTCGAGAACTACGACTACGGCAAGCTGGTCGAGATGATCCAGCGGGTCTTCCGCGAGGGCTCGGCGGTCGGCCTCAAGGTGGTCATGACCGCTGACCGCAGTGGGCTGAGCGGCCTGGTGGCCTCCGCCTTCGCGGACCGGCTGATCACGCGTTTCGCCGACCCCAACGACTACTCCATGGCCGGCATCCAGCCGCGCGAGGTGCCCAAGAACATGCCGCCGGGGCGTGCCCTGCGCATCACGGACACAGGCATCGACGAGACGCAGATCGCCCTGCTCGACCCGGACCCGGCGGGCCAGGCCCAGGTGCGTACGCTCCGCGAGATCGGCGAGGAGGCGCACGCCCGCCACGGCAGAATCCCGGCCGGGCGCCGCCCGATGCGGGTGGACGCGCTGCCGTCGCGGATCACGGCCCGGGAGGCGCTGGCCCTCGACCCGGACTTCGCCGCACCGTCGTCGCTGTGGGCGCTGCTCGCGGTCGGTGGGGACGAACTGTCGCCGCTCGGCGTGGACTTGGAGGAGTCCGGCCCCGGTTTCGTGATCGCAGGACCGCCGAAGTCGGGCCGCTCGACGGCTCTGTTGTGCGCGACGGAGTCGCTGCTCGCGGCGGGCACGCCGGTCGCCCTGGTCACTCCGCGCCGCTCGCCGCTGCGGGATCTGGAGGGCAGGCCGGGGGTGCTGGGCGTACTGAACGCGGAGAGCCGGGAGGACGATCTGGCGGAGCTGCTCGAGAAGGCGGAGGGCAGGGCGTACGTGATTGTGGCCGACGACGCGGAACTGCTCTACGACACCCGGCTCGACGAGGCGCTGGAGGCGGAGCTGCGCAAGGGCGTGGACGGGGGTCTTGGGGTGCTGGCGGCCGGTACGACGGACAGTCTGTCCTCGCAGTACCGGGGCTTCGTCACCGCTGCCCGCAAGTCGCGCAACGGGCTGCTGCTGGCTCCGCAGTCCTCGCAGGACGGCGAGCTGTTCGGCATCCGGCTCCCCGCGAACATCGGGGGCGGGCCGACGGGCAGCGGACTGCTGGTGGCGGGCGGCTCGTTCCGGCCGGTGCAGGGCGTGATGGCGGGCTGAGGTTCCGAGTCAGCGTTACGCACAGGGGCGTCCACCCGGAGAGGTGGACGCCCCTGTGCGTGGCGATCCCGTACAGGCCAGGGTACGGCTTTCCGTACCGCTCCCCGCGTGGATCAGGTTGCGCGCTCGATGTTGTCGGCGCTGGTGGACGCTGACTTCTGGGCGTCGTTGAGCGTGTCGACCCACTTGGAGAAGGTCCCACGTGCGTTCTCCCAGTCCGTACGGAACTGGTTCGACTTCGGGCCCTTCCAGTAGCCGGTGCTGCTGCTGGTCGCCGTGTTCAGAGCGGTGATCAGGCTCTGCAGATCACCCGCCTTGGTGCCGAACAGCTTGGCAAGATCCCGGAGTCGCTCGATATCCGCGCCGCGCGTGGTCATGACTGTCCTCCCCGTGTCACTGCGACGAACGGACGTTCCGCTCGCACCAGGGGACGCTACCGCAACAACCTTGGTTCCTGAGAGGAGTTGTCCGGCACTGGATCGCCACCGCTCCGGACTCGTCCCGAGCGCGAATCAGCTGGCTACGAGGACAGGACGCGAGAGGCCCGCCGCGCCCCTGAGGGCTTGGCTATGCTGGGACGTCCGTATGACAGCGGGGGAGGCTGCTATGGCGAATCCGGACATTCAAGAACTCAGGTCGCAGGCCGCCGCGTTGCGTCGGCTCGCCGACCACGTCGAAGCGCTGATGGACCAGCCGCGTGCGTACAGCACGACGACGATGAAGAGCTGGTCCGGCCCCAACGCCGACGACGTGCGCGGAAAGCTGAACAGCTTCCGCACCACCTGCTCCACGGTCGCCTCCTCCCTCCGCGCCGAGGCGCAGGACCGCGACCAGAGCGCCAAGGACCTGCAGAACCCGAAGAAGTGAGATCGCCGTGGCGAAACCTAGCTGCCCAGCTAGCGTCGTGTTGCCCGCACCAGCACTCGCAGGGGGAGTCGCCAGTCAGCCACCGCTCTTGGCTGGTTACCACTACCTCACCGCGACCGCTGCGCTGATCTCGACCCCATTTGAGAGGAAGGGGCGAGGACGCGTCCGCCCCAGTGCCGGGCCAGCATGGCCGCAGAGCGGCGCGCGACCGGCCGCAGCCGCCGCCGACGTTCATGGGCTCGCCGGTATCCTCCGCGCCGACAGGAACCAATGGAGAGCAGACGATGAGCTTCAGAGGAATCAACGACGTCCAGGGGCCCAAACTTGCCGCTGCCATCGACGTGATGGGGGGCACCCTGTCCATTCAAGGCGGCTTGATCAATGGCATTCTCTCCAAATGGGAAGCCGGAGCCGAAGGTATGTCAAGTTTCCCCAGTAAGGCAACATGGGCGGAGGAAGAGGCTAGGGATCTGCGACGGCGCCTGGGGATAGCACAGGGAAACCCTGAGGCTGTTTTGATGTTCGCCAGCCTTGCCGGAGTGTTGGAAACCTGGCAGGAATTCAAGGAGGGCACTCTCAAGGACATCAAGACCCCGCTCAAGGTCCTCAAAATCCCGACGGCCATCGAGGCGTCGCTTCGCCTGTACAAGATGTGGGAGCAGGGGCAAAACATTGCGGGAGCCCGCGCGGTATTTGAGCTGAACAAGTATTTTGGGGTCGAGACATCTCGTATCGCGGCAAAGCGCGGAGAGCTCCTTCGTGAGCTGCTCAAGGCGCAGAGCATCAGGAATCTATATCACGAACCATGGAAGTGGCAGCAGAGCGTACGGAAATTTGCTGAAAGGCTCAAGATTCCGTACGCGTCGAAACTCTTCAACAAGGCGCCTGGAACTGGATTTCTTGCAACGCGGGTCCTCCTTCCCCTGAATATAATCAGCGGAGTAAAGGAGATGATCTTACCTACGCACGACGGGGCTCAGGGCTGGGTCGACCGCGGTATGGGTGGAGTTCAGGCCGCCGGTGCCGTTGCCGTGCTCGGCGGCGCGGGCATGGCAACCGCTCTGGGCGCGTCTGCCGCGGTAGCCGCTGCCGTCCCGGTCGTCGGCTGGGTTGCCCTTGGGGTGGCCGGCGCATACTTCCTTGGAAGTTGGGCCTGGGATAAATGGGGTGACGACATTAAGGACGGCGCCAAGAAGGCCTTGAATGCAACCGTGGAGCATGCAAAGAAAATAGGAGACAAGGCGACGGAAGTGTACAACGGGGCCAAGAGTGCTGTGACGAATCTTGTGCCGAACGCCATCAGGAAATATTCATTCTGGTAACAGGGGGAAGGGAATGATGAAGCCCGAGCTTGATGTGGAACTCGAAAAGTTTCGCAAAACCCTGGGGTCCGCACTCTCGGAGGGAGGAACCCAGCCACTACTCAGACTTACAGACGAGGAGCTCGCCATCCTCGACCCTGAGTCGATTCAGGAGTGCATTGCGCCCACTCCGCATCTTATGAAGATGGAAGCCGAGGAGCGAGATTGGGCACTCGCAACGGCGCTGCGGTCCTTGGTTTCACGGCAGGTCGTAGAAGTCTCCAATATCGGAGAGCTCGATGCGCTCATGCGCTCGGACGAGTCGTCGCAGACAACCCTGAGTCGACGCCCCGTCGATGTCGACATGAGGATCACCCCTGAAGTGAGTCTGGCTCTCACCTTGCGTCGGACCTCTTCTAGGGCATTGGCTGCCGAGCAGCACACGTCGAGTGGACTCGCGCATGCGTTCGTGTATGTACACGCCGACGACCTCTACCTCGTGGAGCGAGTCACTGCGGGTGGTCTGCACATGTTCACCCTGGCGAGCACGGCAAGAGATGCCGCAGAGCTAGTTCAGCTCCTGGTCGACCCCTTCGATGTCGCGGACAAGGACGGTCCGGTCGAACTGCTTGAGCCGGAGCACCTCAATGAAGGCCGTCTGAACGGCCCCCTCAACGACACCATCAACAACGCTCTCGTGGTCGGACAGATAGTGGCCCTGGCCGACGCCCCGGGGCCTCTGCTCACCACGTACGCAACGGACAAGGTTGTCTGGACTGTCTTCGTTGAAAAGCCCAACGCGCCTACGGGAATACAATCCCGATCCGTCGGGTCCACTACCCTCCATCAAATGATTGCAGAACTTGTCGAACCACCCGCACGCGCATCCCATTAAAATCTATAGAAGGGGATTTCCGCATGACTCGAGAGAGTGATTGCCGTGAGGACGTCCGACGACTGAAAAGATACGCGGAGGAAATCGAGAACGCCGCTGGAAACGTTCAGACGCTCTGCGGACCTGACACCTGGACAGGGCCGAACAGTGATCGTTTCCGCGGCGAGTGGTCGATCCGCAAGAAACAGATTGAGACGGCTCTCGCGAATGCGCGCACCGCGATCGATGACGCTCTCAAGCGAGTAGAGAAGGAAGAAGCCGAAAAGAAGAAGCCCACTACGGGAATGTAGGGAACTCCATGAGGGCAAGATCAAAGGAATCGTCAACGCGCCTCACCGAGGGCCGCAGGTTCATGGCCGTGGCCCTCGATGCGGCCCTGGCTGTGCTGTTCGGGCTCGGAGGAGGTGTCCTCGCGTTCGCTTCCGGCAGCTCGGACCCGCAAGCGCCGATCGCCTCTTGGTGGTGGGTGGCGATCCTGACAGTCGCCCTCGCGTTCTCTTTCTGTAACCACGTGGGACTTACCTTCGCCACGCGAACCAGCATCGGCAAGGCGGTCTGCGGCCTTCGTGTGGTGAGGGCGGTCGACAGCGGCCGCCCGCGGCTTCTCCAGTTGGTGGGACGCTGGCTGTTCGGCTTCTACTGGATGGTGCTGTTCGTCCCCCTCCATGTCCTAACCGATTCCGATGTTGAGCAGCAGGACGCGGTGGGGCTACGCGTCATGCGTCGGGGCGGCTGACGGCCCGCCTCGAACCCCATCACGATCGGGGCCGCTGTCATCACCGGCGCCATCTACGGTGGCACGAAGTTCGTCGAACACTGGGACGACATCAAGGTGGACATCGTGCACCTCCCGGTCGGATTTACTGTTCACCGCGGAGAGTTGCACGGTGGCCCGTCCTTGTTCAGGGCGCACGAGCGGTCCACCAGGGGCAACGCGATGGCGAGCCGGGCGCACATCGGCCAAGAGCGGCTACACCACTTCAAGGGACGCCATCCACCGCTGCGGCTGCGGCCTCTACAAGGGGGCCGGCCTGCTCGGTGTCGAGGAAGTCGTGACCGTGCTCCAGCAGTTCGCGGCCACGACGATGTGCGACATCTGTAATCCGATGGGCCGCCTCGCCAGCTGGGCATCGGATCTCCGATGAGGAGCCGATAGGGGGTAAATCGGGAGAGGAGGCGCGTGCAGAGTGCAGACCATGGGCCCGCGTCACCAGTCGATCGGCTCGCCGAGTTCGTGGCCCCGGCGGCGCAGGACATGGCCACGCCTGCCCGCCAGGATCGCCATCAGAGTCCACATCACCGTGCCGCCGACCAAAGTACCGAACTCGCCTGAGGCGTCGACGGTGTCGGCCTGCGCCATCGGTACCTTGCCGTCCGGATCACGAACGATGTCGAGCCGGTCGCCCACCTCTGGAGCCCCGGAACGACCCCGGTACGTCAGCTTCTCTTCCAGCTCGTTTCCGTCCATACCCCGAAGGGTGAGGCGGTGGTTCTTGCTGGACGTACCGGCCGCGCTGTCCGCCGCGACCACAACGCTCTCGCGTACGCCGAGGCGATCCAGGGCACCCTCGGGCGCGTACTGGACGGATCCGACGAGGACGAACAGCGAAGGCATCGTGGACAGCAACGCCAGCCACCAGGCGCGGTGGAGCAGGATCAACAGTACGGTGAAGGCAAAACAGAGGAGCACCCCGATCATGATGGGGATCCAGTTCGAGCCGAAGGTCACGTAGGCGATGCAGGTGTTAGCTGCGGCGATTGCCCACGCGAACACCACTAGCCCGACCGTCCTCCGCGCCGACCGCCACGGGCTGACCCCTGGTCCGGCCGTCCCGCTCGGTGGTGTGATCCGGCCGTTGCGTATCCCCGTTGACACTCTCACTCCTCGTCATGCCTGTCCGTGGCGCTCTGGCGTGTTGAGTCTGGGACGGTACAGGTCGTCAGACTGCTGATCCCCTTGAGGTCCGGTTTAGTCCTGCATTCGCAGGATCATTCGAGCAACCGGGACTTTGGTGATCTCCTCGACTTCGCCCTCGGCCTCGACGGCGAACTTGACCTCGACCGTGCACTCAACCCACCTGCGCCCTCGACTGTGCCCTCAACTTCACCCGCGAGTCGCCCTCACCTGAGACTCCACCCTCGCCGGCGCGTCAGCGTCGACATCCGCCCGTGCGGGGCTAACGCCAGCGCGACACACGTGAGAGCGCCGCCAGCCCGACGAAACTCGTGGCTGCGGCGCACGCCCAGTGGACGGTGATGCGCCACCGCCCGGGATCCCATCCCTGTGACAGTGGGTTCATGCTCACCGGTTGATGGCCTGGATTTCCTGGACCTTGATGTTCTGGGCGGCGCCGAAGGTGCCGTCGGGCAGCGTGCCGCCGCCCGTGCCCGTGCCGGTCCAGGAGACGCCCCAGGTGAGCGTGGACTCCAGCTTGTACGTGCCGCTGCCCGAGGAGCGGAGGTAAGTCAGCCCGCAGGGTGGGGTCTTGTCGGCAGAGCCCGCGGTGTACGGAGCGCCGATGCGGCCGTCTTGGAAGGTGCACTCCCCGGAGCCGGGGTGAAGCGTCGCGTCCTTCGTGCCTGGCTTGAGGCTGAGGGAGCGCGGGGTGGCCGTGGTGGTGGCCGAGATGTTGACGCCGGCGACGTTGAGGGAGGCCGTGACGGAGGCGGGTTTGAAGGTTGCCGAGTCGAGCCAGGCCCAGGTGGCGAGGTTGACCTTGGTGTTGTTCGCGGGGGCCAGTGTGACGCGTGTTTCGGGGACGTTGATCTGGTTGTACGCGAGTTGGGCGAGGATGTCAGGGGTGATGGCGTTCTCGACGTTGGGCGGGTTGCCGTTCTCGACCCAGAAGGGGAGTTTGCTGCAGGTCCAGGCGCCTGGTTCGTCCAAGCGGTTCTCGTCCTGGACGCCGACCCAGAAGGCGCCCTCGTCGGCCTTGTCGAGGTTGTAGTTCTTGAACTCGCCGTCCTTGTACATGTCCCGGAACTGGCCAGCGGCGGTCTTGGCGTAGCTGTGCTGCCCGGGGTAGTTGACGGTCGACTCGTAGAAGCCCTCGACGTACTTCTGGAACTCCGCGGCCGCGCGGGGTTCGTACCAGCAGGCGGGCGGGGTCCAGTTGCCAGCGGCCGTGAAGGAGCCACTATTGGCGCTGGTGGAGCCTCCGGTGGAGCCCGTGAAGGTGACGAGCGAGGTGAGGGCGCGCCCCTCGGACTTGCCGCTCGCCCCGGTCTTACCGTCGGAGCCACCAGGGAGGATCTCCGCGTAAGCGCTCTGGACCGTGAGTGCCGAGGCGCCTATGAAGATGCAGGCAGCCGCGAGCGCGCTGCTTCGACTCATGGCGTGCACGACTGGTGTCCTTTCACCGAAGCCATTTTGGTGGTCTGCCACACACCCTGCTTGTTCAGTTCGAGGCGGGTGCTGTAAAGGATGTAGTTGTTCTTTGTCGCCGGGGTCTTGTTGACCTTCCCCGAAGCACGCTCCTTGCCGAATGCCTGGCTCTCGTCGGAGCAGTACACGAGGCCCGCAGAACTCTTGTCGAACAGCTCGATCTTGGGGTCGTAATAGCGCACCGTGCCGGTGTACGTGAGCTTGGCGTCCACGAACTGCTGTACCCACTGCATTCCACTGATCAGGGCGTCGCCCTGACGGTAGAAGGCCATCGCCTTCTCTTCAGGATTCCCTTGCGTCACAGCGAAGTTGGTGGCTACGCGCGCCTGGGCGGCGTCGCTCAGGATCCTGTCCTTCGTCGCATCCCCGGTCTTCCAGCCCTGGAACTCGTCCATGACGTCGGCCGGGAGCGTGATCTTCGGGCGCTCGCTTCCCGGCGTAGCCGAGGGGCTTGGCGCCGCCGACGTAGGTGTCGTGTCGACGCCGCCGATCTTGTCGCCGGCGTTTGGCTGGCCGGTGCCGCCGCAGGCGGTCAAGGTGAGAGTGGCCACCGCGGTGAGCGCGGCAGCAACGGGCAAAGATCGGCGGTTCACTGGCAACTCCCCGTGGGACAACTGAAGTCTCGAGCGTTCTGACGCTATCGGGGTGGTGGTTGGTTTCGCCACGGCGAACACCTCACCGTTACCAGGCCGCTGGCCCACTCGCGTGGATTCGGCCGTTACGTGCCGAGTGCCGCCGCGCGAGGATCAGCCCGACGAAGCCCGCGACCGCGAGGGCGGCGCACACCCCGCCGTCCAGAACGGCCAATGCGGCCACGCGGGGTCCTGGTAGCCGGCTTTGTACGGCGTCCTCGTGCAACTCGTCGCGGTGTCGCAGACGACGTGCTTGCCCGCGCAGAGGAACAGGCCCAGCAGCCAACCCGCGAACGCCAGCGCCGCGAACAGGAGCGCTGCGGGTGCGGTGTACCAGGTCGCGTGCGGGCGTATGGGCGGGGGATGGGGAGTGCGGCGAGCCCCACCCGACCTCCAGCGTGGCGGCGGTCACGGTCGCCGCCGACCCGAACGGCTTCTGCATCCGCAGGGAGCATAAGGGCGCCCTCGCGAGGCTCCATGTCGAATTGCGCCAGGCGTACCCTGCCGTGCGGAGCGCGTTCGCGCTGATCAGGGGCCAGGTAAGAGCGGACGGCCGTGCGTCAGCCGGAGGACGCGTCCCCCTCGGGCGCCTCGGCGGGTGGTTGCGCGGCGACGAAGCTGCCCCGCTGCGGAAGGGTGATCACCCATCCCTCCGAGCGCAGCAGAGCGACTGCCTGCCGCGCCGTGTCCCTCGCGACGCCGTAATCCGCGACCAGCTTCGACTCTGACGGGATCGGGTCCTTCGGTCGGAGTTCACCGGACTTGATCCGCTCACGGATGACTCGCGCCACCTGTTTGTAGATGGGGGTCGGATCAAAACGGTCGATATCCATGATTAGGACGTTAGCTACGTGTCATACGCTGAGCATATGGGCAACGTTGTAGACGAGGTAGACAAGGTCTACGAGTGAGGCTAACGTCCACAGCAAGGACCCCCGCGACGGGTGCAACCGTCCGGGGGCGTGGCCAACGCTGCAAAGGAGCGTCGACATGTCTGACCTTGTCCGCGCCATCGCCCTGTGGGCGAGGCTGGTGTTCGGGCCGCGTGGCAGCGGTCGGCACCGCGCCCGCGCCGCCCTGCGGGTGGCCGACCGGGTCCCCGTATGCCCGACTTCGAGTACGGCGGACGCGTCCCCGCGTCCGGGGCCCGCACGGCTTCCCGCCCCCCGTTCCCCCTACGGGCTCGACGTGCCGCTGAACGGGTACGAGACGGCCATGGTCCGCCCCTACCTCCTTGCCCATGACCAGCGGGAGGAGCGGGCGCGGCAGCGGCAGCGGCGGCTCGCCCTGGTGCTGGCGGCGGACTTCGGTATCGATCTGGACATCCGGGTCATGCACGGGCTGGGGGTGGCGTGATGGCGGAGGTCTCCGAGACTCCCCAGTCTGCGGCGGCTCCGGTGTGCGGTGCGCGGCGGCCCGCCTCGGAGCGTCCCGGGCCGGTGCGTCACCTTCCCCCGTGCGTCCTTCCGGGCGGGCACGAGGGTGACCACCTGGATGCGCCCGGAGCGACCTGGCCGTGCCTCACCGAGGCGCCCGCCACGGACGCGGACGCGGCGGCGTGCGAGGTGTGCGGTTCGACGGCCGGGCCGCACGTGACGGTCACGACCGGTACGACGGGCGGCGTGCGGCGGCAGTGGGTGTGTCAGCCGTGCGCGGCCAGTGGCGGTGCGCCGGGGGCGCGGAGGCCGGTGCGGATGTGTGTGCGCTGCGGCCGGATCACGACTGCCCCGGTCGTCGTCTCCGAGGTGCACCAGAACTCCGGGCCCGGCTTCAACGTCTACGCCTGCCCCGACTGCGCACCGCACTTCCCGCCCTTGCCGGACGTGCTCCACCTGCTCACGCCAGGCTGGCGCAGCCGGGCAGAGGGTGAACGGTGAATTCGGGCCGCACGATTCAGTAGGTCCGCGAGGACGCGGCACGCTCCGGCCGGGCCGGGGAGTGCGAGATGGGCGAGCGCTCTTCCGTCGCCCGCAGGACGTGTTCGGGAGCGGTGACCCCCACCACGCGGAGCGGCTCCTCTTCTCAGTGAGGTAGCGCGTGCACCTGCCACCAGCCCACGCCCCAACGGCCCGTAGCGGCTCCTCGTTCGGCCGTCCGCCCACCCCTGGGAGCGGCTGGCGGACGGCCCGTGGACCCCGCCGGCCAAGTCCACGGCTCGGACGAAACCGGCGGGCTGTTACGAAGGGTCCGGTGTTACGCCGCGTGACGCTTCGCCAGTTGCAGGAGCGCGTCTCGTGTGCGGGCGTCGCCCATCTTGTTGACGATCTGGATCGTCCAGCCGTCCGCGCCGCGCTTGGCGGTGGCCATGACGCACGCGTTCTTGCGGCTGTCGATGTCCGGCCAGTACGAGCCGAGCAGCGTTCCGCTGGGGCCGCCGTCGTAGACGTTGAGCGTGACCGCCTCGACCTTGTCGAAGGAGACACCCTCCTTGTAGGCGGACACGATGAACACGAGCGCGTCGACCTGGGCCGGAATGTCGTCGAGCCGTGCGACGACGGTCTCGTCGTCACCCTTGCCCCGGCCCGTGGTGTTGTCCCCGAGAGTGGTCAACGAGCCGTCGTCGAAGGCGTCTTCGTTGTCGAACCACGCCATCCGCACGGCTCGGCCTCCGGACAGGGCGACGCAGGCGAGATCGAGGTCGGTGCCCTTCGCGCGCTTGAGCTTTCCGCGCCATCCCTTCTGGCCGCCGCCGGAGGTCTTCCAGGCAACTCCCGCCTGAAGTATGGAGATGCCGGTCAGGTGTTCCGCGCCGGCGCTCTTGGTCAGGTCCAGCATGCGATTCCTCTCGGGTGGGTGCGTTTGCGGAAGACTCGCGGCGAAGCCCGGCCCCCGTGGCCGTAGGGTACTTGTCGGCCGATCAGGTGAGTGAGGGTGAGGCGGAGCCGTCGTCATGGGCAGGCCGCTGAGGCCCTGCGGCTGCGGCACGCAGGCCTGCCGTTGGGGTGCGCGGCGGTTGTCGTGGCGGTGCACAGCATCGGGGCCGGCTATACGCCTGTGGCCGTGATCGCGGGGGTGGAGCCTGCGCACTACGGCGGGTTCGGTGTCGCGGTCACGGACCTGAACCGCTGATCCACCGAGTGGCCGGATCCGGATGCGGGGCCACGTCAGAAGGCCCGCTCGACACTGCCGAACTGGGCGCCGGCCTGATTCCCGACCGGCGCCCAGCGCCTGACCTGCGGCGTCAGCCAGTGCTCTCGGTGAAGAGGTCCTCGGCGGTGGTGACGGTCAGGGCGCGGTCGAACCAAGTGTCGAGCGCGTCGAGGTCGGCGCAGGTGGAGACCTGCTCGCGAACGGTGTCGGGGGTCTTGACGCCGCGCCTTTCCAGGATGCGCAGGATGTCTTCGGCGCGGCCTTGGACGAGGCCCTCTTCCCGGCCCTCCGCGCGGAGGCGCTGGGAGGTCTCGGAGCGGAAGAAGGCGAGGTCTACGGTCATCAGATGCCTCCAGAGCTTGGCGGCCGGGGCGGCGCCCAGGCCGAGTTCGGTGAGTTCGGCGAAGATCTCCGCGGTCTCCGTGTCGATGGTCTTCAGGGCGGCGGCCAGGGCCTTCAGTATGGCACCGGCGTTCGTATCTTTACCGTGTGTGATCGCCGAGAGTGTCGCGAGTGGGATGTCCTTGGCCGCAGCGACCGGGTCGGTGATGGGCGGGACGTTGTGCGGCCCCAGGACGAGGGGGCGGACGGTGAAGGTGGGCCAGTACGTGGGGCCGAAGGTGAAGGGGCCGGCGGCCCAGGTGGCGGTGCCCTTGTCCTGGCAGGTGATGAGAAGGACGGACGGGAGGCGGTACTTGGCGTGGAGGTGGGCGGCGTAGTACGCCCAGCTCGCGGGCTTGCCGGTGTCCTTCCTCCCCTGTGCCTCGACGGCCAGCAGGTAGCTGTCGTCCGAGAGAGTGTCGATCTTCAACAGGGTGTCGACGCGCCGTTCCAGGGGCCTGATCTCGGTGAGGTCGGTGGGCATGAGGGACACCTGGACCGGGTCTGGGAAGGGCAGGTCGAGAGCGCGGAAGGTCCGGGCGAAGACTCCGGGGTCCTTCTCGAAGATGCGGTGCATCGCTTCATGGGATGAGCTGACCATGTGGCGGACGGTAGTGATCCTTCGGCAAGCCGGTCCGGCATATGCCAACCCCTCCCTCGAAAGAGCGGCCGCCAGGCCTGAACCCGCCGTCGCCGACCCGGTGTTGGCAGGGCGGTCGAAGGTGGGTGGGGGGAGTCCTCCGGCTGTCGGTGCGGGTACCTGTGACTTCGCTGTGGCGCCGCGCGTGAGGTTCGGGACCCGGAACCCGCCTTGAGGGGTCTATGTGCTGCTGCTACGGTGCGATGACCTGACGTATGTCGTAGGTCCGCTCAACTCGCCGACAACTCCTGAAGCGTTGGCAAATGAGCGAATTGGGTTCAGTGGGCACGGGGGAGCGGTCGCGTGAGGGTCCAGGAGCGTACGGGGGCGGGGAACCACAGGAGTTCCGGGCCCGCCCAGCACGTCGGGGAACGGCTCCCCACACCCCCGCGGGAGCGCAAGCCCGCCCTGGCGGCGCTCGCCGTCCTGCTCATCCTCGTGGGCGCGCTCGGCGCCACCGTGCTCGTGCTGCGCGCCGGGGAGCGCATCGAAGTCGTACGGATCACCAAGGACGTTCCCGCCGGCAAGTCGGTGACCGACGCCGCCATCGCGCCCGTCATGGTCGCCGACGACCCGGACATCAACTACGTCCGCTGGGAGCAGAAGGACGTCCTCAAGAAGCTCCAGACCAAGAACACCCTCGTCGCGGGCACCGTCGCCATCGGTGAGATGTTCTCGGACAAGGCCGGGCTCCCCGACGGCAAGGCCTTCGTCGGGCTCTCCCTCAAGGAGGGCCAGTACCCGGTCGGTCTGAAGGTCGGTGACAAGGTCTCCGCCTACCGTGTCGGCGGCGACGCCGGCAAGAGCGACAAGGGCAGCGGATCCAACACGCTCCTCGTGCAGGACGCCACGGTCAACGACATCCTCGTGGGCGACGGCGACTCCGTCGGCAGTGGCAGCCTTCCCGTCACCGTCATGGTCAACGGCTCCGAGATCGCCGAGCTGACCCAAGCCGCCGCCGCGGGCGAGGTCGCCCTCGTGCTGGTCCCGTCGAGCAGCGGCTGATCCACGGGCGCACAGGAAGCAGCTGAAGACATGGCGCTCATCGCTCTCGCCGCCGACAAGGGTTCGCCCGGTGTCACCACCGCGGCCGTCGCCCTCTCGGCCGTCTGGCCACGCCGGGCGCTGCTCGCCGAGGCCGACCCGGCCGGCGGCGACCTCGTCTACCGCGGCCAGGCCGCCCACGGCGGCCCGCTCAACCCCAACACCGGCATGTTGTCCATCGCCGCGACCGCCCGCCGAGGCCTCGCCCCCGACCAGCTCTGGGACCACTCCCAGACGCTCTCCGGCGGCCTCGACGTCCTCGTCGGCCTCGGCTCCGCCGAGCAGGCCGCCGGGCTGGCCGGTCAGTGGCCGCTGCTCGGCCGCTCCTTCGCCGCGCTCGCCGACTCCCCGCAGGCCCCCGCCGACGTCATCGCCGACTGCGGCCGGATCAGTGGCGAGTCCCCTGCCCTGGAGCTGTTCGCACACGCCGGCCTCGTGCTGCTCATCGCGCGTACGCAGCCGGAGTCCATCGCCCGCGTACGGGACCGGGCCCTCGCGCTCGCCAACCGTCTGCACGGTTCACACCGTGGCGCGGCGCAGCTCGCCACCCCGCTCATCGGCGTCCTGCTCGTGGCCGACCCGGGCGACTCCTCCAAGGTCGCCAACCAGGTCAACAGCATGCTCATCGGCTCGCAGTCCGGCGCCCGGGTGCTCGGTATCCTCGCCCACGATCCTGCCGGGGCCGAGCAGTTGGCGGGGCGCAGACGCGGACGGCTCGACAAGTCGCTGCTGATTCGCTCCGCCCGCCAGATCTCCCGTGATCTCTACCAGAGTTACGGGGCCGGCTGGTCGGCCGCTCCCGACCAGGGCGCGGGACGATGAGCGTCGACCATCAGCTCGTCAAGCGCTTCCGGCAGGAGGCGGGCGACCGCGTCTCCGAACAGCGGCGCCTCGACCAGGTGTCCGGGGTCACCCCGATGTCCGGCGAGGACGAGCGGCAGTACGCCCGCGCCGTCATCGCCCAGATACTGGAGGAGTACGCGCGGGCGGAGATCAACGCCGGCCGGACTCCCTTCGATGCGGAGACCGAGGAGCAGTTCGCGGCCGCCGTGCACGCCGCGCTCTTCGGCGTCGGCCGGCTCCAGCCGCTCCTCGACGACCCCGAGGTCGAGAACATCGACGTCAACGGCTGCGACCATGTCTTCGTCGGTTACGCCAACGGCGCCGAGGTACGCGCAGACCCGGTGGCCGAGACCGACGAGGAGCTCATCGAGCTGATCCAGGTCCTCGGCGCCTACTCGGGCCTGTCCTCGCGCCCCTTCGACTCCGCGAACCCTCAGCTCGACCTACGGCTGCCCGACGGCTCGCGCCTCTCGGCCGTCATGGACGTGACCCGCCGCCCCGCGCTCTCCATCCGGCGGGCCCGCCTGGGCAAGGTCTTCATGTCAGACATGGTGGGCAACGGCACGCTCACCCCGGAGCTCGGCCACTTCCTGGCCTGCGCGGTCCGGGCCCGTAAGAACATCATGATCGCGGGCGCGACCAACGCCGGAAAGACCACGCTCCTGCGGGCGCTCGCCAACGAGATCCCGCCGCAGGAGCGACTGATCACCGTCGAGCGTGCTCTGGAGCTCGGCCTCGACCAGTTTCCCGACCTGCACCCGAACGTCGTGGCCTTCGAGGAGCGGCTGCCCAACTCGGAGGGGCAGGGCGCCGTCATGATGTCGGAGCTGGTGCGCCGTTCACTGCGTATGAACCCCTCGCGGGTCATCGTCGGCGAGGTCCTCGGCGACGAGATCGTCACCATGCTCAACGCGATGTCGCAGGGCAACGACGGCTCGCTCTCCACGATCCACGCCAACAGCTCCAGCGAGGTCTTCAGCCGTATCTCCACGTACGCGCTCCAGGCCACCGAGCGGCTGCCCATCGAAGCGAGCCAGATGCTGGTGGCCGGCGCCATCAACTTCGTGGTCTTCGTCGAGCGCCGCAACAACTTCCACAACGGCGGCACCCTGCGCCGTATGGTCACCTCCGTACGCGAAGTGAACGGCGTAGACGGCCGCGTGCTTTCCAGCGAGGTCTTCGCGGAGACCCCCGACGGCCGGATCGTTCCGCACGCCCCGATCTCCTGCGCCGACGAGCTGGCCGCGTTCGGCTACCACCCCAGCGGATCCTGGGGGTGAGCGGAGAGACATGAACGGTATCTCCTCCATGGGCGGCGTCTTCTCCCTGCCCGTCCTGTACGCCCTGGTCTGCGGCGTCGTCGTCGGCGGTGGCCTCGCGCTGCTCGTCCTCGCGCTGCGCGGCCTGCCCGTGAAGGCCGAGCACGAGAAGACCAGATCGAGTGAGCGGCTCGCCGAACTGGTCCGGTTCGCGGGCCGTCGGGGCTCGCTCGCCATCGGTGTCGCGCTCGTCGTCCTGCTGCTGACCCGCTGGGCCGTCATGGGTATCGCCGCCGGTGTCCTGGTCTTCTTCTGGGACCGCCTCTTCGGCGGAGCCGCGGAGGAGCGGGCCGCGATGCGCCGGGTCGAGGCGCTGGCCTCCTGGACGGAGTCGCTGCGCGACACCATCGCCGGCGCCGTCGGCCTGGAACAGGCCATCCCGGCCTCGGCACGGGCCGCGACGCCTGCGCTGCGGCCCCATCTGGACGCGCTGGTGGACCGGCTGCGGGCCCGTACGCCGCTGCCGGACGCCCTGCAGACGCTCGCCGACGAGATCGACGACGCCTCCGCGGACATCATCGTGGCCGCCCTGATTCTGAACGCGCGGCTGCGCGGTCCAGGTCTGCGGCAGGTCCTCGGCGCGCTGGCCAAGTCCGCCCGTGAGGAGGTCGACATGCGTCAGCGAGTGATGGCCCAGCGGGCCAGCACGCGGCGCAGCGTCCAGATCGTCGTGGGGGTGAGCCTCGCCTTCGTCGCCGGACTGTCCATCTTCAACCGGGACTTCGTCGCCCCGTACGGCACACCGCTCGGCCAGGTCGTCCTGGCGTGTGTGTGCGGCCTGTTCGCGCTCGGCTTCTGGTGGCTGCGCAAGCTGTCCACGATCGAGACTCCCGAGCGATTCCTGGTCCGTGACGAGCCCCCGGTGCGGTTCGAGCGGCCGCAGGTGCCGTCCGCCCGCAAGGAGGTGGCACCGCGATGAACCTCACCCTGCCGGTGGTGATCGGGGCCGTCCTCGGTCTCGGCGTCTACACACTGGTACGAGCACTCGTGCCGTCCAAGCGGGGCGCGGTCGCGACCGTGGCCCGGATCGACGCGATGCGGGCGCGTGGAGTCGCGTACGAGTCGAGCTTCCGGCGCCCGGTGAACGGGCGTCCGGGGCGGCTCGGCGCGCTGCGGGAACGCGTGGGCACGCGGGTCGCCGACTTCTTCGTGCAACAGGGCTGGGAACTGCGTTCGCTCCGCTCCGATCTGGCGGTTCTCGACCGCAGCTGGGAGAACTTCCTGGCGACCAAGGTCCTGCTGAGTGCGGCCGGGCTCGTCTTCGGCCCGTTCGTGTTCGCCGTGGTCTGGACGCTCGGCTTCGGCAGCGGTCCGGTCGTGCCGATCTGGATGGCTCTCGCCTTCGCGGGCATCTTCTTCTTCCTGCCGGACCTCGAAGTACGGCGCGACGCGGCGGCCAAGCGCCGTGACCTGCGCCGTGTCGTCGGGGCCTACCTGGACCTCGTAGCCATGAACCTGGCCGGTGGGCGCGGTCTGCCCGAGGCGCTGATGGCCGCGGCCGACGTGTCCGACGGCTGGGCTCTGCGCCGGATTCGCCACACCCTCGCGGACGCCCGGATCACCGGCACCAGCCAGTGGCAGGCGCTGGGACGGCTCGGTGAGGAGTTGGGCATCGAGGAGCTGAAGGACCTGGGGGCCTCCCTCGGGCTCGTCGCCGACGACGGCGCGAAGGTACGCGAGTCGCTGTCGTCCAGGGCCGAGACGATGCGCCATCGGGAGATGGCCGAAATCGAAGGTGCGGCGGGCGAGAAGTCACAGTCGATGCTCGTCGCCCAGTTGCTGCTCTGCGCCGGCTTCCTGGTCTTCCTGATCTTCCCGGCTGGGATGCGTGTCTTCCAGGGAGCCCTTTGACCTGGGGCGACGCCCCCACTGCCATTTCTTCGAGAGGACCCGAACGATGAGCAAGTTCCGTCTCAGCAACCCGGCCACCGATTTCCTTGTCACGTTTCTCCGGGGGCGGGTCCAGCGCGCCCGCTCGGGCGAGTTGGACCGCGGTGCGTCCGCCGTCGAGTGGGTGATCATCTCCGCCGTCGTCGTGGCGATCGTCGGCGTGGTCGCCGTCGTCATCAGCCGGGCTCTCGAAACCGGCGCCGAGAAGGTCGAGAACTGCATCACGGGCGCCACCGACAGCGGCACGTGCAAGTAGGGCTGAGCACGGATCGGTGGCCGCCGCCATGAACCGACTCGCGGATCGCCTGCGCACCGCCGTACGCCGCCGGGTGGAGGCTGCCTCCACCCGCGGCGATTCCGGCATGTCCGCGGTCGAGTTCGTCTTTCTCACCCCTTTCCTCTTCTTCCTGATCTTCGCGACGGTGCAATTCGCCCTGTACTCCTTCGCGGATCACGTGACGCAGGCCGCCGCCCAGGCGGGTGCGCGCGAGGCCCGGACGCAGGCGGACGAGAACCCGGGCTGGAGGGGAGAGGCGTCCGAGGTCGCCCACAGCTACATCGACCAACTGGGACCGCAGCTGGTCCTCGATCCCACCGTGCGGACGTACGCGGTGCAGGACTCGGTGGGCGTCGAGATCACCGGGAGGGTGCCGAGCGTCTTCCCCGGCCTCGACATGACGGTCCACGCGCGGTCGCAGGGGCCGATCGAGCGATTCGTGCCGGAAGGGGGCTGACGCCGTAGTGCTGAACCGTGCGCGCGCATGGATACCCGAACGGTGCGGCGAAGAGCGCCGGGCCGACGACCGGGGCATCTCGACCGTCGAGGTGGTCATCATCGCCCCCGTCGCTTTTCTCCTCGTCCTCGTCATGGTCGCCTTCGGCCAGCTCGTCGAGGGGCGGGGCGCGGTCGACGGCGCCGCTCGCGACGCGGCCAGGGCCGGTTCGATCCAGAAGGACAGCGGTGCGGCCCACACCGAGGCGAGGAGGGCGGCGGAGGCCGACCTCGCCGATGTGTGCGTGGGCCCGGTGACGGTGACGAAGACCAGCGCGGGCTTCGAACCCGGAGGGTTCTTCACCGTCGAGGTCAGCTGTCAGATCCGGGGCCTGGCCATGCTCGGCCTCGACATCGAGACCAGGATCACCGGCCGGTCGACCTCGCCGCTCGACCCCTTCCGGAGGGCGGCGTGAGAGGGCCGTACAGAGTACGCGCCCGGCTCCGGGAGGGCCGGGACCAACTCGACGACCGGGGCTCGGGCGCCGGCGCCCTCATCCTCTTCGCGCTGGTCTTCATGACCTTGGCCGCCTTCGTCATCGACGGCGGGCTGCTGATCTCCCAGCGCGAGCGGGCCGCGGACATCGCGGAGCAGGCCGCCCGGTACGCGGCGCAGGACATCGACAAGGAGTCCCTGTATGACGGTTCCGGCGGCGGGGCTCCGATCAACTTCGCGAACTGTGATGCCCGGGTACGCGAATTCGTCCGGGAGACGGGTATGTCGATCCCCGACGCCTCGGCCTCGGGGTGCGTGTCGGCCGATGCCCAGCGCGTCGAGGTCGAGATCCAGCTCACCTACGAGCCGGTCCTGGCCGGTGTCCTCTACGGCGGTTCGATGACCGTACGAGGCAGATCGGTCGCCGAGTCCGTCGCCGGGTAGAGCGCCCGGCCGCCCGGCCGAGCTGGCCCCTGGCGCCACCAACCCGGGCCCCACCACCCTCCTCCACAGGAAGCCTGCCATGGCACCCACCACCTCCTCCCGTACGAGCAGCGGTCCGCGACCGCCCCGGTGCACCTTCGGCGACTTCGCCAAGGCGTTCCTCGCGTTCCTCGCGCTGGCCGCCCTCGTCGTCGGCGTACCCGGAGCGCTGGCGTATTTCGTGGGCTGGCCGCTGCCCGACGAGATGCCCTCGCTGGACATGCTCCAGCGGCAGATCACCGTCAACACCTTCATCAGCGTGCTGACGGTGGTGGTCTGGCTGGCCTGGGCACAGTTCACCGCCTGCGTGCTGGTCGAGGTGAAGGCGGTGGTCTCCGGGGTCGGCATGCCCTCGCGTATCCCCGGAGCCGGCGCGAGCCAGGCGCTCGCCCGTCAGTTGGTGGCGGCGCTGCTCCTCGTGACCGCGAGCGCGGCGAGCTTCGCGCCCGGTCTCTCGCAGCTCGGCCAGACGCTGGAGGAGCAGCACCGCCCGGCGGTGGCGGCGGCGGCCCAGCAGACCCCCGGCCAGCTCGTCCAACAGCAGGCGCAGGCGCAGGCCGCCGAGCGCGCGCGGGAGGCGGCGCGTGCGACGCAGGCCACTGAGGGGCAGGGCACGAAGTTCTACCGGATCCAGCCTCCGGAGGGCCGTCACCACGACTCCCTGTGGGAGATCGCCGAGCGCCATCTCGGCGACGGCCGCCGGTACGGGGAGATCTACCAGCTCAACAAGGACCGGGCACAGCCCGACGGTTCGAAGCTCTCGCAGGCGAGCCTCATCCGGCCGGGCTGGATCATGGAGTTGCCCGCGGACGCGTTCGGCGGCGATCTCGTCGAGATGCCCGACGAGGCGCCGAAGGTCTCCGAGGAAGTACGCCGGCAGATCGGGGAGTACATCGAGACCGGCGACCGCGCGCACGTTGAGGGTGGTGCCGGCGGGAAGCAGCAGGACGGCGGACGGCAGGGCGGGGGCGGTGCCGTGGACACCGACACCACCCAGATCGCCCTGCCCGAGCAGCGGCCCTCGCGGGAGCGGCCCGCCGCCCCGGACTCCGGCACCGACTCCGGCTCGGACGTCGCCACGGTCACCGACGGCTCCTCCTTCGGTCTCCCCGAGGCCCTCATCGCCTCCCCGCTCCTCGCCGCAGGACTTCTCGCCGCGCTCGGCCGCCGCCGCCGTACGGCGCTGTGGCAGTCCGCGATGGCCGCCGTCACTGGTCGTACGGGCATGGAACCCCCCGCACCCACCGGCGCCGCCGCCGACGTCCACGACGCGCTGATGGTCGGCGCAGACCCCGAGGCCGTACGTCTCCTGGACCAGTCCCTGCGCGGGCTGTCCGCCACGTTGGAGGCCGAGTCCCGGCCCCTGCCGGTCGTGTACGCGGCCTGGCTGGCCGAAGGTGAACTGCACCTCCAGCTCGCCCAGCCGGAGAACCGTCCGCCCGCCCCCTGGCAGCAGGGCCAGGACCCGACGTTCTGGCGCCTGGAGCGCTCCGCCGCCCTCGCGTACGCCACCGCGGACGCGAGCAGCGACACCGCCGCCCCGTACCCCGGTCTGGTCAGCCTCGGCACCCTCGACGGCTCCCGACTGCTGCTCAACCTGGAGTCCGTGCCCGGCATCGTCTCGCTGACCGGGGCCGAGCAGGACCGGGCCGCCGTCATGGCCTCCATCGCCGCCGAGCTGGCCACCAACGGCTGGTCGGACCGTATGACGATCACCCTCGTCGGCTTCGGCGAGGAGCTCGGCGCGCTCGCACCCACCCGGCTGCGCCACCTCGCCGGTGTCGAGGACCTCCTGGAGGCCATGGAGGCCGAGACCCGGCAGCGGCGGGGCGCGCTCGGTGCCGCCGGGCACGACTCGGTCCTCACCGGCCGCACCGGCCACACGCAGAACAACCGCTGGGCGCCGCACCTCGTCCTGCTCGCCGCCGAGCCCACCGATGCCCAGGCCGCGAGGCTCGCCGAGCTCGCGGCCGGTGCGGGCCGTCTCGGCCTGGGCTACCTTGTCGGCACGGAGCGGGGGGAACTGCCCGGCGCCACCTGGGAGTTGGAGATCAACGCCGAGGGGCGTCTGCTCGCCCCCCTCCTCGGCCTCGAACTCGACGCCCAGATGCTCCCGCGCGCCCAGCACGAGGCCGTCGTCCAGCTCTTCCGAGACGCCGAGCCCGGCGACGACCCGAACCCGGACCCGTCCACCGCCCCCTTCCTCGTCGACATCAGTGAGCGGGGCCGTCCGGCGGTCTACGCCCGTCTCGTCGGGCCGTACGAGCTCATCGGCCTCGACGCGCCCGACAGCGACCGCGGCGTCCTGATGCACGAGGCCCTGGCCCTGCTCCTGCTGCACCGCGAGGGCGTGCACCCACGCGTGCTCGCCGCCTCTCTGTGGCCGCGCGGCGCGACCGAGGACGTACGGGACGCGCTCATCGAGCGGCTGCGCGACTGGCTCGGCTCCGACCCGGACGGCTCGCCGCGCCTGCGGCCCGACGCGGCCGGCCGCCTCACCCTGGCGCCGTCCGTCGTCTCCGACCTGGACGTGCTGCGCTCGCTGCACCACGAGGCGACGCAGGGGAAGGGCGCGGGCAGCGCGACCGTACGGGAGCGGCTGCTGACCGACGCGCTCGGCCTCGTACGCGGTCCGCTGCTGGCGAACCGGCCGGAGGGCCGCTATGGCTGGCTCTCGCACGAGATCATCGACGCGCGACTGCCGCTGCTCGTCGCGGATGTGGCGCTCGCCCTGGCCGAGCACCACCTCGGCCGGAACCAGCCAAAGCCGGCCATCGTCGCGCTGACCGCGGGGCTGTCCTCCTCGCCGACGGACGAGCGGCTGTGGAACGAGCTGCTCCGCGCGACCCATGCCGCCGGAGACACCGCCCGTCTCAGCGAGCTCGCCGCCTCCCTCGTCGCGAACGGCGGCTCGCGCGGCCTGCCTCCGCGGACGGAGGCGCTCCTGGACGAGCTCCTCCCTGCCTGGCGCGTCGGCCTTGAGTCGGCCGGCTGATCCCGTGACGGCCCCGCTGCTCGCATGGCCTGCCGCAGTGGTCACGGAGTGAGGGCACAGCGGCCCGCGACAACGTCCGGGTGCCGGGGTGCTGTGAGGCGAGTACGGCGCCCTCGCGTAGGCTGGTTCAGCCCGCCAAGAAGCCCAAGAACCCCTCCGAAAGGGACGCACCCGGTGACCGAGAAGGCCGACCTCCAGTCCGTGCTCGACCGTGCCGCCGAGGGTGGCCGGATCACCCCCGAGGAGGCGCTCGACCTCTACCGCTCCGCGCCCCTGCACGCGCTGGGCGTGGCCGCCGACGCGGTGCGCCGGCGCCGGTACGCGGGGACCGAGCACATCGCGACGTACATCATCGAGCGGAACATCAACTACACGAACGTCTGCGTGACGGCGTGCAAGTTCTGCGCCTTCTACGCGCCGCCCAAGGACACCGCCAAGGGCTGGACCCGCGACCTCGACGACATCCTGCGCCGCTGCGCGGAGACCGTGGAGCTCGGCGGTACGCAGATCATGTTCCAGGGCGGCCACCACCCGGACTACGGCGTCGAGTACTACGAGAAGCACTTCGCGGCCATCAAGAAGGACTTCCCGCAGCTGGTCATCCACTCCCTCGGCGCGTCCGAGGTCGAGCACATGGCCCGGATCTCGGGCGTCTCCGTCGAGGAGGCGATCACCCGGATCCACGCGGCCGGCCTCGACTCCTTCGCGGGCGCCGGCGCCGAGCTGCTCCCGGCGCGGCCACGGAAGGCGATCGCCCCGCTCAAGGAGAGCGGCGAGCGGTGGCTGGAGATCATGGAAATCTCGCACAAGCTCGGGGTCGAGTCGACCTCCACCATGCTCATGGGCACGGGTGAGACGAACGCGGAGCGCATCGAGCACCTGCGGATGATCCGTGACGTACAGGACCGGACGGGCGGCTTCCGGGCCTTCATCCCGTACACGTACCAGCCCGAGAACAACCACCTCAAGGGCCGTACGCAGGCGACGATCTTCGAGTACCTGCGGATGATCGCGGTCGCGCGGCTCTTCATGGACAACATCGCCCACATCCAGGGCTCCTGGCTGACCGTCGGCAAGGAGGCCGGCCAGCTGTCGCTGCACTACGGCGCCGACGACCTGGGCTCGATCATGCTGGAGGAGAACGTCGTCTCCTCGGCGGGCGCCAAGCACCGGTCGAACCGCCTGGAGATCATGGACCTGATCCGCAAGGCGGGCCGCGTGCCCGCGCAGCGGGCGACGACGTACGAGCACCTGGTCGTGCACGAGGACCCGGCGAACGACCCGGTCGACGAGCGCGTCGTCTCGCACATCTCCTCGACGGCGATCGAGGGCGGTACGGCCCACCCCGAGCTGAAGCTCCTCGACGCCAACTGAGGCCGCCGTGCTGACGATCCACGTAGCCGAGGCGTCGCCCGAGACCGCGGTCCTGGTCGACGGCGCGCACCTCGCCGCCGTCGGCCCGTTCGAGGACCTGGTCGCGGCGCGCCCGGAGGCACGGGTGCGGCGGTGGCCGGGCATCCTCACGCCGGGGCTGCTCAACCCGTACGCGCCCGAGCTGCTCGAAGGCATGTACCACCCGGACCCGCGGGAGGCCGACGCCTTCGGCACCGAGCCGATCACGGGGGAGCGGGCGCAGCGGATCTTCCGGGCCGACCCGTCCCGGCGGGCCGCTTCGGCCCGGCGCGGCGTGCAGCGGATGCTGGCGCACGGGACGGTCGCCGTCGCCGGTGAACTGCGCGGCCGGGGCGCGGTGGACGCGGTGCGGCGGGCGGGGCTCGTGGTCGGCCGGCGCCCGGAGGTGCTGCCGGGGCCCCCGTCCTTCTCCCCGGTGCCGCTGGTCCTGCTGCCCCGCCTGGCGCCGGGCGGCCCCGCCCGCTTCGCCGTCTTCGACGTCCCCACCCCCGCGGCCCTGGTCCGCCACGGCGCCTCGACCTGCGTGGCCACGGTCATCACCGGCCGCCTGGTCCACCGCCGCCGCTGAGCACCCCCGGGCATGCCGCCGTCGTCGTGGTCGGGGCGCCTGCGAGAATGGGCCCGCACCGCCCGCACCGCCCGAACCGCCCGTACCCGAGTCTGCGAGGCCGAACGCCAGTGACCCGCGCATCCCTGGACAAGCAGCCGCACGAAGTCGCCTCGATGTTCGACGACGTCGCCGCGAACTACGACCTCACCAACGACGTGCTCTCGCTCGGGCAGGACCGCCGCTGGCGCAAGGAGGTCGCCAAGGCGGTCGACGCCCGCCCGGCGCAGAAGATCCTGGACCTCGCCGCAGGGACAGCCACGTCCTCGCAGCCCTTCGCCCGCGCGGGCGCGTACGTCGTCCCCTGCGACTTCTCGCTCGGCATGCTCCAGGTCGGCAAGAAGAAGCACCCGTGGATGCCGTTCACCGCCGGCGACGGCATGAACCTCCCCTTCCGCGACGACGTGTTCGACGCCGTCACCATCTCCTTCGGGCTCCGCAACATCCAGGACACCGAGGCCGCCCTCCGCGAGCTGTACCGGGTGACCAAGCCCGGCGGACGCGTCGTGATCTGCGAGTTCTCGCACGCGACCTGGGCGCCGTTCCGCACGGTGTACGAGGAGTACCTGATGCGCGCCCTCCCGCCGGTGGCCCGCGCGGTCTCCTCCAACCCGGACGCGTACGTCTACCTCGCCGAGTCCATCCGCTCCTGGCCCGACCAGCCGACCCTCGCCGGCCTGCTCCAGAAGGCCGGCTGGTCGAAGGTCGCGTGGCGGAATCTCAGCGGAGGCATCGTCGCGTTGCACCGAGGGTTCAAGGCCGCCTGACACATGGAGCCGAACTACCCGGCGGTTCTGAAGCAGATCGCGTCGGAGATCGCCCCGCTGGTCGGGGCCGGAGCCCCGGCCGCGTACATACCGGCTCTCGCGTCCGTGGACCCGGCGCAGTTCGGCATGGCTCTGGCCGACGTCGACGGCGGGCTGTACGGGGTCGGGGACTGGCGCACCCCGTTCTCCGCGCAGTCGATCACCAAGGTCTTCGCACTCGCCCTGGCGCTCGCCGAGGGCGGTGGCAGCCTGTGGGAGCGGGTCGGCAGAGAGCCGTCCGGCAACCCGTTCAACTCACTGGTGCAGTTGGAGTACGAGAACGGCATCCCGCGCAACCCGTTCATCAACGCGGGCGCGCTGGTGGTCACCGACCGGCTGCAGACCCTGACAGGCGACGCGAGCAGTGAGGTGCTGGAATTCCTGCGGCAGGAGAGTCAGAACCCCGACCTGCGCTTCGACGCCGACGTGGCGGCCTCCGAGCACGAGCATGGTGACCGCAACGCCGCCGTGGCCCACTTCATGGCCGCGTACGGCAATATCGACAACCCGGTGCCGTCTCTGCTCGAACACTACTTCTGGCAGTGCTCGATCGAGACCAGCTGCGCGGACCTCGCCCTCGCCGCCCGTCTCCTGGCCCGCCACGGCCTGCGGGCGGACGGCTCCCGTCTCCTGTCCCGCAGCGAGGCCAAGCAGATCAACGCGGTGATGCTGACCTGCGGAACGTACGACGCGGCGGGCGAGTTCGCCTACCGCGTCGGGCTGCCCGGGAAAAGCGGAGTGGGCGGTGGGATCGTCGCGGTGGTCCCGGGTCGCTGCGCCCTCGCGGTCTGGAGCCCCGGACTGGACGCGCGGGGCAACAGCGTGGCGGGCGTCGCAGCCCTGGACCGTTTCACGACCCTGACCGGTCTGTCGGTCTTCTAGGGCGGACGGCGGACGTAGCGCGCCCGTCCGCCCGAAGGGCGGGCGCTCGTGCGGCCACGGCTCCGACACGTCGCGGTCCGGCCCACGCCGGGCCCTTCGGTTCGCTCTCTCTCCCCCTGCATAGACTGCGGATGTCCCGTGCTGTACCGGCACCCCCCATCGAGCCTTCGGGAGATCCCGCAGTGACCGAGCAGCCCCTCTCCGAGCACACAGCGGATGTGATCGTCGTCGGGGCCGGTCCCGCCGGCTCCACCACCGCGTACTACCTCGCCAAGGCCGGACTCGACGTCCTGCTCCTGGAGAAGACCGCGTTCCCCCGCGAGAAGGTCTGCGGCGACGGCCTCACGCCCCGCGCCACCAAGCAGCTCGTCTCCATGGGGATCGACATCTCCGAGGAGGCCGGCTGGCTGCGCAACAAGGGCCTGCGCATCATCGGCGGCGGCGTCCGGCTCCAGCTCGACTGGCCGGACCTCGCCTCGTACCCGGACTACGGACTCGTCCGCAAGCGCGACGACTTCGACGAGCAGCTCGCGCGCCAGGCGCAGAAGGCCGGCGCCCGGCTGTACGAGCGCTGCAACGTCCAGTCGCCGATCATCGACGACCGCACCGGCCGCATCACCGGCGTGACCGCCAAGCTCGGCGAGGAGAAGCGCGAGGTCACCTTCCACGCGCCGCTCGTCGTCGCCGCCGACGGCAACTCCACCCGGCTCTCCCTCGCCATGGGCCTGCACCGGCGCGAGGACCGGCCGATGGGCGTGGCCGTACGGACGTACTTCACCAGCCCCCGCCACGACGACGACTACCTGGAGTCCTGGCTGGAGCTGTGGGACCGGCGCGGCCCGCAGGACCGCCTGCTGCCCGGCTACGGCTGGATCTTCGGCATGGGCGACGGCACCTCCAACGTCGGCCTCGGCATCCTCAACTCCTCCTCCGCCTTCAAGGAGCTGGACTGGCGCGAGGTCCTCAAGGCCTGGTGCGCCTCGATGCCGGAGGACTGGGGCTACACGCCCGAGAACATGACGACCCCGATCCGGGGCGCGGCCCTCCCGATGGCCTTCAACCGCCAGCCGCACTACACCAAGGGCCTGCTGCTCGTCGGTGACGCGGGCGGCCTGGTCAACCCGTTCAACGGCGAGGGCATCGCGTACGCCATGGAGTCCGGCCAGCTCGCGGCCGACGTCATCGTCCAGGCGCACGCCCGCGCGACCCCGGCCCAGCGCGAACTGGCCCTGCACAACTACCCGAAGATCCTCAAGGACACCTACGGCGGGTACTACACCCTCGGCCGCGCCTTCGTGAAGATCATCGGCAACCCGAAGATCATGAAGATCGCGACCCAGCGCGGCCTGACCCACCCGGTCCTGATGAAGTTCACGCTGAAGATGCTGGCCAACCTCACCGACCCGACCGGCGGCGACGCGATGGACCGCATCATCAACGGCCTCTCGAAGGTGGCCCCGAAGGCCTGAACGCCCGCCGGTAGTCGGACGGGGACACCCCGACCGACCGTGTGAAGTGGCGGCGCAGATTCGCCGCCGTACCGAGCCCGCTGCGGTCGCCGATCTGCTCCACCGGCAGGTCGGTCGACTCCAGGAGCGTCTGGGCACGCGCGTCGAGACGTTCCGTAAGTAGGACAAAGAGGGAAAAGCCGCCACTCCCCCGAGGAGTGACGGCTTTTCGTCGTCAAGATCGCGTCGTCAGGAAGCGGTGATCAGAGGATCCGGACCGCGCCCGACGGCATGTCCCAGTCCAGGGAGCGCTCGACGACACCGGTCGACGGGTTCTGCGCGCCGATGTACTTGCCGCCGCCCACGTAGACGGCCACGTGGTACGAGTTGCTGCGGCTGCCCCAGTACAGGATGTCGCCCGGCTGCAGGTTGCTGAGCGAGACGGACGTACCCATGGACGACTGGTCGCTCGAAACGCGGGGCAGGCTGATGCCGGCCTGGCGGTAGGCGGCCTGGAGGAGGCTGGAGCAGTCCCAGGAGTTCGGACCGGTGCTGCCCAGGACGTAGGCGTCGCCGAGCTGCGCGCGGGCGAAGGCCACGATCGCGGCGGCGGAGCCGGTGGGGGCCTGCGTGCTGCTGTCCGACGAGCCGCTGTCGGAGGAGGACGACGAGGAGCCGGAGGAGGGCGCGGAGAGCGTGGTGCGGGCCTGAGTGCGGGAGGCGCGCTCGCGGGCCTCCTCGCGGGCCTTCTCGGCCTTCTCGGCCTCGGCCTTGCGGTCCGCCTCGGCCTTGGCCTTCTTGGCTTCCTTGGCGGCCTTCTCCAGGGCGGCCTTCTCCTGGGCCTGCAGGCTCAGGTCGAGGGCTTCCTGCTGGGACGCCTCGGCCGAGGCGGAGACGGCGCTCGCCAGGTCGGTGTCGAGCGAGCCCAGGGTGGGCATTTCGATGGTCTCGGTCACCGGCTCGGCATTGGCCGGCCCGGCAGCACCGGCCACCGCGATGGTGCCGAGGACGCCACCGGCAACTCCGGCACGGAGCGCGAGCTTCGAGGCGCTACGGCGGGGCTTCCGGTGGCTGGGTATGTGAGCGGTGAGGGACATGAGGACAACCGCTATCAGGGCTTCACGGTTCCCTTCAAGAAACGTGGGTTGCGCCACAGTTACGTACGGAAGCACCTAATCCGCTTATCTGGCGGCCTTATTGACGCCGTATCGGGCAATTCGGGCAGGGCCCATCTGGCCCTTGATCACGGGTTTTCAATGAAACGTCCGAATTGACCGCCGCTTACCACCTCTTCACACCGATGGCCAAGCCCCGATTTCTTTGAGTCCCCTGTGGTGTGGCGCAGGTCACATCAGGGGTCCATCAGGCGCCCGGGTTCACTCGTGAACCGGCGCACACGTCCACTTCGCTCCGCCCGACCCCTCGACCGGGCGACGGGCCACCGCTTTATCACCCACGCGGGTCCATCGCCAATTTGCCTGTAGTCACCATCTCTTGATAGTGCAGCACCCCTCCGACCAGCGCTTTCGAGTCCGGATGTCACATCTGGTGATCACCTGGGCGCTTCGAGTGCCAAGATCACCGCTCATCCGACTTCATGATCCTTCGTCAGGTGGTGGAGATCACAAACTCGTTGACGTACCCCGTGTCGCAGATCACAGAGGGGCGGGCATAGGATGCGGGGCAGTCGGGCTTGTGAACTGCCTCACATGGGGGCGATCTTTACGCCGCCGAGGCGCCCGACAGTGCGGTCCAACGGTCAAGGACGACTGGAAGGAGCGAGGAGCGTGAATGCGTACGCGCCCATCCTCGTGCTCGGTGCCCTGGGTGCGGGGTTTGCGATCTTCTCCGTGGTCATGGCCACGCTAATCGGCCCAAAGCGGTACAACAGGGCGAAACTTGAGGCGTACGAGTGCGGCATCGAACCGACGCCCACTCCGGCCGGAGGCGGCCGTTTCCCCATCAAGTACTACCTGACGGCGATGCTCTTCATCGTCTTCGACATCGAGATCGTCTTCCTCTACCCCTGGGCGGTCACCTTCGACGCCCTGGGGATCTTCGGGCTCGTGGAGATGCTGCTCTTCGTGCTCACCGTCTTCGTCGCCTACGCGTATGTGTGGCGGCGCGGCGGCCTGGAATGGGACTGAGGGGCTGAGGGGCACCTATGGGAATCGAAGAGAAGCTGCCGAGCGGCTTTCTGCTGACGACGGTCGAACAGGCCGCGGGCTGGGTGCGCAAGTCATCCGTCTTCCCCGCCACCTTCGGCCTCGCCTGCTGTGCCATCGAGATGATGACGACCGGCGCCGGCCGCTACGACCTGGCGCGCTTCGGCATGGAGGTCTTCCGCGGCTCACCGCGCCAGGCCGACCTGATGATCGTGGCGGGCCGGGTCAGCCAGAAGATGGCGCCGGTCCTGCGGCAGGTCTACGACCAGATGCCGAACCCCAAGTGGGTCATCTCCATGGGGGTTTGCGCGTCTTCGGGCGGAATGTTCAATAATTACGCGATTGTGCAGGGCGTTGACCACGTTGTGCCGGTTGACATCTATTTGCCGGGTTGCCCGCCGCGCCCGGAGATGCTGTTGGACGCGATTCTCAAGCTCCACCAGAAGATCCAGACCTCCCCGCTCGGCGTGAACGCCGAGGAGGCGGCCCGCGAGGCGGAGGAAGCGGCGCTCAAGGCCCTGCCGACCATCGAGATGAAGGGTCTGCTCCGGTGAGTGACGAGACTCCGAACCCCGAGAAGGAGCTCTCCGAGCAGAACCTTCCGGGGCAGCGCGGGGAGCACGGCGAGGAGGTCCGCGTCCAGCGCGGGATGTTCGGCGCCAACAACGGCGGCGACACCTCGGGCTACAGCGGCCTGGTCCGCTCCGTACGCCTCCCCGGCGCGGCCACCCGCCCGTACGGCGGCTGGTTCGACGAGGTGGCCGACGAACTCGAGGGCGCCCTCGACGAGCAGGGGCTCCTGCCCGGGAACGCCATCGAGAAGACGGTCGTCGACCGCGGCGAGATCACCTTCCACATCGCCCGCGAGCACCTCGTCCGCGTCGCCCGCACGCTGCGCGACGACCCGGCCCTGCGCTTCGAGCTCTGTACGGGAGTCTCGGGCGTCCACTACCTCGGCGACAAGGGCCGCGAGCTGCACGCCGTCTACCACCTGCGCTCGCTCACCCACGGCCGGCTGATCCGCCTGGAGGTGTCCGCCCCGGACGCCGACCCGCACATCCCGTCGCTGGTCGCGGTCTATCCGACCAACGACTGGCACGAGCGCGAGACGTACGACTTCTTCGGCATCGTCTTCGACGGCCACCCCGCCCTCACCCGGATCATGATGCCGGACGACTGGCAGGGCTTCCCGCAGCGCAAGGACTACCCCCTCGGCGGCATCGCCGTCGAATACAAGGGCGCCCAGATCCCGGCTCCTGACCAGCGGAGGTCGTACAGCTGATGAGCACTGAACACGCCTCCGCCCGTGAGACCACCGAAGGCACCGTCTACACCGTCACCGGCGGCGACTGGGAAGAAGTCGTCGAGGCCGCCGCCAAGGCCGACGACGAGCGCATCATCGTCAACATGGGCCCGCAGCACCCGTCCACGCACGGCGTGCTCCGGCTCATCCTGGAGATCGACGGCGAGACCGTCACCGAGGCCCGCTGCGGCATCGGCTACCTCCACACCGGCATCGAGAAGAACCTCGAGTTCCGGAACTGGACGCAGGGCACCACCTTCGTCACGCGCATGGACTACCTCACCTCGTTCTACAACGAGACGGCGTACTGCCTGGGCGTCGAGAAGCTGCTCGGCATCACCGACCAGATCCCGGACCGCGCCACGGTCGTCCGCGTGATGCTGATGGAGCTCAACCGGCTCTCCTCCCACCTGGTGGCCATCGCCACCGGCGGCATGGAGCTGGGCGCCACCACGATCATGATCTACGGCTTCCGGGACCGCGAGATGATCCTGGACCTGTACGAGCTGATCACCGGCCTGCGCATGAACCACGCGTTCATCCGCCCCGGCGGCCTCGCCCAGGACCTCCCGCCCGGCGCGGTCGACGCCGTGCGCGAGTTCGTGAAGACCATGAAGAAGAACCTGCCGGAGTACGACAAGCTCGCCACCGGCAACCCCATCTTCAAGGCCCGCATGCAGAACGTCGGCTACCTCGACCTCGCCGGCTGCATGGCGCTCGGCGTCACCGGACCGATGCTGCGCTCCGCGGGCCTCCCGCACGACCTGCGCAGGACCGACCCGTACTGCGGCTACGAGAACTACGAGTTCGACATCCCGACCGCCGACACCTGCGACGCCTACGGCCGCTTCCTGGTCCGCCTGGAGGAGATGCGGCAGTCGCTGCGGATCGTCGAGCAGTGCCTCGACCGCCTTGAGCCCGGCCCGGTCATGGTCGAAGACAAGAAGATCGCCTGGCCCGCGCAGCTCGCGCTCGGCCCGGACGGACTCGGCAACTCCCTCGACCACATCAAGAAGATCATGGGCACCTCCATGGAGGCCCTGATCCACCACTTCAAGCTGGTCACCGAGGGCTTCCGGGTCCCCGCCGGACAGACCTACGCGGCCGTCGAATCGCCCAAGGGCGAACTGGGCGTGCACGTCGTCTCCGACGGCGGCACCCGCCCCTACCGGGTCCACTTCCGCGACCCGTCCTTCACCAACCTGCAGGCCATGGCGGCGATGTGTGAGGGCGGCCAGGTCGCCGACGTCATCGTCGCCGTCGCGTCCATCGACCCCGTGATGGGAGGCGTCGACCGATGACGGACGGACAGACCAGTCTCGGGATGCCCCAGCTCCCCGCCCCCGACTACCCGGCCGAGGTACGCGCCCGGCTGGAGGCGGACGCCAAGGAGATCATCGCCCGCTACCCGGGGTCCCGCTCCGCGCTCCTGCCGCTGCTGCACCTCGTGCAGTCGGAGGAGGGCCATGTGACCCGTACCGGCATGAGGTTCTGCGCCGAGGTGCTCGACCTGACCACCGCCGAGGTCACCGCGGTCGCCACCTTCTACACGATGTACCGGCGCAAGCCGTCGGGCGACTACCAGGTCGGCGTCTGCACCAACACGCTCTGCGCGGTCATGGGCGGCGACGCCATCTTCGAGGAGCTGAAGGAGCACCTCGGCGTCGGCAACGACGAGACGACCGAGGACGGCAAGGTCACGCTGGAGCACATCGAGTGCAACGCGGCCTGCGACTTCGCGCCCGTGATGATGGTCAACTGGGAGTTCTTCGACAACCAGACGCCCGCGTCCGCGAAGAAGATCGTCGACGACCTGCGGGCCGGCCGCCCCGTCGAACCGACGCGCGGCGCGCCCCTCTGCACGTACAAGGAGACCGCCCGCATCCTGGCCGGCTTCCCCGACGAGCGCGAGGGGGCCGTCGAGGCCACCGGAGGGGCCGGCCCGGCCTCGCTCGTCGGGCTGCGGCTTGCCAAGGGCGAGACCCCGCACCACAAGATCGTCCACCCGCGCGGCGAATCAGCCAGTGGGGAGGGGGAGTGATGACCTTGGCAGCCGAGATCAACAACAGCAGCCCCGAGAAGCTTCTCGCGCCGGTCCTTTCGGCGTTCTGGGACCAGCCGAACGCCTGGACCCTGGAGACGTACAAGAGGCACGAGGGGTACGAGGGCCTGCGGAAGGCCCTCGCGATGTCGCCCGACGAGGTCATCGCGTACGTCAAGGACTCCGGTCTGCGCGGCCGCGGCGGCGCCGGCTTCCCCACCGGAATGAAGTGGCAGTTCATTCCGCAGGGCGACGGCAAGCCGCACTACCTGGTCGTGAACGCCGACGAGTCCGAGCCGGGCACCTGCAAGGACATCCCGCTCCTCTTCGCCAACCCGCACTCGCTCATCGAGGGCATCGTGATCGCCTGTTACGCGATCCGCTCGAACCACGCCTTCATCTATCTGCGCGGCGAGGTCGTCCCCGTACTGCGCCGCCTCCACGAGGCGGTGCGCGAGGCGTACGAGGCCGGGTACCTCGGCGAGAACGTCCTCGGCAGCGGACTCGACCTCGAACTCACCGTGCACGCGGGCGCCGGCGCGTACATCTGCGGCGAGGAGACCGCGCTGCTCGACTCGCTCGAAGGACGGCGCGGCCAGCCCCGGCTGCGTCCCCCCTTCCCCGCGGTCGCCGGTCTGTACGCGTGCCCCACCGTGGTGAACAACGTCGAGTCCATCGCGTCCGTTCCCGCGATCATGAACCGGGGCAAGGACTGGTTCAAGTCGATGGGCAGCGAGAAGTCCCCGGGCTTCACCCTCTACTCGCTCAGCGGCCACGTCGCCTCGCCGGGCCAGTACGAGGCCCCGCTCGGGATCACGCTGCGCCAGCTGCTCGACATGAGCGGCGGGATGCGGCCGGGCCACCGGCTCAAGTTCTGGACCCCGGGCGGCTCCTCCACCCCGATGTTCACCGACGAGCACCTCGACGTCCCGCTCGACTACGAGGGCGTGGGCGCGGCCGGCTCGATGCTCGGCACCAAGGCGCTCCAGTGCTTCGACGAGACGACGTGCGTGGTGCGCGCGGTGACCCGGTGGACCGAGTTCTACGCCCACGAGTCCTGCGGCAAGTGCACGCCGTGCCGTGAAGGCACGTACTGGCTGGTGCAGTTGCTCCGCGACATCGAGGCCGGCAAGGGCGTCATGTCCGACCTCGACAAGCTGAACGACATCGCCGACAACATCAACGGCAAGTCGTTCTGCGCGCTCGGCGACGGCGCCGCCTCCCCGATCTTCTCCTCGCTGAAGTACTTCCGCGAGGAGTACGAGCAGCACATCACCGGCCGGGGCTGCCCCTTCGACCCGGCCAAGTCGACCGCCTGGGCGGACAACCACAAGGAGGTGACGGCATGACGGTCACCACGGCCGGCTCCGCCGGCGGGGGTTCCCCCGCGGTACCGCCCGAGGACCTCGTCACGCTGACCATCGACGGCGCCGAGATCTCCGTCCCCAAGGGGACCCTGGTCATCCGCGCCGCCGAGCAGCTCGGCATCGAGATCCCGAGGTTCTGCGACCACCCGCTCCTCGACCCGGCCGGCGCCTGCCGGCAGTGCATCGTCGAGGTCGAGGGCCAGCGCAAGCCGATGGCGTCCTGCACCATCACCTGCACCGACGGCATGGTGGTGAAGTCGCAGCTGACCTCGCCGGTCGCCGAGAAGGCGCAGCACGGGGTGATGGAGCTGCTGCTCATCAACCACCCGCTGGACTGCCCGGTCTGCGACAAGGGCGGCGAGTGCCCGCTGCAGAACCAGGCGATGTCGCACGGGCAGGCCGAGTCCCGCTTCGAGGGCCACAAGCGGACCTTCGAGAAGCCGGTACCGATCTCCACCCAGGTGCTGCTGGACCGCGAGCGGTGCGTGCTGTGCGCGCGCTGCACCCGGTTCTCCAACCAGATCGCCGGCGACCCGATGATCGAGCTGCTCGAGCGGGGCGCGCTCCAGCAGGTCGGCACGGGCGAGGGCGACCCGTTCGAGTCGTACTTCTCCGGGAACACGATCCAGATCTGTCCGGTGGGCGCGCTGACCTCGGCGGCGTACCGGTTCCGCTCCCGCCCCTTCGACCTCGTCTCCTCGCCGAGCGTCTGCGAGCACTGCGCGGGCGGCTGCGCGACGCGCACCGACCACCGGCGCGGCAAGGTCATGCGGCGGCTCGCGGCGGAGGACCCGGAGGTCAACGAGGAGTGGGTGTGCGACAAGGGACGGTTCGCGTTCCGGTACGCCCAGCAGCGTGACCGGCTGACGACTCCGCTCGTACGGAACCCGGAGACGGGTGTCCTCGAAGCGGCGTCCTGGCCGGAGGCCCTGGAGGCGGCGGCGCGTGGACTGGTCCGGGGCCGTACCGGCGTCCTGGCCGGCGGGCGGCTGACCTTCGAGGACGCCTACGCGTACGCCAAGTTCGCCCGGGTCGCGCTCGACACGAACGACGTCGACTTCCGGGCCCGGGTGCACTCCAGCGAGGAGGCCGACTTCCTGGCCTCCACCGTCGCGGGGCGTGGGCGGGACCTTGGGGGCACCTCCCTGTTCGAGCGAAGCCGAGAACTTGGGGGAGGCTCGGGGGTCACGTACACCTCCCTCGAAGCCGCCCCGGCGGTCCTGCTCGTCGGTTTCGAGTCCGAGGAGGAGGCGCCCGGCGTCTTCCTGCGGCTGCGGAAGGCCTGGCGGAAGCACGGCCAGCAGACGTACGCGCTGGCCGCGTTCGCGACCCGGGGCCTGCAGAAGGCGGGCGGCACGCTGCTGCCGGCCGCGCCCGGCACCGAGACGGAGTGGCTGGACGCGCTGACCTCCCGTACCGGACTCGACGAGGCCGGCATGCGGGCGGCGGAGGCGCTGCGCCAGGACGGTGCGGTCCTCGTGGTCGGCGAGCGGCTCGCCGCCGTACCGGGCGGGCTGAGCGCCGCCGTACGGACGGCGACCGCGACCGGCGCGAAGCTGGTGTGGATCCCGCGCCGGGCCGGTGAGCGCGGCGCGCTCGAAGCCGGCGCGATCCCGACGCTGCTGCCCGGCGGCCGCCCCGCGACCGACCCACGCGCGCGTGAGGAGGTCGCGGCCGCCTGGGGCGTACGCGACCTGCCGCACGGCTACGGCCGCGACACCGGCCAGATCGTCGAGGCCGCGGCCACCGGCGAACTGGGCGCGCTGCTCGTCGGCGCCGTCGAGCTCCGCGACCTGCCGGACCCGGCACGCGCGCGTGAGGCGCTCGACGCGGCGTTCGTGGTCTCCCTGGAGCTGCGGCCGAGCGAGGTCACCGAGCGGGCCGACGTGGTCCTGCCGGTCGCCGCGGTCGCCGAGAAGCCCGGCACCTTCCTCAACTGGGAAGGCAGGGCACGGCTCTTCGAGGCCGCGCTCAAGCCCGAGCAGATGACCCGGACGCTGCCGCCGGCGGACGCGCGCGTGCTCCACATGCTCGCCGACGCCCTCGACGCCCACCTGGCCCTGCCCGACCTGCGGTCGGTCCGCCGGGAGCTGGACCGGCTCGGCGGCTGGACCGGCCAGCGGGCCTCCGAGCCGACCGAGCCCGCCCAGGCCGCGCCCCGCCCGGGCGACGGCGAGGCGGTTCTCGCCGGCCACCGGCTCCTGCTCGACCTCGGCCGGCTCCAGGAGGGCGACACGGCGCTCGCGGGCACCCGCCACGCGGCCGTCGCCCGGCTCTCGGCCACCACCGCCGCCGAGACGGGGGTCAAGGACGGCGACGTCCTCGCCGTCACCGGCCCGGCGGGTACCACCCGCTTCCCGCTCCAGGTGACGGAGATGCCCGACCGAGTGGTCTGGCTCCCCCTCAACTCGGCCGGCGGCGGCGTCCTCTCCGACACCGGCGCCCACCCGGGCACCGTGGTCCGCATCGGCGCGGCGACCTCGACGGAGGTGGGCGCGTGACCACGCTCGTCCCGCGCGCCACCGGCTGCGGCACCCGCCCCGCCGGACGCGCCCAGCGGCCCGCGCCGGGCCGTGCGGCCGCCGTCGCGCCCACCGCGCCGGGCCCGACCGCCCGTACCCATGTCGTCCGGCCGGGCGAAGCCCCGGCCGCCCCCGCACGGGAGGTGCGCTCATGACGGGCCTCGCTCAACTCGCGGACGCACAGCGCAGCGTCCTCGCTGCCGAAGACCTCTCCATGTTCGGGACCGACCCCTGGTGGCTCGTTCTGATCAAGGCGGTCTTCTGCTTCGCCTTCCTCATGGTCACCGTGCTCTTCTCCATCGTGTGGGAGCGCAAGGTCGTCGCCTGGATGCAGCTGCGCATCGGGCCCAACCGGCACGGACCCTGGGGTCTCCTCCAGTCCCTCGCGGACGGCATCAAGCTGATGCTGAAGGAGGACGTCGTCGTCAAGCGCGCCGACAAGGTCGTCTACATCCTCGCGCCGATCATCGCCGCCGCCCCCGCGTTCATGGCCATCGCCGTGATCCCGTTCGGCCCGGCCGGCAACGAGGTCTCGATCTTCGGGCACCGCACCACGATGCAGCTCACCGACCTGCCGATCGCGATGCTGTACGTCCTCGCCATCGCCTCCGTCGGCATCTACGGCATCGTGCTCGCCGGCTGGTCCTCCGGCTCCACGTACCCGCTCCTCGGCGGCCTGCGCTCCGCCGCCCAGATGATCTCGTACGAGATCGCCATGGGCGCCGCGTTCGCCTCCGTCTTCCTCTACTCCGGGTCGATGTCGACCTCGGCGATCGTCGAGGCGCAGGCGGACCGCTGGTTCGTCATCCTGCTGCCGGTCTCGTTCATCATCTACATCGTCACGATGGTCGGCGAGACCAACCGCGCCCCGTTCGACATGCCGGAGTCCGAGGGCGACCTCGTCGGCGGCTTCAACACCGAGTACTCCTCCATCAAGTTCGCGATGTTCATGCTCGCCGAGTACGTGAACATGGTGACGGTCTCCGCCGTCTCCGTGACGCTCTTCCTCGGTGGCTGGCGCGCCCCGTACCCCATCTCCACCTTCTGGGAGGGCGCGAACCACGGCTGGTGGCCGATGCTCTGGTTCGTCCTCAAGGTCCAGCTGCTGCTCTTCTTCTTCATCTGGCTGCGCGGCACCCTGCCCCGCGTCCGCTACGACCAGCTGATGAAGCTCGGCTGGAAGGTCCTCATCCCGGTCTCGGTGCTCTGGCTGATGCTGGTCGCCACCGTCCGCGCCCTGCGCAACGAGAACGTCGCCTTCCAGAACATCGTGCTGTACGTCGCCGGTGCCGTCGTCGCCGTCCTGCTGCTCTCCTTCGTCGCCGACGTGTTCCGCGACAAACGGGCCAAGGCCCTGGAGGTCGAGGACGAGCCCCCGTTCGACCCGATGGCCGGCGGATTCCCCGTACCGCCCAAGCCCGGACAGTCCCTGCCGCCCGTGCCGCGGCGCAGGCCGCGAGCCGATCGCGACCTGGTTGTCAGTGGCGCCCCCGATACTGCTACTGCGAGTGATGGAAAGGAGACGGACGGTGTCTGATTTCCAGAATCCGGTGGCCGGCTTCGGCGTGACCTTCAAGGCCATGTTCAAGAAGCGGCTGACCGAGCAGTACCCGGAGGAGCGCAAGACGACGGCGCCCCGCTTCCACGGCCGGCACCAGCTCAACCGTCATCCGGACGGACTTGAGAAGTGCGTGGGCTGCGAGCTGTGCGCCTGGGCCTGTCCCGCCGACGCCATCTACGTGGAGGGCGCGGACAACACCGACGAGGAGCGCTACTCCCCGGGCGAGCGGTACGGAAGCGTCTACCAGATCAACTACGCCCGCTGCATCTTCTGCGGGCTGTGCATCGAGGCCTGCCCCACGCGGGCGCTGACGATGACGAACGAGTTCGAGCTGGCCGACACCTCGCGGGCGAACCTGATCTTCACCAAGGAGCAGCTCCTCGCGGGCCTTGAGGAGGGCATGGTCGACGCCCCGCACGCGATCTTCCCGGGCATGGACGAGCAGGACTACTACCGGGGCCTGGTCAGCGAGGCCGCCCCGGGCACGGTCCAGCAGGTCGCCACGTCCAAGGGGGAGAAGGGCGAGCCGGAAGAGGTGGACGCATGAGCGCCGCCCTCGCGTCGGAGACCCTGGCCGCCTACACCACCTCCGGCGGCGAGGCCTTCCAGTTCTGGGTCCTCGGCACCGTCGCCGTGATCGGCGCGCTGGCCACGGTCCTGATGAAGAAGGCCATGCACAGCGCCCTCTCGCTGGCGGGCACGATGATCATCCTGGCGGTCTTCTACCTCGCCAACGGGGCGTACTTCCTCGGCATCGTCCAGATCGTCGTCTACACCGGCGCGATCATGATGCTCTTCCTCTTCATCGTCATGCTGGTCGGTGTCACGGCCGCGGACTCGCTGAAGGAGACCATCAAGGGCCAGCGCTGGTGGGCCGCCCTCTGCGGGCTCGGCTTCGGCATGCTGCTGATCGCCGGCATCGGCCAGGCCTCCCTGACGGAGTTCAACGGACTCGGCGCGGCCAACGGGGCGTACGGAGGGAACGTGGAGGGCCTCGCGGCTCTCATCTTCACCAAGTACGTCTTCGCCTTCGAGATCACCGGCGCGCTGCTCATCACGGCGGCCGTCGGCGCGATGGTCCTCACCCACCGCGAGCGCACCGAACGGGCCCGCACCCAGCGGGAGCTGTCGGAGCAGCGCGTACGGGAAGGCAAGCACGTGCCGCCGCTGCCCGCGCCGGGTGTGTACGCCCGGCACAACGCGGTGGACATCCCCGGTCTGCTGCCCGACGGCACGACCGCCGAGCTGACCGTGATGCAGACGCTGCGCAAGCGCGGCCAGGTCCGCGACGTGTCCGGCGAGGCGCTGGCCGACCTGAAGGCGCTGGAGCAGCGCTCGCAGGAGCGGCTCGGCCGCGACCGGGACGACGCCGGGGGCCGTAACGACGCCGGGGGCCGTAACGCCGCCGGGGACCGGGACGAAGAGGAGGCCTCGCGATGAATCCCGTCAACTATCTCTATCTCGCCGCCCTGTTGTTCACCATCGGCGCGGCCGGGGTGCTGATCCGGCGCAACGCGATCGTGGTCTTCATGTGCGTCGAGCTGATGCTCAACGCCTGCAACCTCGCGTTCGTCGCCTTCTCCCGGATGCACGGCAACCTCGACGGCCAGATCATCGCCTTCTTCACGATGGTCGTCGCCGCCGCGGAGGTCGTCGTCGGGCTCGCGATCATCGTGTCGCTGTTCCGTTCCCGCCACTCGGCCTCGGTCGACGACGCCAGCCTGATGAAGCTGTGAGGGGCTGAATCGTGGAGAACCTGATTGCTCTGCTCGTCGCGGCGCCTCTCCTGGGAGCGGCCGTGCTGCTGTGCGGCGGGCGGCGCCTCGACAAGGTCGGGCCGCTGCTCGGCACGCTGCTCGCGGCCACCTCCTTCGTCATCGGCGCGGTCCTCTTCGCCGACATGCTCGGCAAGAGCGCCGACGACCGGGCGCTGTACCAGAACCTGTGGACCTGGATCCCGGTCGAGGGCTTCCAGGCGGACGTCGCCTTCCAGCTCGACCAGCTGTCGATGACGTTCGTGCTGCTGATCACCGGCGTCGGCTCGCTGATCCACGTGTACTCGATCGGGTACATGGAGCACGACGAGCGCAAGCGCCGCTTCTTCGGCTATCTGAACCTGTTCCTCGCGGCGATGCTGCTCCTCGTCCTCGCCGACAACTACCTGCTCCTCTACTTCGGCTGGGAGGGCGTCGGCCTCGCCTCGTACCTCCTGATCGGCTTCTGGCAGCACAAGCCCAGCGCGGCCACCGCCGCGAAGAAGGCCTTCCTGGTCAACCGGGTCGGCGATATGGGCCTGTCGATCGCCATCATGATCATGTTCACCACCTTCGGGACCTTCGCCTTCGGGCCGGTCCTGGAGGCCACCGGTGAGACGAGCGAGGGCACGCTGACGGCGATCGGCCTGATGCTGCTGCTCGCCGCCTGCGGCAAGTCGGCCCAGGTGCCGCTGCAGTCCTGGCTCGGCGACGCGATGGAGGGCCCGACCCCGGTCTCGGCCCTCATCCACGCGGCGACGATGGTCACCGCCGGTGTCTATCTCATCGTCCGCTCCGCCGACATCTTCAACGCCGCCCCGGACGCCCAGCTCGTGGTAGTCGTGGTCGGCGCGGTCACGCTCCTCTTCGGTGCGATCGTCGGTTGCGCGAAGGACGACATCAAGAAGGCCCTGGCCGGCTCGACGATGTCGCAGATCGGCTACATGATCCTGGCGGCGGGCCTCGGCCCGATCGGCTACGTCTTCGCGATCATGCACCTGGTCACGCACGGCTTCTTCAAGGCCGGGCTCTTCCTCGGCGCCGGTTCGGTCATGCACGGCATGAACGACGAGGTCGACATGCGGCGTTACGGCGGCCTGCGGAAGTACATGCCGGTCACGTTCGTCACCTTCGGCCTCGGCTACCTCGCGATCATCGGCTTCCCGGGCCTGTCCGGCTTCTTCTCCAAGGACAAGATCATCGAGGCGGCCTTCGCCAAGGGCGGTACCGAGGGCTGGATCCTCGGCGCGGTCACGCTGCTCGGCGCCGCCATCACCGCGTACTACATGACGCGCGTGATGCTGATGACCTTCTTCGGCGAGAAGCGCTGGCAGGCCGACGAGAAGGGTGAGTTGCCGCACCCGCACGAGTCGCCCAGGTCCATGACGGTCCCGATGATCCTGCTGGCCGTCGGGTCCGTGGCCGCGGGTGGCTTCTTCAGCATCGGCGACCGGTTCATCAACTGGCTGGAGCCGGTGACCGCGTTCGAGCACGGGCAACCGCCGATCAGCGCCGGAGCCATCACCTCCGCCACGGTCGCCGTCATGGTGCTCGGCGTCGGGCTCGCTTACCTCCAGTACGGACGCAGGCCGGTCCCGGTCACCGCCCCGCGCGGCTCGCTGCTCACCCGGGCCGCCCGCCGCGACCTGCTCCAGGACGACTTCAACCACGCCGTCTTCGTGACGGGCGGCACGCATCTCACCCGCTCGCTCGTCTACGTCGACCACACCCTGGTCGACGGGGTCGTCAACGGCACCGCGGCCTCGGTCGGCGGTCTGTCCGGCCGGCTGCGCAAGCTGCAGAACGGCTACGCCCGCACGTATGCGGTCTCCATGTTCGGAGGTACGGCGGTGCTGATCGCCGCGACCCTGCTGATGAGGGCGGTGTAACTGCCATGTCGCAAGTAGTGAACGCAGGGTTCCCGATCCTGACGGCGACGGCAGCGGTGCCGGCGGTCGGTGCGATCCTCACCGCCGCCGTCCCCGCAGCCCGTCGTACCGCGGCCAAGTGGCTGGCCCTGCTGGTCTCGCTGGTCACGCTGGTGCTCGCGGCGGTCGTCATGGTCCGCTTCGAGCCCGGCGGCGACCGGTACCAACTCGTCGAATCCCACTCCTGGATCAAGGACTTCGGCGTCCGTTACGAACTGGGCGTGGACGGCATCGGGGTGGCGCTGATCGCGCTCACCGCGCTGCTGATCCCCTTCATCATCATGGCCGGCTGGCACGACGCCGACCCCCTGGAGACGAAGTCCTCGCGCTGGCGGCCGACGCAGGGCTTCTTCGCCCTGATCCTGATGGTCGAGGCGATGGTGATCCTCTCCTTCGAGGCCACCGACGTCTTCCTCTTCTACATCCTCTTCGAAGCCATGCTCATCCCGATGTACTTCCTCATCGGCGGCTTCGGCGACCGCGCCCACGCGGGCACGGACGAGAACGCGGCGGCCCAGCGTTCGTACGCGGCCGTGAAGTTCCTGCTCTACAACCTGGTCGGCGGGCTGATCATGCTGGCCGCCGTCATCGGGCTCTACGTGGTCGCGGGGAACTTCTCGCTCACCGAGATCGCCGCCGCCCGCGCCGACGGCTCGCTGGAGATGGCGACCAACACCGAACGGCTGCTGTTCCTCGGCTTCTTCTTCGCCTTCGCGGTGAAGGCGCCGCTGTGGCCGCTGCACACCTGGCTGCCGAACGCGATGGGGGAGGCGACCGCTCCGGTCGCCGTGCTCATCACGGCGGTGGTCGACAAGGTCGGCACGTTCGCGATGCTCCGCTTCTGCCTCCAGCTCTTCCCGGAGGCCTCGAAGTGGGCGACCCCGGCGATCATCGTGCTCGCGCTGATCAGCATCGTGTACGGCGCGCTGGTCGCGGTCGGCCAGCGGGACATCAAGCGCCTGGTCGCGTACGCCTCGATCTCGCACTTCGGCTTCATCATCATGGGCATCTTCGCGATGACCACCCAGGGCCAGAGCGGCGCGACGCTGTACATGGTCAACCACGGGATCTCGACGGCCGCCCTGATGCTGGTGGCCGGCTTCCTGATCAGCCGGCGCGGCTCGCGGCTCATCGCGGACTACGGCGGTGTGCAGAAGGTCGCCCCGGTGCTCGCCGGCACCTTCCTGGTCGGCGGTCTGGCCACCCTCTCGCTGCCGGGACTCGCACCCTTCGTGAGTGAATTCCTGGTCCTGGTCGGCACGTTCGCCCGGTACCCGGTGGCCGGCATCATCGCCACCACCGGCATCGTGCTCGCCGCGCTCTACACCCTCGTCCTGTACCAGCGGACGATGACGGGCCCGGTGAAGACGGAGGAGATCCGGACCATGCCGGACCTGCGGGTGCGCGAACTCGTCGTGGTCGCCCCGCTGATCGCCCTGCTGATCCTCCTCGGGGTGTTCCCGAAGCCGCTGACGGACATCGTGAACCCCGCCGTCACGCACACCATGTCCGATGTCCAGCAGAGTGACCCCCAGCCCACCGTTCCTCTCCAAACCGTGGAGGCCAAGTGAGTGCGACGGCTGTCCACAGCCTGTGGACGACGGCTGCCGAGCCGTTGACCAAGATCCCGGCACCCCGCATCGAGTACGTCCAGCTCTCACCCGTACTCATCGTGGTCGGCGCCGCTGTCGTCAGCGTCCTGGTCGAGGCCGCCGTGCCCCGCAAGGGCCGCTACGCCGCCCAGGTGTTCCTGACCGTGCTCGCCCTGGTCGCCGCCTTCGCCGCGATCGTCGGCCTCGCCGCCGGCGGCTACGGCTCCACCAAGGCGCACATCGCGGCCATGGGCGCCATCGCCGTCGACGGCCCGGCGCTCTTCCTCCAGGGCACGATCCTGCTGGCCTCGCTCGTCGCCGTCTTCACCTTCGCCGAGCGCAGGCTCGACCCGGCCGACCACGGCCACCAGGTCGACTCCTTCGCCGCCGAGGCCGCCGCCGTGCCCGGCAGCGACCAGGAGAAGGCGGCGGTCAAGGCCGGGTTCACCACCACCGAGGTCTTCCCGCTGGCGCTGTTCGCCATCGCCGGCATGCTGGTCTTCCCGGCCGCCAACGACCTCCTGACGCTCTTCATCGCCCTGGAGGTCTTCTCCCTCCCGCTCTACCTGCTCTGCGCCGTCGCCCGCCGCAAGCGGCTCATGTCGCAGGAGGCCGCGGTCAAGTACTTCCTCCTCGGCGCCTTCTCCTCGGCGTTCCTGCTCTTCGGCATCGCCCTGCTCTACGGCTACGCGGGCTCTGTCTCGTACGCCACCATCGCGAACGTCGTCGACGGCACGGTCACCTCGGTCGACCCGGCCCTCGCCCAGACCATGGGCAACGACGTCCTGCTGCTCATCGGCTTCGCGCTGGTCCTCATGGGGCTGCTCTTCAAGGTCGGTGCCGTGCCGTTCCACATGTGGACCCCGGACGTCTACCAGGGCGCGCCGACCCCCGTCACCGGCTTCATGGCGGCCGCGACGAAGGTCGCCGCGTTCGGCGCGCTGCTGCGGCTGCTGTACGTGGTGCTGCCGGGCCTCACCTGGGACTGGCGGCCGGTCATGTGGGGCGTCGCGATCGTCACCATGCTGGGCGGCGCGATCGTCGCGATCACCCAGACCGACATCAAGCGGCTCCTCGCGTACTCCTCGATCGCGCACGCGGGCTTCCTGCTCGCCGGTGTCATCGCGGCCACGCCCAGCGGCATCTCGTCCGTGCTCTTCTACCTGGGCGCGTACTCCTTCGTGACGATCGGCGCGTTCGCGGTCGTCACGCTGGTCCGGGACGCGGGCGGCGAGGCGACGCACCTGTCCAAGTGGGCGGGCCTGGGCCGCCGTTCGCCGCTGGTCGCGGCGGTCTTCGCGGTGTTCCTGCTCGCCTTCGCCGGCATCCCGCTGACCTCCGGCTTCTCGGGCAAGTTCGCGGTCTTCAAGGCGGCGGCCGAGGGCGGCGCGGGCGCGCTGGTCGTCGTCGGTGTCGTCTCGTCGGCGATCGCCGCGTTCTTCTACATCCGGGTGATCGTGCTGATGTTCTTCAGCGAGCCGAAGGCGGACGGCCCGACGGTCGCCGTGCCGTCGGTGTTCACGGCGGCCACGATCACGGTGGGCGTCGCGGTCACGCTGGTGCTCGGCCTCGCGCCGCAGTACTTCCTGGACCTGGCGAGCCAGGCGAGCGTGTTCGTCCGGTAGGGCGGCTCGCACACGGCTCAGGGCCCGGTCTCCGCGCTAGCGGCGGCCGGGCCCTGACGCGTGTCTACGATGCCGTCTTCTCCGGGCAGTCGCATGTCACCTTCGGGTTGTGCGGGGTGAACACGCCCTTCGGGTTCTTCTTGAAGATCCAGGCGTGCAGCGTGTAGACATCGCCCACCGGTGGGATGACGGCCGCCGGGTCGAAGTCACGGTCGAAGATCCGCGGCGTGGGCCGGCCCGTGTTGGGGACGACGTACTCGAGCGCGACCAGCTTCCGCCCGCCCTTGTGGTCGTCCACGTAGAGCAGGGCGGCGGGCTTGGTCGGGTCGGTGGAGCCGAGGTGCGCGGGATTGACGTAGTGGTAGCCCATGCCGCCGAGCGTCGGGTCCTCGACGCAGTCGTCCGTTCGGAGGTAGCCGTCGTTCAGGGCGGCCTGCTCGGACTTGTACGCGACCGTGGCGTCGTAGGCCTTCTCCAGGTCCGGGTGGGGCCAGTCGTTGCCCTTCGCGGCCGAGGCAGGGGCCGTCACCAGGGCCAGCGAGGTGGCGGCCGCGAGACCGAGGGCGGCTATGAGCGGACGGGGTCGTGCGGGCATCTGCGTGCTCCTTGGACGGGAGAGCCGGGTGTCCCCCCACCGACAAGCAGCATGGGCCGCCGGTGAGGGGCACCGCACGCGGGGTGACCCATTGGAGGGTCAGGAGGGCGCCGGAACGATCCGCCCGGTCACCTCGCCGAGCGCGACCTGCGTACCGTCCGGTCCCGGGGCCCACGCGGTGAGCGTGACCTCGTCGCCGTCCTCCAGGAACGTCCGCTTCCCGGTGGGCAGTTCGAGCGCGTCGCGGCCGTTCCAGGTCAGTTCGAGGAGCGAGCCGCGCTGGTGCGTCTCGGGCCCCGAGACCGTGCCGGAGCCGTACAGGTCACCGGTGCGCAGCGAGGCGCCGTTGACCGTCATGTGGGCGAGCTGCTGGGCGGCGGTCCAGTACATGGTGGCGAACGGCGGCTCGGAGACGACCTGGCCGTTGATCTCGACCGTGATCCGCAGGTCGAAGCCGCCGGGCTCCTCGTCCGTGGCGTCGTCCAGGTAGGGGAGGAGGTCGAACTCCCGGGCCGGCGGGGCCGTCCTGGCCGCGTCGAGGGCCTCCAGGGGGGTCACCCAGGCGGAGACGGACGTGGCGAAGGACTTGCCCAGGAAGGGGCCGAGCGGGACGTACTCCCAGGCCTGGATGTCGCGCGCCGACCAGTCGTTGAGGAGCGTCAGACCGAAGACGTGCTCGCGGAAGTCGGCCAGCGGGACCGGCGTGCCGTGCGCGGAGGGGGTGCCGACGACGAAGCCGACCTCCGCTTCGATGTCCAGCTTCACCGAGGGCCCGAAGACGGGGGCGGGGTCGGTGGGCGCCTTGCGCTGCCCGGCGGGGCGTACGACATCGGTGCCGGAGACCACGACCGTGCCCGCACGGCCGTGGTAACCGATCGGCAGGTGCTTCCAGTTGGGGGTGAGTGCGTCGCCGTCGGGGCGGAAGATCCGGCCCACGTTGGTGGCGTGGTGCTCGCTCGCGTAGAAGTCGACGTAGTCCGCGACCTCGAACGGCAGGTGGAGCGTGACGGTGTCGAGCGGGTACAGCAGCGGCTCTATGACCGGTCGGTGCGCGGGTACCGTCACCCAGGCCGTCAGGGCCCGGCGCACGTCCCGCCAGGCGGTGCGGCCGGCGGCGAGCAGCGGGTTCAGGTTCGGCTGCGCGAGCAGGGCGGCGTAGGGCGAGCCGAGCGCGTGCGCCGCGGCCCCCGCGTCGAGGACATGGCCGCCGATGCGGACGCCGACCCTCCGCCGGTCGGACTCGTCGGCGGGGGAGAAGACGCCGTACGGAAGGTTGTGCGGGCCGAAGGGATCGCCCTCGGCCAGGTCGAGCGGGGACTGCTCGGGCATCGGTGCTTGCCTCGCTTTCCACGGGTGTGGGGGACACGTTACGGGTCGGGCCGCCGGGCGCGGATGACATGGATCACAGAGAAAGTGGGGCCTCCGTGCACAACTGTCCATGTATGCGCGGTTTATGCGTCCTGTGGGTGAGCTGTGCGTGATCTTCGCGACTGAGCGCGTTCAATTCCCCCTTTTCCGGGGGCTTATTCCGGTCATACGATCACGGCATCGTCGCGCCGCGTGAGGTTCCCGCAGGAGCGACTCCCTCTTTGCTTTGTCGTCACCGACCACTCCTGACCAGAAAAGGTCCACCTTGAAGATTCGCCGCATTCTCGCGACGGCCGTGGCCGCCGCCGTGACGACTCCCGTCGTCTTCCTGTCGGCCGCCCCGGCGTTCGCCGACACCAAGCCGGCCGCTCCCGCCCAGACGCAGGAGCAGCAGCCGACGATCGACCAGCTGAAGAAGGACGTCGAGGCCGCGCAGAAGGCGTACGACGCCGCTCTCCTCACCGTGGAGGAGCTCATAGAGGCCCTGGAGGCCTTCAGCAAGCCCGAGCACGAGCTTCAGGTGGCCCTCGCCGCCGCGAAGACGGCCGCCGCGGAGGCCGCCACCAAGAAGACCGCCGCCGACGCCGAGGTCGTGGAGGCCCAGGCCGCGCTCGACGCGCTGGCGCCCGAGGCCACCCCCGAGGAGAAGGCCGCCGCGGAGCAGGCCCTCACCGACGCGAAGACGGCCGCCGCCGAGGCCGCCACCGCGAAGACCGCCGCTGACGCGGAGGTCGTGAAGGCGGACACGAAGATCGACGACGAGCGGGTCGCCACCGCCAGGAAGATCGGCGAGGCCCAGAAGGTCAGGGACGGGGCCCTCAAGACCCTGAACGCCGCCAAGGAGGCCCTGAAGAAGGCCGAGGAGGAAGCGGGCGAGGAGGAGCCGCCGCCGTACGAGGACTGCTTCCCCGACGAGAAGTTCACCTCCGTGGTGACCGGTCTGCCCTCGAAGGTCGTCGCCGGCACCACGGTCGAGTTCAAGCTGACCCTGACCAACGGCACCGAGCGGACGATCGACGAGGCGTACGCCTTCGTCGCCCTGAACGCCTTCGACGAGAAGGGCCTCAAGCCCCTCGACAAGTACCTCGACCTGGAGTGGAACTCCGGGGGCACGTGGAACGACGTCCCCGTCGCCGAGGAGCTGCCGGTCGGCACCCTGAAGTCCAAGACCTCCGCCGACATCAAGCTCCGCCTGAAGGTGGACGCGGACACCCCGGCCGGCCAGGGCATCACCTTCTCCGCGGGTGACTTCTGGAACGAGGACGGGACCTGCGGCGGCACGCCGGACCTGACCGAGTACGAGTTCGACATCCTCGCCAAGGGCAGCACGCCGGGCAAGGTGGAGGACGCCAAGGGCACCCCCGGCACCAAGAACACCACCCAGCAGGGCGCCACCTCCACCACCCCGGTCACCAACGGCACGCTCGCCAAGACCGGTTCGAGCGACGCCAATGCGCAGCTCGCCCTCGCGGGCGCCGCGGCCGTCGCCATCGGCGCCGGCGCGATGATCGTCGTCCGCCGCCGTAAGGCCGGCGCGGACGCCTGATCCGTAGGCTGAACGAAGGGCCCGCGTTCCACGAGGAACGCGGGCCCTTTCCGTGCTGCTCAGCCCGCCGTGCGCGGAATCGTCTTCTCCCAGGTGCGGTGGAAGACGACCTCGCCGCCCTCCTTGCACACCACCTCGTTCGACGTCATGAACGCGTCCGCGTCGCACGTGATCTCCGAGCGGGAGTCGACCGTCACGTCCCACGCCACGTCCGGCCGGTGCAGGCGGATCCGCCAGTCGGAGCGGGTGTGGGCCGACAGGGGGTCGTTCTCGGTGATCGTGTACGTCTCCAGCGCGTCCTCGGTGAACTCCAGGCCGTCCGGGTAGACCCGCGTACCGCCGTAGCGCGGGTCCACCTCAAGGCGCCACTCGCCCTTGGCCACGTCCCGTACCAGCAGGCGCTCCGGGCGGGGCTCCTCCAGGGTCGCCGGGATCACCACGCTCAGGGGTTCGGACTGTTCCGGCTCCTGCCACTCGACCGCGTCGGTCGTGGGGCCGCGGACCGGGAGGGTCAGGTGTGAGGTGACCGGGTCCAGGGTGAAGCCCGCCGCGTCCGGCTGGGGCCAGATCCAGGGCCAGTACGCGGAGGAGACGGCGAGGCGCACCCGGTGGCCGGGCGGGAAGGTGTGGCCGATGCCGTTCAGCTCGAAGACGAAGTCCTCGGACTCGCCGACCTGCGCCTCCACCGCCCGGTCGCGGCCGTAGCGGGCGGAGAAGTTCAGTACGCCCCGGGTGACCAGGGTCGACGAGCCGTCAGGCGCGACGTCGCAGAGGCGGGCGATGACCTGGCCGGTGGGGGCCGGGGTCGTCAGCGACAGGCTCACCTTCGGGCGGCCCAGGATCTCGATCGGACCGACCTCCTCCGGTACCGGGAAGTCGAAGCAGGCCGAGTGGGCGTCTTCGTCACGCTGGTCCGGCGGCAGGTCCGCGTCGTTGCCGAACGGGAAGAAGCGGCCCGCGTCCAGGCCCGTCGGCTGGGGGGAATCCACCAGGACCGGGCCGCCCTGGAACGCGTACGTCATCGGGGTGACGTTCGGCGAGGGCCAGGCCGGGTCGGCCACCCAGCGGCCCGGCAGCTCCTCGTAGACGGTCGCCGGCGGGTGCGACGCGCTGATCCAGGAGCGCAGCAGCGGTTCGGCCATCACGTCGTTGTCCGCGCCCTTGAGGTGGTGGTCCCACCAGCGCAGCGTCTCCTGGAGGAAGCCGATCGCCGGGCCCGGCGGAAGCCCGCGGTCCGGGTACTGGTGCGACCACGGGCCGATGATGCCCCGCACCCGGTCCTGCGGGAGGTGCTCGACCAGCCGCAGCACGGTGTCCCGGTACGGGTCGTGCCAGCCGCCCACCGCCAGGACGGCCGCCCCGATCGCCCCGTACTCCTCGCAGACGCTGCCGTGCCGCCAGTACGCGTCCCGGGTCTGGTGGGCCAGCCAGGTGTGGATCAGGGGGTTCACGGCCTCCAGGCGCCGCAGCCACATCTCCCGCCACTCCTCGCCCACGTGCAGCGGGTCCGGCGGCCGGCAGACGAAGGCGAGCATGGTCGCCGCCCAGGCGTGCATGTCGACGGCGAGAACAGATCCGCCCATGTAGTGGACGTCGTTGTCGTAGCGGTCGTCGGTCGAGCAGACCGTGACGATCGCCTTCAGCGGCTCGGGCGCGAGCGCGGCGATCTGGAGCGAGTTGAAGCCGCCCCAGGAGATCCCGAACATGCCGACCTTCCCCGTGCACCAGGGCTGTTCGGCGAGCCAGTTCACCACCGCCACGCCGTCCGCCAGCTCCACGGGGTCGTACTCGTCGCCCGGCAGCCCCTCGCTGTTGCCGTGCCCGCGCACGTCGACGCGTACGGAGGCGTAGCCGTGCCCGGCGTACCAGGGGTGGCGCTGCCGGTCGCGGGGCGCCGTCCAGTCGCTCAGGCGGTACGGGAGGTACTCCAGGAGGGCGGGGACGGGCTCGTCGGTGACCGGGCGCCAGATCCGGGCGTACAGCCGCGTGCCGTCCGGGAGCGGGATCCGGACGTCCTCGTGGGTCGTCTCGTACGGGAACTCGGTGCGGATGCGCATGACGGGCCTCCACGGACCTCAGTGGACGGGGTGCATGGTGCGGCGCAGCCAGGGCGCCATGGCGATCACGACGAGGCCCGCGACGACCGCGATGGCTCCGTTGACGCCGAAGTAGGCGGGCTTGGAGACGTCGTCGTACAGCTTCACCGTCTGCGCCTGGATGCCGTTGGCGAGCGCGAGGGAGAGGAACCAGAGCGACATGGTCTGGCTGGAGAAGGCCTTCGGCGCGAGCTTGCTGGTCGCGGACATCCCGGAGGTCTCCAGGAGCACGTCACCGAGGCCGAGCAGCAGGTACGAGCCGACGATCCACCAGGCGGCCATCCGGTACGTGTCGTCCGTGTGCCCGGACGTCGGCACCACCATCAGCAGGAACGACAGGCCGCCGAGGATCACGCCGAAGGCGATCTTGTTGGAGGCGTGCGGCTGCTTGTGCCCCATCCGGGCCCAGGCGGCGGCCACGACGGGCGCGAGCGCCACCTCGAAGGCGCCGAGGGCGGAGGCGTACCAGCTGGCCGGGAAGTCGAAGCCGAGGATGGTGGTGCGGGCGTTGGTGGAGGCCAGCAGGATCATCGTCGAGTACGCCTGGAAGAGGATGAAGTTGAAGACCACCGAGGCCAGGAAGAGCACGATGTACGGCTTCAGCCGCCCGCGCTCCTCCGGGGTGACCCGGGGGCTCCTGAACATCACCCAGAAGTAGACGACCGGGGCGATCAACGAGATGAGCGTCAGCAGGTCGACGAAGCGGTCCATCGTCAGCAGGCCGAGTCCGGCCAGCAGGCCGCCCAGGGCGCCCACGACGACCACGCCGAGGACGATCATCCGGATCGCGTGGCGCATCGCGTCGGGGGCGAGCGCGAACTCGGCGGAGTGCTTGCGCCCGGCCAGGTGACGGCGGCCCAGGACGTACTGGATCAGGCCGAAGGTCATGCCGATGGCCGCCGCCGAGAAGCCCCAGTGGTAGCCCCGGTGCTCGGCGAGCCAGCCGGTGATCAGCGGTCCGGCGAAGGCGCCGATGTTGATCGCCATGTAGTAGAGCGCGAAGCCCGCGTCGCGGCGGTCGTCGTCGGTGGCGTAGAGCTTGCCGACCATGGTGGCGACGTTCGGCTTGAGCAGGCCGGTACCGGCGCTGATCAGGCCGAGGCCCACCCAGGTCATACCGGCCGTCGGCACGGCCATGGAGTAGTGGCCGAGCGCGATCAGGACGCCGCCCCACAGGACGGCGCGGTACGAGCCGAGGATGCGGTCCGCGAGCCAGCCGCCGGCCACGGACACCAGATAGACGAGCGTGCCGTACGCGGCCGCTACGGAGGCCGCCGTGCCCGCGTCCATGCCCAGGCCCTCGTTGGTGACCGTGTCGGCGAAGTAGAGGACGAGGATCGCCTGCATGCCGAGGAAGGAGAACCGCTCCCAGACCTCCAGACCCGAGAGGGTGAGGAGCCCCTTCGGCTGGCCGAAGAAGGCATGATCGTCTTCAGGCGGCGGCCGCTCGCCGTTCGTGTCGATATCGATCACTGTTCGGGACAAAACGCCTACTCCTGGTCGTATGAACTGATCACGAACATACCGGGGGTGGCGGGAAGGCGCCCATGGTGATCGAAACGCGACCGGATACGCTGACTTGAGTGAATCGAGCGACACATCGACAATCCGTGTGATCGTCGGCAGTGATTGCGCGGTCGTACGGCAGTGGTACGGCAGTGGTTCGGCAGTGGTTCGGCAGTGGTTCGGCAGTGGTTCGGCAGTGGTTCGGCAGTGGTTCGGCAGCAGAAGCAGGCGTCAGCAGACAGGAGACCCCCTCGTGACCGTCGTCGGGCCGTTCGGTCTTAGCGTGCGGGACCAGGCTCTTGAGGCCGATGTCCAGACCGGATTGGCGGCCGTGGAGGCAGGGCTCCTGGACGCCACCAAGAGCGAGATCCCGTTCATCACGGAGGCCGCGCAGCATCTCGTCCTGGCAGGTGGCAAGCGTTTCCGGCCACTTCTGGTGATGCTCGCCGCCCAGTTCGGCGACCCGTACGCGCCGGGTGTCGTGCCCTCGGCCGTCGTCGTCGAGCTCACCCACCTGGCGACCCTCTACCACGACGACGTCATGGACGAGGCGGACGTGCGGCGCGGGGTGGACAGCGCGAACACCCGATGGGGGAACTCCATCGCCGTCCTGACGGGTGACTTCCTCTTCGCCCGCGCCTCGCACACGCTGGCGGACCTCGGACCCGAAGCCGTACGGATCCAGTCCGAGGCGTTCGAACGTCTGGTCACCGGCCAGATCCTGGAGACGGCCGGCCCGCAGGGCGACCGCGACCCGGTCGACCACTACCTCGACGTCCTCGGTGGCAAGACCGGCTCGCTGGTCGCCGTCTCCTGCCGCTTCGGCGCGATGATGTCCGGCGCGGACGAGAGCGTCGTCGACATCCTCACCCAGTACGGGGAGCGGCTCGGCGTCGCCTTCCAGCTCGCCGACGACGTCCTGGACATCGCCTCCGACTCGCACGAGTCCGGCAAGACCCCGGGCACGGACCTCCGCGAGGGCATCCCGACCCTGCCGGTCCTCCACCTGCGGGCCGCCGCGGCGGCGCACGGGAGCCCGGAGGACGTGGAGCTGGTCGAGCTGATCGACGGCGACCTCGGCGACGACGCCCGGCACGCGGAGGTCCTGCGGCGGCTGCGCGTCCACCCGGCCCTGGAGCAGGCCCGGCGGGACACCGTCCGGTTCGCCGAGGAGGCCCGGGCGATGCTGGCGCCGCTGCCCGACGGGTACGCGAAGTCGGCTCTGATGGAACTGTGCGACGCGGTGGTCCACCGGGCGGGCTGAGCGGCCCCCGGGAGCGCGGGCGGCGGGTACCGGGCCACCGGTGATCCCCCGCTCGGGGCAGGGGCCCTAAGGGTCTGTCATCCCATAGCAGTACGTGAGGTTGAGTCCGGAGTCTGACGATTCCGAGCCGCCGGTTTGGTCAGATGGAGTCATCGACCACGGAGGTTAGGACAGACCATGGCAGAGACCCGTAAGGCGAGCCGCTACGTCGTCCCGTTCGCGGTGGCCGGAGTGGCCGCGGCGACGATCGGACTGGTACCGGCGCTGGCGGCGTCCGGCGACCCCGATCTGCCGGAGATCACGGCACAGCAGCTGATCGAGAAGATCGCCGCGTCGGACACGCAGACGCTGTCCGGCACGTTCAAGGTGACCACGGACCTCGGCCTGCCGTCGGTGGCCGGGCTCGCCGACAGCTTCATGGACGGCGCGGCGTCCGGCGCCGCGGGCGGCGGCACCCCGTCCACGGACCCGACCGAGATGCTGACCAAGCTGATCTCGGGCTCGCACACGCTGCGTGTGGCGGCGGACGGCCCGGACAGGCAGAAGCTGACGATCCTCGACGGCTCCGACGAGTACAGCCTGATCCACAACGGCGACGACGTCTGGGCGTACGACAGCAAGTCCAACGAGGTGTTCCACGAGAAGGGCGCCTCCTCGGAGGGTCCTGCCGGCGAGAAGGCGGACAAGGAGCTGCCGGGCACGCCCAAGGAGCTCGCGGACGAGGTCCTGAAGGCGGCCGGCGACACGACGTCGATCACGGTCGGCGGTACGGCGACGGTGGCCGGCCGGGACGCGTACCAGCTGGTGATCAAGCCGAAGCAGAGCGGCTCGACGGTCGACTCGGTGAAGATCGCGGTGGACGCGAAGACCGGCACGCCGCTGAAGTTCACGCTGGCGTCGGTCGAGGGCGGCAAGCCGGTCATCGACGCGGGCTTCACGAAGGTCGACTTCGGCAAGCCGGCGGCCTCGACGTTCGACTTCAAGGCCCCCAAGGGCGCGAAGGTGACCGAGGGTCTGAACGAGGACGGCGAGCCGGAGCACCGGAAGGCGCCGAAGGACGTCGAGAAGGACCTGGAGAAGGAGTTCGGCGGCCTGGACGGCCTCTTCGGCGGCGCGATGCCCGGGGCTTCCTCGGACGGTCAGGGCATGAACGTCATCGGCGAGGGCTGGACGACGATCGCGACGTACGACACCGGCGCCAAGGCCCCGAAGACGGACGAGGCCCCGAAGGAGGTCCAGGGCTTCCTGGACTCGCTCGGGGACGAGGTCAACGGGAAGTTCGGCTCCGGCACCGTCTTCAAGACGAAGATCGTGAACGCGCTGATGACGGACGACGGCAAGGTGTACGTCGGAGCGGTGACGAAGCAGGCGCTCGTGGACGCGGCGAACGCGGCGAAGTAGCGCGCGTCAGGCGGAGTGGGACCCCGGGTGGGTCGGGGGCGATGGTCACCGACCCACCCGGGCGCTTTTGGTACTGCAGGACCTACGGGACCTACGGGAACGTCAGCTTGACGCTGTTGATGTAGCCGGTGTCGATCGCGGCCGTGTCCTGGACGCGCAGCTTCCAGGCGCCGTTGGCGACCTCCGAGGAGGCGTTCACGGTGTAGGTCTGGACGAGGTTGTCGGCGCTGCCGCCGGACCGGTTGTGCAGGTTGTAGACCGAGCCGTCGGGGGCGACGAGGTCGACGACGAGGTCACCGCGATAGGTGTGGACGATGTTCACGTCCACCTTGAGCGTGGCCGGCGCGTTGCCGGTGACGCCGGTGACGTTGACCGTGGAGGTCACCGCGGCGCCGTTGTCCGGGATGGACACGTCGGCGGTGTTCTCGAAGACCGTGCCGGTGGGCGGCGTCGTCGTACCGGCCGACAGGGTCCAGATCGCGTTGGCGATGGCGTCGCTGTTGCGGTCGAGGGCGGTGTCGTTGATGCTCGAGGTGGTGTCGCAGGAGGAGTGGTAGCAGCGGTCGAAGGCCGTGGCCGTACCGCCCCACTTCTGGACCTGGGCGCTGCTCTTCACCCGGCTGGCGCCGGTGAACAGACCGCCGACGGGGATGCCGACGTTCTTGAACGAGGCGTGGTCCGAGCGGCCGTCGCCCTCGGTCTCGATCTCGGTGGGGACGCCGAGGCCGGCGTAGTAGTCCTTGAAGGTCTGCTCGATGGCCGGGTCGTCGTCGTAGACGAAGTAGCCGGGGTTCGGCGAGCCGATCATGTCGAAGTTCAGATACCCGGAGAACTTCGAACGCTCCGTGGTGGGCAGCTGGTTGACGTAGTACTTCGACCCGACGAGACCGAGCTCCTCGGCGCCCCACCAGCCGAAGCGCAGGTGCTTCGTCGGCTGGAGGTTGGCCCGGGAGACGGCGAGCGCGGTCTCCAGGACCGCGGCGGAACCGGAGCCGTTGTCGTTCATTCCGGCACCGGAGGAGACCGAGTCGAGGTGCGCCCCGGCCATGAGGACCTGGTTGGGGTCCCCGCCGGGCCAGTCGGCGATCAGGTTGTAGCCGGTGGCGCCGCTGGAGGTGAACTGCTGGACGGTGGTGGTGAATCCGGCCGCGTCCAGCTTGGCCTTCACGAAGTCGATGGACGCCTTGTAGCCGGGACGGCCGTGCGCGCGGTTGCCGCCGTTGGCGGTGGCTATCGACTGGAGGTCGGTGAGGTGCTGCTTGACGTTGGCCAGCGGTATGTCGGGCGCGGCGAGGGCGGCGGAGGGCGCCGCGTTCGCGGAGGCGCCGGTGAAGCCGGCGAGGGCGAGCGCGGCGACGGCGGAGAGCGCGGCGGCACGTCTGGGAACGGAGAACTTCATGTGGGGGCTCCGGATTCCGAACGGGGATGGGACGGAACGTGCGAGACGCCCCGGGGCGTGGGTGCCACGAGGCGCTGGAGCTGTGCGGGTGTTGCGTGGGCTGAATGTTCGGCGAGAATTTGACTTCTCGTCAAGAGCGGAAACCGGTCAGGGGTGTTCGCTCACCGGACGAGCGTGTCCGTGGCGTCTTCGACGGCTTCGCGTACGTCGGGGTCGGGGTCGTCGGCCAGCGCGCGGAGCAGATCGTCGACTCCGGGCCGGTTCCAGTACCCCACGCTCTCCACCAGGGCGGTGCGTACGGCGGGGTCGGGGTGACCCGCGAGCCGCGCCAGCCGCTCCAACGGACCGCGCCTGCGCAGCGCGTACCAGTGCAGCACCTCGCGCAGCGCGACGGAGTCCCCCTCGGCCTCGGCGGCATCGAGTCGCGCCAGCAGGACCCGGGGCGGGGGCGGCGGACCGTCCAGCGGGTGCGGCCGGCGTTCGCGCAGCCTCCGTGCGCCGTAACCCCCGCGCGCCTGGCATCCGAAGCAGGTGCACGGCGTGACACCGTGGGCGCCGGGGAGGTACCGCCAGCCGTTGACCTGCCGTACGGCCCTGACGGCCCGGACCTCGCCGCGCGCGACGGCCCGGGGCAGGAACACCTCCCACCCCAGCGGCTCGTCCAGCGCCCGTATCCGCCGCACGGCCTCGCTCGCCGTCACGGCAGCGGGCTCCCGCTCGCTGTACCGCCCGACGGTGACGGGCTCCCCGTCCGCGACCTTGACGTGCACGGCGACGAGTCCGCGCGGGCCGGGCCGGCGGGCCAGCTCGCGGAGCCACTGGTGGGTGAGCGTGTACGAGGGCAGGACGGGGAACAGGTACACGCCCCGCCGCTGCCGCCCGAGCGCCTTGATCCCGGCGCGCCGGGATGCGCGGGGCGTTCGCGGCGGGCGTGAGGTGCACGAAGGTGGCCATACGGGCCAGGGTCGTGGGCGGGGTGGCCCGGCCGCAACGGGTTTGTGGACGCCCCGAAAGAAACCTCCGGACCGCGGTCACACGTCCGGCCGTGGATCCGTCGGTGCTGTGAAGACGCCAACCGGGCCACCGACCAGGCCGACACAAGGAGAGCAGCCATGACGAACCCGAACCCGAACCCGAACCCGAACCCGAGCCCCTCCGTCTCCCGCATGCCGAACCCTGGGGAGTTCGTGCCCGAGTTGGCCGATGTCAGTGCCGCGCTGTTCCGGGCCACGGGCAACCGCTCGGTGCCGCGTTCCACGATGAGCCTCGTCCACCTGCGGGCGGGCCAGATCGTCAACAACACTTACCTGACCGTCCTGAACACCGCCTTCCTGCGCAAGGCCGGCGTGTCCGAGGAGCGCATCACCGCTGTCTCCTCCTGGCAGGACGCCCCGTACTTCACCGATGCCGAGCGCGCCGCCCTGGCCCTGCTGGAGGCGACCCTCCAGCCCGCCCCGCACGGCAAGGAGCGCGTCTCCGACGAGCTGTACGCCGAGGTGGCGAAGCACTACGACGAGAAGGCGCTGGCCACCCTCACCATCGTGATCGGCCAGATCAACTTCTTCATCGCCCTGGCCGTCATCGGCAAGCCGCAGCCGGTAGCCTCCCTGGCGGACCAGCAGTGGGACTGACCCGGCTCCACGGCTCGGTGGTCAGTAGCTCCGACGGCTCACGGAGCGCGGCGTCCGAAATCCGCCAGCGTGCGCGGGCGCGGGCGCGTGAGGCTGGGGATATGACCACCTACACCGCACGCGCCATCGACGGCGAAGCCCTCGCCGAACTCCGGATCGTGGACGACGCCGGCCAGCCCTGCGTCCCGTTCACCGCCACCGAGAGCCTCGGCCCGCTGCGCTGCTGCCTCCGGTCCGTCGAGGCGGGGGACAGGATCGCCCTCGTGTCCTACGCGCCGCTGCGCCGCTGGGCCGCCGCGACCGGGGCGAAGCCGGGGGCGTACGACGAGCAGGGGCCGGTCTTCATCCACGCCGAGCAGTGCGACGGGCCCGCGCCGGGAGCGGAGGCGTACCCCTTCGACCGGACCGGCGCGCTGCGCACCCTGCGGCGGTACGACTCCGAGGGGCGGATCGTCGGCGGCCGTCTCCTGGAGATCCCGGCCGAGGCGACCGAGGGCTTCGACCAGGCCTTCACGGAGGCCTTCGCCGACCCTCGGGTCGCGCTCGTGCACGTCAGGGCCGTCGAGTACGGCTGCTTCCAGTTCGAGGTCCGGCGCGCCCAGGGCCTGTCCGGCGGGTGAACGTCACTGCACGCAGAACTCGTTGCCCTCCGGGTCCGCCATGACGACCCAGGTGGACCCGTGCTCCGACACCCGGCGCAGGGCCGAGGCGCCCAGGGACTCCAGGCGGGCCACCTCCGCGTCGCGGGCGTCCGGGCCCGGGTGGAGGTCCATGTGGAGGCGGTTCTTGACGGTCTTCTCCTCCGGGACCCGCTGGAAGAGGATCCTGCGCCCGAGACCGGCCCCCGACTTCTCCTCGTACGAGTCGCCCGGGTGCCGGACAGCGGCCAGATCACGCCATGCGCGCCGCCCGTCCGGGAGCCTGATCGACAGCTCGGGCGGGGCGGCGCCGGCGTCGAGGAGACCCTCGATGAGGGCCGTGTGGTCCTCGTCCACATAGTTGAGCGCGGCGGCCCAGAACGCGGCCTGGGCGTGCGGGTCGGCGGTGTCGACCACGAGCGTCCAGTGGACGGGTGTGGTCGTGGCGGCAGCAGTGGCGTCAATCATGGGGTCAGTCATAGCGGCTGGCCCCGCCCGTTGCCCGTCGGCGCGCGTCAGGCCGTCGCTGCGCGTCAGGCCGTCGCCGCGCGTCAGGCGGTGGCGGGCACGGCCTCCGCCGTCTCCCTCTCGTCGTACGCCTCCCGCGCCGCCGCGATCTCGTTCTGGTGCCGCTCCGTCCACGTCACCAGCGAGCGGATGGTCGTGTGCAGCGTCCCGCCCAGCGGCGTCAGTTCGTAGTCCACGCGCGGCGGGACCACCGGGTGCACCGTCCGCTTCACCAGGCCGTCCCGCTCCAACTGCCGCAGCGTCACCGTCAGCATCCGCTGGCTGACCCCGTCGATCTCCCGCTTCAGCTCCGAGAATCGCAGCTTCCGGCGGTCGAGCAGGGCGATGACGAGCAGGGACCACTTGTCGGCGACCCGGTCGAGGATCTGCCGTACCTCACAGTCCTCCCGGGTGTCCCACTGGAAGGGGTCGGTGTCCCCCGACTGCCCGTCGGCGTAGGTCACTTCGCAGTGCCTCGGTGACTTCAAAGTGCCTTCTTCCATGGCATCGGATCCTGCCGCAGGATCGAGGTGGTTACAAGAGGGAACCGACCCTCTGGCCGGTAACCGCTCCTCCCCCTCCCTGCCCTGGAGACAGCCGTGTCCGCATCCACCTCCACCCCCTCCGCCACCTCCCTCCCCGCACGTGCCTGGGCCCTTCTCCTCGTCCTCTGCGGCACGATCTTCCTCGAAGGCATCGACGTCGCCATGCTCGCCGTCGCCGTGCCCAGCATCAGATCCGATCTCGACCTGTCCACCGGCACCGCGGCCTGGGTGATGTCCGCGTACGTCCTCGGCTACGCCGGCTTCACCCTCCTCGGCGGCCGCGCCGCCGACCTGCTCGGCCGCCGCCGGATGTTCCTCGGCTGGCTCGTCGTCTTCCTGCTCTTCTCCGGGCTCGGCGGCTTCGCCCAGGACGGCTGGATGCTGATCACCGCCCGCTTCATGACCGGCGTCGCCGCCGCGTTCATGACCCCCGCCGCGCTGTCGATCATCACGACCTCGTACGCCGAGGGGCCGCAGCGCAACCAGGCGCTGCTCGTCTTCGCCGGCACCGCCGCCGGCGGCTTCTCCCTCGGCCTCGTCATCGGCGGGCTGCTCACCCAGCTCGGCTGGCGCTGGGTCTTCTTCGCGCCCGTCCTCCTCGCGACGGCCGTCCTGCTCGCCGCGCTGCGCCTGGTCCCGAAGGAGCCGCGCCCGGAGCGGGCGGCCGGCGGCTTCGACCTGGCGGGCGCACTGACGGCGGCCGGGTCGATGCTGCTGCTCGCGTTCGCGATCGTACGGCTCGAGCACGGCCTCGACGGCTGGCGGTTGACCGCGCTCGTGGCCGCCGCGGGTCTCGCCCTCGCCGGGGTGTTCGTCGCCGTCGAGCGGCGGGCCGCCGCCCCGCTCGTACGTCTCGGACTGCTGCGCAAGGCGTCGACCGTCCGGGCCGACCTCGGGGCGCTGCTCTTCGTCGGCTCGTTCTTCGGCTTCCAGTTCGTCGCCACGCTCTACCTCCAGGAGCTGCGCGGCTGGTCCTCGCTGGAGACGGCGTTCGCGCTGATCGTGATGGGCGTCGACGCGGTCCTCGCCCCGACGCTCACGCCGAGGCTGGTGGCGCGGTTCGGCAACGGCCGGGTGATCCTCGGCGGGTTCGTGCTCGCGGTCCTCTCGTACGCGCTGTTCCTGCCGGTCGGCCCGGACTGGTCGTACGCGGCGATGTTCCCGACCCTGCTGCTGTCCGGGCTCGCCTTCTCCCTCGCGTACGGGCCGCTGACGATCGCCGCGACGGACGGCATCGCGGAGGAGGAGCAGGGGCTCGCGAGCGGGCTGCTTACGACGGCGACACAGTTCGGCTCGGCGGTCGGCATCTCGCTGGTGACGGCGGTGTACGGGATCGTCGGCGGCGGACTCGACGGGTTCCGGGCAGCCCTCGTCGTACCGGTGGCGATGGTGGCGCTCGGCTCGGTGATCGCGGCGACGGGCCTGCGGGGGCGCACCCCGGAGGCCCCGGAGGCCCCGGAGGCCGCCGAGGCCGAGGCGGCCTCGGGGGGTGCGACCAAGGTCACCGTCTCGTGATCCCGGCCCAGCCGTAACGTGGACGAATGAACGATTCGCCCGACTGTCCGCTCGTCGGCGTGGCCGCCACGTACCTGCCCCGGCTCTCGGAGTTCGCCTCCGAGCCGGGGCTCGTGGCCGCCGTCGACCAGCACGCGGCGGCCGTGTGCGACGCCCTGATCCCGGCCCAGCGCCGCCCGGACGACACCCCCACCCTCCGGCGGACCGTGCGCCGGGAGGACCTGTCCGACTACGTCCTCGGCTTCACGGACTGGCTGGCGGAGGTCGACTGGGTCGAACCGGCCGGCCACGACTTCGCGACCCTGCGCCTGACGGCGGTGTGCTGGCTGATCCGGGAGTACGACCTGCTGGCGCGTTGAGCTCGGACCAGGCCGACGGGCCTGGCAGGCCTGCCAGGGCGAGGGGCGCCGGACGGGTCGGGGTGCCGGACAGTCGGTTCGGCCAGGCGTACGGCTTCGGTCAGCGTCCGACGGGGCGCACTATGCCGGCCGGGCCGGTGTGGGGGCTGCGGCAGCGTCGTGCGGGGCGGGCGCGACGGTCTCCGGGCCGTCCACCGAGGCGACGTCCGCTCCCGCGGCCTTGGCCGCCTCCGCCGCCGCGCGCTCCGCCGCCGCCAGCTCCGCCCGGCTCCGGTGAGCCGTCCGCAGCGCGTCCCACGTCAGGATCGTCAGCGCCAGCCACACCAGCGAGAAGCCCGCCCAGCGCTCGGGCGGCATCGCCTCGTGGAAGTAGAAGATGCCCAGCACGAACTGGAACATCGGCGCCAGGTACTGCAACAGCCCGAGCGTCGACAGCGGTACGCGGATCGCCGCCGCGCCGAAGCAGACCAGCGGCACGGCCGTCACCACGCCGGTCGCCGCGAGCAGCGCCGCGTGCCCGGCGCCCTCCGCGCCGAAGGTGGCCGAGCCCTGCGAGCCGAGCCACAGCAGGTACGCGAGGGCGGGCAGGAACTGGACCGCCGTCTCGGCCGCCAGCGACTCCAGGCCGCCGATGTTGACCTTCTTCTTCACCAGGCCGTAGACGCCGAAGGAGAAGGCCAGGATCAGCGAGATCCACGGCGGCCGCCCGTACCCGACCGACAGGACGACGACGGCCGTGGCCGCGACGCCGACCGCCACCCACTGCGCGGACCGCAGCCGCTCCTTCAGGAGCAGGACGCCGAGCGCGATGGTGACGAGCGGGTTGATGAAGTAGCCGAGGGAGGCCTCGACGACTTGGCCGGCGTTGACGGCCCAGATGTAGACGCCCCAGTTGACGGTGATCACCGCCGCCGCGAACGTGATCAGGCCCAGCTTGCGCGGGCTGCGCGCCAGGTCGCGTATCCAGCCCCAGCGCCGCACCACGAGCAGGGCGACGACGACGAAGGCAAGCGACCAGACCATCCGGTGGGCGAGGATCTCGACCGCCCCGGCCGGCTTCAGGAGCGGCCAGAAGAGCGGGACCAGGCCCCACATTCCGTAGGCACCGATCCCGTAGAGGAGACCTGCTCGTCCCTCGTCGTCCGTCTTCACCGAACCTCCTGCCCCGCGCCGCGCCGTTCAGACGAAGGTAGCGCCGCACGGGGCAGGCTGTCATGTCCGTACCGCGATACGGTCATTACTTTCGGGTGAAGGCTTACGCGAGCGCCGCCGCGATCGTCTCGGCCAGCGGGGTCGTCGGGCGGCCGATGAGGCGGGAGAGGTCGCCGGTCCGCCGGGCCAGCGCCCCGCGCTCGATGGCCTTGTCGACGTCCACGAGGATCGCGGCGAAGAACGGCGGGACGCCCGCGCCGGTCAGGATCTCCTCGTGCGTCTCGGCCGGGACGTTGCTGTACGCGATCTCCTTGCCGGTCTGGCGGGCGATCTCCGCCGCGTACTCGGCCAGCGACCAGGCGACGTCACCGCTCAGCTCGTACGCCCGGTTCACGTGCTCCTCGACCGGGCCGGCCAGGACGGCGGCGGCCGCGGCGGCGAAGTCGGCGCGGGTGGCGGAGGCGACGCGGCCCTCGCCGGCGTTGGCGACGACGGCGCCGTGGGCGAGGACGGGGGCGAGGTTGGCGGTGTAGTTCTCGGTGTACCAGCCGTTGCGCAGGAAGGTGTACGGCAGGCCCGAGTCCAGGATCAGCGTCTCCGTCGCGCGGTGCTCGGCGGCCAGGTCGAAGTCGGCCTCCGGTCCGCCGAGGATGCCGGTGTACGCGAGCTGGGCGACGCCGACGGCCTTCGCCGCGTCGATGACGGCGGTGTGCTGGGCCACGCGCTGCCCGACCTCGCTGCCGGAGATCAGCAGGACGCGGTCGCCGGCCGCGAAGGCGCCGGCGAGGGTTTCCGGCTTGCTGTAGTCGGCGATCCGCAGCTCGACGCCGCGCTCGGCGAGGTCGGCGGCCTTCGCCTTGTCGCGGACGACGGCGACGACGGACTCGGCGGGGACCCGGGTCAGCAGCTCGTCGACGACGAGACGGCCGAGCTGTCCGGTGGCTCCGGTGACGACGATGCTCATGGGGGTTCCTTCTCTGCGGGGGCTTTCCGTTTGCGTTCCGTACTGCACTCACCGTACGAGCGGCGCTAACCTTTCGAAAGTACCCACTTTGAAGTAAGGTACTGGCATGGCGGTAAGTGAGGAGCTCGATAGTCTGCTGGCCGGCTTCGACGGCGGCACCATGTGCCCGTCCCGGCTCGTCCTGGAGCACGTGACCAGTCGGTGGGGCGTGCTGATCCTGATCGCGCTGAGCGAGCGTTCGTACCGCTTCAGCGAGCTGCGGCGCCGGGTCGGCGGGGTCAGCGAGAAGATGCTGACCCAGACGCTCCAGACACTGGAGCGCGACGGCTTCGTCCACCGCGACGCCAAGCCGGTCATCCCGCCCCGCGTCGACTACAGCCTCACCGCCCTGGGCGAGGAGGCCGCGGGCCGTGTCCGCGAGCTGGCCCGGTGGACCGATGCCCGCGTCGCGGCGGTCGAGGAGGCGCGCGCCCGCTACGACACGGCGCGTCGCGAGGCGGCTACGAGATCGTCCCAATGAGGCCTTAAACAGGGCCTGTTGAGCCCCTGCGTCGTACGATCTCCTCACCATTTTCCGGGCAATGCGTGAGCGTGGGGGATACGTGACGTACGGGTACGGAAGAGTGCTGCGCGTCTGCGGGGGCTTAGTGGCCTGCGGCGTGATCCTGGCCGGTGCGGCCGGCTGCTCGGACGCGGGGGGGGGCGACGAGGGCAAACGTCCGGCGGACAAGGCGAGTTCCTCCGAAACGCCGAACGCGTCACAACCGGCACCCACCTCCGTCCCCACGAAGCTCGGTTTCACCGCGGACCCGAAGCGAGCCCCGAAGACCGAGGCCGACGCCAAGCGGCTCGCGCTCGAAGTCGTCGCGGGCCCCGAATCCTGGGGCTCGGACTACGTGAAGCGCACCCCGTACCTCAGCGGCGACGACTACTGGCCCGTCCTCGACACCGGGTGCACCTGGGAGGCCGGTACCCGCCCGCGCGGCGTGCTCCACAGCGTCACCGCCTACAGCGAGGTGCCCGCCGCCGAGGGCAAGGGGCTGCTGCGGGTCTCCGCGACGGTCACCGTGCACCGCACCGAGTCGGACGCGGACTGGGAGATGGCCGAGACCCTGGAGGAGGCGCTCCGCTGCCCCGACCAGCGGCTGCGCGACGGGGAACGGATCAGCGGACTGCTGTCGCTCGGCAGCCCGTTCGGCGTCGGCGGCAACTTCACCGCGGTGGACTCGCTCCGCGAGGCGGGGACGTATCTCAACGACGCGGTCAAGGGTGAGCAGACGTACTCCTGGTACCAGTCCCGCGTCGGGCAGGTCACCGTCGCCGCCGTGGTCAAGGGCGCGCCCGGCCACATCGCCAAGGACATCGACCGCGCCCAGGTCCAGGCCCTCGTAGCCATGGTCGGCCGCGCCGAAGACCGTCTGGAGGCCCAGCAGTGAACCCCACCCCGGACGCCCCGAACGACGCAGAGCCCAACACCGGGGGCGACGCGGAGCCCGCCCCCCGCCCCGACGCGGAGCCCGCCGCCGGCGCCGAGCCCGATGCCGGCGCCGGGCAGGACCCCCGGTCCAACGCCGAGCCCGAGCCCCGGGAAGACGCCGAGCCCGCTGCCGGCGCCCGGCAGGATCCTCGGCTCGACCCCGAGCCCGAGCCCCGGCAAGACGCCGAGCCCGCTGCCGGCGCCCGGCAGGATCCTCGGCTCGACGCCGAGCCCGACCCCCGGCAAGACGCCGAGCCCGCTGCCGGCGCCCGGCAGGATCCTCGGCTCGACCCCGACCCCGACCCCGACCCCGAGCCCGAGCCCGAGCCCGAGCCCGAGCCCGAGCCCCGCCCCGATGCCGGGGCTCGGCCCGGTGGCCCGTTCTCCGCCGGGCGGGCCTCGTCCCCGTCCTCCGCCGGGCGGGCCTCGTCCCCGTCCTCCGCCGGGCGGGCCTCGTCCCCGCCCGGGGCCGTGCAGCCGCTGCTGCCCTCCGACGCGTCGGTGATCGCCGGGTACCGGCTGCTCGGGCGGCTTGGTGCGGGCGGCATGGGGGTCGTCTACCTCGGCCGTACGGACAACGGCGAACTCGCCGCCGTCAAGGTCACCCACGCCGACCGGGCCGACCAGGCCGACTTCCGCGCCCGCTTCCGCCGCGAGGTCGAGGCCGCCCGCCGGGTCTCCAGCCCCTGGGCCGTCCCCGTCACCGGCGCCGACCCGGACGCGCCCGAGCCGTGGATGGCGACCGCCTTCGTCCCCGGCCCCTCGCTCGGCGAGGCCGTCGCCGCGCACGGCCCGCTGCCGGAGCGGAGCGTACGGATCCTCGGCGGCGCGCTCGCCCGCGCCCTCGCGGCCGTCCACGCGGCCGGTCTCGTCCACCGGGACGTCAAGCCCGGGAACGTCCTGCTCGCCGTCGACGGCCCCCGCCTCATCGACTTCGGCATCGCCCGGACGACCGGCGAGACCGCGCTCACCTCCACCGACATGGTCGTCGGCACCCCCGGCTTCCTCGCCCCCGAACAGGCCGAGGCCCGTGCCGCCGAGATCGGCCCGCCCAGCGACCTGTTCGCCCTCGGCTGCCTCCTCGCCCACGCGGCGACCGGCCGACCGCCCTTCGGTACGGGGGCGGTGGACGCCCTCTTGTACCGCACGGTCCACGAGGAGCCCGACCTCGACGGCGTACCGGAGGCGCTGCTGCCGCTGGTGACCGCCTGCCTGGCCAAGGACCCGGCCGACCGGCCGACGGCGGAGGACGTACGGGCGCGGCTCGGGGCGGCCGACGGGCCGGCGGGGGACTGGCTGCCGCCCGGGCTGCCCGCGCTGATCGCCGAACGCTCCGCACGCGTCCTGGACCTGCCCGTCGCCGAACCGACCGTCGTCGTGCCCGAGGCCGGTCCCGCCCGCACCGCACCCTCCCGGCGGCGCTTCCTGGCCCTCGGCTCCGCCGCCGCCGTCGCCGGGGCGAGCGGGCTGACGGCCTGGCTGGTGAACAGTGACGGCACGTCCGGCGGCGGCCCGGGATCGGGCGGCGTCGGCGGCATGAGCGGCTCGGGGACCGGGGGTTCCGGGGCGTCCGGGGCCCGCCCCGCGTACACGATCGGCGTGCAGACCGACCTGAGCGGCACCGGCAAGGCGGCCGGACGCGCCCAGGAGCGCGGCGCGCGGCTGGCCGCCGAGACCTTCAACGCCCGCTCCGACCGGCCCTTCGACCTCGCGGTGAAGCTACGGGACGACGGGGGCGACGCACGCCGGGCGGGCGCCGTGGCACGGGAGTTCGCGGCCGACAAGGCCGTGATGGCCGTGCTCGGCCCCACCACCCGCGAGACCGTGGTCGCCGCCGCCGACACGTACGACGCCGCCATGCTGGTGTTCGCGACCGTCGCCGTCAGCATCGACCAGGGCGACCTCTCCACCCAGATCGTGAACCCGGCCTACCGCGAGCTGCGCGTCCATCACGACATGCTGCAACTGCCCTTCACCAGCGTGGCCCTCGTGCGCGGCGCCAAGCGGGTGTCGGTGGTGGAGGACCGGGCGGCGGGCGACTACAGCTGACGGATGGCCAACTCCGTACGGAGCACCATGAGCGTGGTCGGCGAGACGGTGACGAGCCATCAGATCGCTGCTACGAGTGAGGACTTCGGGACTCTGGTGCGCGAGGTCGTCGCCGCCCGCCCCGACGCCGTGCTCTACGCGGGCGACTCCGAGCGCCGCGCCGGACTGTGCGCCGAGGCGCTGGCGCAGCAGGGTTACGACGGTCTGTGCGGCGGTGTCGAGTACGCGCTGGGGCCGGAGTTCCTCCAGGTCGCGGGCCCGGCGGCGGAAGGCTGGTACTTCGGCACCAGCTATGTCGATCCGGCCCGGGTGCCGGCCGCAGGGGAGTTCACCGCCGCCTACCGCAAGCGCTGGGGGCTCGCTGGCACGGCACCGGTCGAACGGTTCGCGACCGAGGCGTACGACGCCGTGACGCTGCTTGCCGAGCGGATGCGCGGCCTGGTGACGGGCCAGAAGCTGGACATCGCGCGGGTCGCCGTACGGGGGGCGATGCGGACGTTCTCGTACCAGGGGATCGCGAAGAAGTACGGGTTCGAGGACCAGAACGTGATGATGTTCGGGTACAACAAGGAGATCTTCCTGTACCGGATCGAGCAGGGCGCCCCGCGCTTCCTCGGGCAGTTCGAGAAGGCGGCCGAAGACGAGAAGAAGCGCTGGAAGAAGGACTGAGGGGCCGCGGGCCCGTGGTGCGGGCCCGCGCCCCTCAGTCGTACGTCCGCTTCAGCAGTACGTCGGCTTCCGTCAGCCGACGACGGTCCAGGTGTCGTTGCCCGCGAGGAGCTGGCTCAGGTCGCCCTTGCCGTGCTGCTCGATGGCCGTGTCGAGCTGGTCGGCCATGAGGGTGTCGTAGACCGGGCGCCGGACGGAGCGGAAGACGCCGATCGGGGTCTGGTGGAGGGTGTCGGGGTCGGCGAGCCGCGAGAGCGCGAACGCGGTGGTCGGGGACGTCGCGTGGGCGTCGTGGACCAGGACCGTGTGCTCGTTCTCGGGCGTGACCGGGACGACCTTGAGGTCGCCGGTCGCGGGGTCGCGGACGACGCCCTTGTCCTGGGCGGAGCCGAACAGGATCGGCTTGCCGTGCTCCAGCCGGATGACGGCTTCCTGGGCCTGGTCCTTGTCCTTCAGGACCTCGAAGGCGCCGTCGTTGAAGATGTTGCAGTTCTGGTAGATCTCCACCAGCGCGGTGCCGGGGTGGTCGGCGGCCTGGCGCAGGACCTCGGTGAGGTGCTTGCGGTCGGAGTCGACCGTACGGGCCACGAACGAGGCCTCCGCGCCGAGCGCGAGCGAGACCGGGTTGAACGGCGCGTCGAGGGAGCCCATCGGCGTCGACTTGGTGATCTTGCCGAGTTCGCTGGTGGGGCTGTACTGGCCCTTCGTCAGCCCGTAGATCCGGTTGTTGAAGAGCAGGATCTTGAGGTTCACGTTGCGGCGCAGCGCGTGGATGAGGTGGTTGCCGCCGATGGACAGCGCGTCGCCGTCGCCGGTCACGACCCAGACGGACAGGTCGCGGCGGGAGGTCGCCAGGCCGGTCGCGATGGCGGGCGCGCGGCCGTGGATGGAGTGCATCCCGTAGGTGTTCATGTAGTACGGGAAGCGGGAGGAGCAGCCGATGCCGGAGACGAAGACGATGTTCTCCTTCGCCAGGCCGAGTTCGGGCATGAAGCCCTGAACGGCGGCGAGTACGGCGTAGTCACCGCAGCCGGGGCACCAGCGGACCTCCTGGTCCGACTTGAAGTCCTTCATCGACTGCTTGGCTTCGGCCTTCGGCACGAGGTTCAGGAGCGTCTCACTCATCGATGGCCTCCTTGAGCGCCGAGGCGAGCTGCTCGGCCTTGAACGGCATGCCGTTGACCTGGGTGTGCGAGCGGGCGTCGACGAGGTACTTGGCCCGGACGAGGGTGGCGAGCTGGCCGAGGTTCATCTCCGGGACGACGACCTTCTCGTACCGCTTGAGCAGTTCCCCGAGGTTGCGGGGGAAGGGGTTGAGATGGCGCAGATGGGCCTGGGCGATGGGGTGCCCGGCCCGGCGCAGCCGGCGGACGGCGGCGGTGATGGGCCCGTAGGTGGAGCCCCAGCCCAGGACGAGGGTGGTCGCGCCGTCGGGGTCGTCGACCTCGATGTCCGGGACCTCGATGCCGTCGATCTTGGCCTGGCGGGTGCGGACCATCAGCTCGTGGTTGGCCGGGTCGTAGGAGATGTTCCCGGTGCCGTCCTGCTTCTCGATGCCGCCGATGCGGTGTTCCAGGCCGGGGGTGCCGGGCACGGCCCACGGGCGGGCCAGCGTCTGCGGGTCCCGCTTGTAGGGCCAGAAGACCTCGGTGCCGTCGGCGAGTTCGTGGTTGGGGCCGGTGGCGAACTGGGTCCGCAGGTCGGGGAGTTCCTCGACGTCCGGGATCCGCCAGGGCTCGGAGCCGTTGGCGAGGTAGCCGTCGGAGAGGAGGAAGACCGGGGTGCGGTAGGTGAGTGCGATCCGGGCCGCCTCGATCGCGGCGTCGAAGCAGTCGGCCGGGGTCTTCGGGGCGACGACGGGTACGGGGGCCTCGCCGTTACGGCCGTACATCGCCTGGAGCAGGTCGGCCTGCTCGGTCTTGGTCGGCAGCCCGGTCGAGGGGCCGCCGCGCTGGATGTCCACGATCAGCAGCGGCAGCTCCAGGGAGACCGCGAGCCCGATCGTCTCCGACTTCAGGGCCACACCCGGCCCGGAGGTGGTGGTGACGGCGAGCGAGCCGCCGAAGGCCGCGCCGAGCGCGGCGCCGATGCCGGCGATCTCGTCCTCGGCCTGGAACGTCCGGACGCCGAAGTTCTTGTGCCGGCTCAGCTCGTGCAGGATGTCCGAGGCCGGGGTGATCGGGTACGAGCCGAGGTAGAGCGGCAGATCGGCCTGGCGGGAGGCGGCGATCAGGCCGTACGACAGGGCCAGGTTCCCGGAGATGTTCCGGTACGTGCCGGTCGGGAACGCGGTCGTCGCGGGGGCGACCTCGTAGGAGACGGCGAAGTCCTCCGTCGTCTCGCCGAAGTTCCAGCCGGCGCGGAACGCCGTCACGTTCGCCTCGGCGATCTGCGGCTTCTTCGCGAACTTCTGCCGCAGGAACCGCTCGGTGCCCTCGGTGGGCCGGTGGTACATCCAGGACAGCAGCCCGAGCGCGAACATGTTCTTGGAGCGCTCGGCCTCCTTCCGGGAGAGCCCGAAGTCCTTCAAGGCCTCGACGGTGAGGGTGGTGAGCGGGACCGGGTGGACGCGGTACCCGTCGAGCGACCCGTCTTCGAGCGGAGACGTCTCGTATCCGACCTTGGCCATGGCGCGCTTGGCGAACTCATCGGTGTTGATGATGATCTCGGAGCCGCGCGGCACGTCGTCGATGTTGGCCTTCAGCGCGGCGGGGTTCATCGCGACCAGCACGTTCGGGGCGTCGCCCGGGGTCAGGATGTCGTGGTCGGCGAAGTGGAGCTGGAACGAGGAGACACCCGGCAGTGTGCCTGCGGGGGCGCGGATCTCGGCGGGGAAGTTCGGCAGCGTGGAGAGGTCGTTCCCGAAGGACGCCGTCTCGGAGGTGAACCTGTCACCTGTCAGCTGCATACCGTCACCGGAGTCACCGGCGAACCGAATGATCACCCGATCGAGTTGGCGGACTTCCTTCTCGTCGCCGTGGTGGGGCGCCGCCGGGGCGCTGCGCTGCTCCCCGACCAGGGCCTCACCGGCCTCGCTACTGACCTGGCTGGTCACTGAACTGGACCTCCCTCGCGGCAAGGGTCTCTCCGCCAGAGGCGGGAGAAGGCTCGTGGGGCGGACGGCCAACCGCCCGGCCCCGTGGCCCACCCTACGACGGTGAGGAGGCCCTCCCCGGGACTTCTCGCATCGTGGACCTCGTTTTGAGATGCTGTTCTGCCATGAATCGTCACGTTCTGTAGCCCCCCAGAGTCTTCCGGAAAGTCGTACGCCCGAATCCAGCCAGTGCACCATCTGACAGAGTGTCAGGTGGTGGCTGGTTTAGCTATTCAGATAGGTCAGCACGGCGAGTACCCGCCGATGATCACCCTCACTCGGCGACAGGCCGAGCTTCAGGAAGATGTTGCTGACGTGCTTCTCCACCGCACCGTCGCTCACCACGAGCTGCTTCGCCACCGCGGAATTCGTCCGCCCCTCGGCCATGAGCCCGAGGACCTCGCGCTCGCGCGGGGTCAGGTTGGCGAGCACGTCCTGCTTACGGCTCCGGCCGAGGAGCTGCTGCACGACCTCGGGGTCGAGCGCGGTACCGCCCCGGGCGACCCGGACCACGGCGTCCACGAACTCGCGGACCTCGGCGACCCGGTCCTTCAGGAGGTACCCGACGCCCCGGCTGGATCCGGCCAGCAGCTCGGTGGCGTACTGCTCCTCGACGTACTGCGAAAGGACCAGGACCCCGACCCCGGGGAACTCCTTGCGCAGCCGCACCGCCGCGCGTACGCCCTCGTCCGTGTGGGTGGGGGGCATCCGTACGTCGGCGACGACCACGTCCGGCAGCGCGTCCTCGGCCGCGAGCTCGGCCACGGTCTTGACCAGGGCCTCTCCGTCACCGACCCCGGCGACGACGTCGTGACCCCGGTCGGTGAGCAGCCGGGTCAGCCCCTCCCGAAGCAACACCGAATCCTCGGCGATGACCACGCGCACCCTGTCCGCCACGTCTTCCACGACCCTGAAGCCCCCATGTCCCATTGATCGATGCGCCCCCAGCATCGCACCCCAGGGCCGGCCCCGCGCCAATTCCCTGAGGCGGGTTACACGAGGGGGCCCACAACCCCCGGGGAGGCCCCCACGAGCAAATGGATCACGCGCGCCAGGGGAGTTCCGCGGTGATCGTCGTCGGGCCGCCCGCCGGTGAGTCCACCGCCAGCACCCCGTCGACCGCGTCGAGGCGCTCCGTAAGACCGGCAAGCCCCCGCCCCGCCGCCACGTCCGCCCCACCCCGCCCGTCGTCCCGCACCTGCAGCAGCAGCCGGTCGCCGACCCGCCACACATCCACCCACGCCCGCCGCGCCTCCGCGTGCTTCGTCACGTTCTGGAGCAGCTCGGACACGGTGAAGTACGCGATCCCCTCGATCGCCGGCACCGGCCGCGACGGCAGCTCCACCTCCACCGACACCGGCACCGCGCAGCGCGACGCGACCGCCGACAGCGCCGCGTCGAGCCCCCGGTCCGTCAGGACCGCCGGGTGGATGCCCCGCGCCAGGTCCCGCAGCTCCTGCAGCGCGGTCTTCACCTCGCCGTGCGCGTCCTCGACCATCCGCGCCGCCGCCTTCGGGTCCTCCACCAGCTTCTCCTTCGCGAGCCCCAGATCCATCGCGAGCGCGACGAGCCGGGCCTGCGCCCCGTCGTGCAGATCGCGCTCGATCCGGCGCAGATCCGCCGCGGCGGTGTCCACGACCACACCCCGGTCCGACTCCAGCTCGGTGACCCGCGTCGCGAGCCGCGAGGGGCCGAGCAGCCCGCCGACCATCAGCCGGTCCACCGAGGTCAGCCCACGGATGATCCACGGCCCGGCGAGCACGAAGAGCAGACCGATGACGCTGGTGACGGCGATCTCGAAGGGCGAGTCGAGGTAGAACGCGTGGTTCCGGTCCCCGTACAGCTGGATGCCGTCCTGGCCGGCGTACATCGGGAAGACCCACTGCCACAGCGGGTACGTGAAGAGAGCCCAGCCGTACACCCAGAAGGCCACCGAGACCGTGAAGGCGAAGATCGCCCACGGCATGTACAGGAGCGCGTACAGCAGGTGCCGCCAGGACACGCCGCTCTTCAGCGTCGCCCCCATCCACGACATCGCCCCGCCGGTACGGCCCCGGGCCGGCTCGGGCGGCGCGACGTCCAGACCGAGCAGCCCGCGCGCCCGCGCCCGCTCCACGGCGCCGAACCCCCGGCAGAGCGCGAGGGCGCCCGCGAGGACGGGGATGCCGAGGAAGGTGACGAGGAGACCGGCGCCGGTCGCGACGAGGGCGATGGCGAAGGAGAAGTAGACGCAGCCGAGCGGCAGCCCGAGCAGCAGATAGCCGAACTCGCGCCAGGTGCGGCCCTCGAACGGCGCGCGGATCGCGGCGGGGAGGCGGGAGGAGGCGGCCATCGCGGTGGGTCCGTTTCTGCTCGGAGAAGAGGAAGCGTTACGCCCCAAGGTTTCCGCGCGGACGAGCCCGGGACCATGAGGAGGGTGGGCGTCTCCGCCCGGGGGTTTTCCCTACCAGGGGGATGGGTGGGACTCGGGGGCCAGGGCGGGGCAGGGCGGGGCGCGGGTGGCCTTACGACGCCGAAAGCACGAGAAAGCACGACCGCCCGGGCCGCGACGCATCGCGACCCGGGCGGTCACACCACTCTGGGGCTACACCCGCCCCCGCCACGGCAGCTCCGCCGTGACCGTCGTCGGGCCGCCCTCCGGCGACTCCAGGACGAAGAGCCCGTCGACGGCCCCCAGCCGCTCCGCGAGCCCCGCCATCCCCGTACCGCCGTCGAGGCGCGCGCCGCCGCGGCCGTCGTCCCGTACCTGGAGCAGCAGCCGGTCGTCCCGTCGCCGCACCTCCACCGAGGCGGAACGGGCGCGGGCGTGCTTGGACACGTTCTGGAGCAGCTCGGAGACGGTGAAGTACGCGATGCCCTCGATCGCCTCCGCCGGCCGCTCGGCCAGGTCGACGCTCACCTTCACCGGTACGGTGCAGCGCGCCGCGATCGACGAGAGCGCGGCGTCCAGGCCCCGGTCCGTCAGGACCGCCGGGTGGATGCCCCGGGCCAGGTCGCGCAGCTCCTGGAGCGCGAGCTTCACCTCCCCATGGGCCTCGCCCACCATCGCGGCGGCCGCCTCCGGGTCCTCCAGCAGCTTCTCCTTCGCCAGACCGAGCCCCATCGCGAGCGCGACGAGCCGGGCCTGCGCGCCGTCGTGCAGATCGCGCTCGATGCGGCGCAGATCGGCCGCGGCGGTGTCGACGACGACACCCCGGTCGGTCTCCAGCTCGGCGATCCGCCGCTCCAGCTCGTCCGAGGGCGACAGCAGACCGCGGACCATGGCCCGGTCGGCGGTGGACAGCCCCCGCGCCACGAACGGCAGCAGCGGCCAGAGCACGATCAGCGAGACGAGGGTGACCGTGAAGGTCACGATGCCCCAGGGCAGCCGGATGAACCCGTACAGCATCGTCCGCCACGCCACCGGGTCCTTCAGCGCGGTCCACAGCCAGTTGAAGAAGCCGTGCCGGCGGGGGAGCGGGCTGGGCTCCTCCACCTGTACGCCGAGCAGCGCCCGGGCCCTCGCCCGCTCGGACCGGCCGATGCCGCGCGCCCCGGCGAGACCGAGGGCGAGCAGCGGCAGGCCGATCACCGTGACGGACAGGCCGACGCCGATCGCGACCGCCACGACCGTGTAGACGAAACCGACCAGGGTGGTCAGCAGATTGGAGAGGAGGAAGGAGATCTCCTTCCAGGTCTGCCGGCCGTAGGCGGGGCGGACCGGCGGCAGCGGGGCCTCGGTGTCGGCGTTGTCGGCGTTCGCATCGGCGTTCATGAGCCAAGCGTGCCGGGCGGGAGGCTCGGCACGCCATGGGGTCCGTAGGTGAGAGGGGAGTAGGGCTATCCCCACCGTTCAGTCCATGACACACCGCTTACGGGATCTTTAGCAGGGCCTAGACTCCCGTGCGTACAGAACGTGCGTACACAACGGGCGTACGCAACGTCGAAGCGGGCAGGAAGCGAGGGGTGGACGTGCCGGATCCGACCGTGCGGGCGGGCATCGGACTCGCGGCGGACTACGCGGACTACTTCGAGTCGTACTCCGTCGTCGGACTGCTCGCCGTCATCGGCGTGCTCTTCGTCGCCGTCGCGTTCGGCGCCGGCAGGCTGCTGCGGCCGGTCGTCCCGACCCCGGAGAAGCTGCTGACGTACGAGTGCGGTGTCGACCCGGTGGGGGAGGGCTGGGCCCACACCCAGGTCCGCTACTACGTGTACGCGTTCCTGTACGTGATCTTCGCGGTCGACTCGATCTTCCTCTTCCCCTGGGCGACCGTGTTCGCCGCGGCCGGGTACGGCGCGACGACGCTGGTCGAGATGTTCATCTTCCTCGGCTTCCTGGCCGTGGGCCTGCTCTACGCGTACAAGAAGGGCGTCCTGACATGGACGTGACCCCGACCCCGGCTTCCGCCCCGACCCCGCTGCCGGCCCCGACCCCGTTGCCGGCCCCGACGCTGGGACCTTTGGCCCGCTTGGCGCCCGAGCCGATGAAGGTGGTCCTGAACTGGGGCCGCCGCTACAGCCTCTGGGTCTTCAACTTCGGCCTCGCCTGCTGCGCGATCGAGTTCATCGCCGCGTCGATGGCCCGCCACGACTTCATCCGGCTCGGCGTGATCCCGTTCGCGCCGGGGCCGCGCCAGGCCGACCTCATGATCGTCTCCGGGACGGTGACGGACAAGATGGCGCCGGCGGTGAAGCGGCTCTACGAGCAGATGCCGGAGCCCAAGTACGTCATCTCCTTCGGCGCCTGCTCGAACTGCGGCGGTCCGTACTGGGACTCGTACTCGGTGACGAAGGGCGTCGACCAGATCATCCCGGTCGACGTGTACGTACCGGGCTGCCCGCCGCGGCCCGAGGCGCTGCTGCAGGGAATCCTCAAGCTCCAGGAGAAGATCGCGCGGGAGTCGCTGGCGGCGCGGTACTCGGGTCCTTCGGCGGGCCAGCTGAAGAGCGGTCTGGTGGAGCCGCCGAAGCCGGGCGGCGGTGAGGACAAGTGAACGCGTACGACGGTCTTCCCGAGTCCGTGACCGAGGTCTTCGGCGAGGAGGCGACGGCGGAGCGGGCGTACGACCTGCTGACGGTGGACGTGCCGGTCGGCTCGTGGATCGCCGCGCTGGAGATCGCGCGGGACAAGCTGGGCTGCACGTACTTCGACTGGCTGAGCGCGGTGGACGAGCCGGGCGCCGGCTTCCGGGTGTGCGCGCACGTGGTGGCGCTGGAGGGCGGCGCGGTACGTCGCCTCCTGCTGCGCACGACGGTCTCGCACGAGTCCCCGGTGCTGGCGACGGCTGTTCCGGTCTACGCGGGCGCGGAGTGGCACGAGCGGGAGACGCACGAGATGTTCGGCGTCGAGTTCACGGACCACCCGAACCTGGTGCCGCTGCTCCTGCCGGAGAACTTCGAGGGCTACCCGCTGCGGAAGGACTTCGTGCTGGCCGCGCGGGTCGTGAAGGCGTGGCCGGGCGCGAAGGAGCCGGGTGAGTCGGAGCACGGTGGCCCGAAGCGCCGCCAGATGCTGCCGCCGGGCGTCCCCGACCCGAACGACTGGGGCCCGATGAAGGGCCAGCTCCCGCCCGCCCCCGCCCGCCCGGCCCGCACGCCGCGCGCCGCGGCCGGCGCGGGTACCGGCGCCGCCGCCGACCGCCCGCCCCGCCGCGCCCGCACGGCAGCGGAGGGCTCGACGAGCCAGGCCCCCGAGCCCCCCACGTCAGCGGAGCCCGGCCCCCCGCCGACCGACCAGCCCCGGCCGCCGCGCCGCAGCCGCTCGGCGGCGGACGGCTCGGCGAGCCAGGCCCCGGAGACACCCACGTCAGCGGAGCCCGGCCTCCCGCCGACCGACCAGCCGCGCCCGCCGCGCCGCAGCCGCTCGGCGGCGGACGGCTCGGCGAGCCAGGCGGGCACGCCCGCCGACGCGGGCGATGCGTCGCCCGCCTCGCCGCCGCGGAACCGGAGCTCGGACGCCCCCTGGCACCACGCCCGCCCGGCGTTCGACGACGGGGCCGCCCCGGAGGCGCCCCCCGCTCCCGAGGCCGAGCCCGCCCCGGAGGCGCCCCCCGCTCCGGAGGCGACGCCCGCTCCCGAGGCCGAGCCCGCTCCGGAGGCGACGCCCGCTCCCGAGGCCGAGCCCGC